>SMWZ01000120.1 GCA_004356455.1 Deltaproteobacteria bacterium
CGAGGTCTACGATAGCGTTCCGAACGCGCTGGCCGTCGGCGGCAAGGCGGACCCGATCTGGGATGCCCCGCCTCCGAGCTGGCTGGACGAGAACTACCACCGCCCGCTCAGTCTGATCGATTGGGGATCCGAGATCCGACCCCTCCGCTGGCCCGAGCGCATCATCGGTGTGAACTGCTCGTTCCGACGCGAGGTTTTCACGCGCATCGGAAGCTTTGACAGCGCTCTCGGGCGACTGGGTCAGTTTCTGCTCGGATCCGAAGACACGGAGATCCAGCGGAAGATCCACGACGCCGGCCACGCCGTCTACTACACACCGCGAGCGGTGGTACACCATCACGTACCGGACTGGCGCATGACACGAGCGTATCTGTTCGAGCGACAGCTAGGTCACCTCGTCTCTCTAGGGCTCAGTGTTCTGCGCGAGGAGGGGGACGAGGCGGGGATCGAGCGTGTGCTCTCGATCGTGAAGCGGGAAGCGCACCGCGACCTGGTCATTGGCGATCTCTCGAAAAAGGTTGCGGTCCTGGGAGATGCATTCCGCTGCGTGCGCAGTTCGCTTCAGGCGACCGCTCGCTGGTCGCAGTTCGAGACAGAGCAGCTGGTGACGCGGGGCGAGATGCGGGATCTGCTGCTGACCGCCAGCGAAGCGATCGCGCGCGATGACTGGGCTGCCGCAGAGGGTAAGTTGCGAGCGCTCGTGAATCGCGCGCCGCTGGAGCCGGTGACGTACCTTCCGTTGATCGATCTCCTCATGGTCGCTCAGCGACTCGATGAGACGAGAGAGGTCATCGAGTTCGGGCTCGCCGTAAACCCGGGCGAGGTCACGCTGCTCCGTCACCTGGGCGAGAACCGTCGGCTGCGGGGCGATTTTGAGGGCGCGGAGGAAGCGCTGCGCGCCTCACATGAACGAGCCTCCAAGGAGCCGGCAACCCTGGTAGCGCTCGGGAAGCTCTCGGCTGTGCGAGGCGAGCCGCAGGAGGCCCTTGATTACTACCGGCGGGCCGTAGCTCTAGCGCCCGGCGATATCGAGTGCTGGATCAGCATTGCGGAAGGCGCGCATGAACTCGGCGAGCGGAGCTTGATGGATGAGGCGCTGCAGCGTGCTCGCGCGATCGATCCGGCGCGGCCTGAGCTGGCCGAGCTCGAGCGGCAACCGAGTGCCGCCGCGCCGCGTGAGCTGCGCTTGCTTAGCTCGAATGCGAGGCTCGAGCGCTATCGCGATTGCCATCGGGATCAGCGCTGCGTCATCATCGGCAACGGGCCCAGCCTGAACCGTATGGATCTCTCCTTTCTCAGGGACGAGATTAGCTTCGGTCTCAACCGGATCTATCTCCTCTCGGAGACGATGGACTTCCAGCCCAGCTACTACATCTGCATGAACCCCCTCGTGCTCGAGCAGAGCGTGCGCGAGATCCAGGCGATTCGTAGCCCCCGGTTTTTGAGCGCTCAGTGCATGGACCTGTTTCCCGAACGCGACGATACGGTCCTGCTGCAGCCCATGCCCGGGCCGAGCTTCGCACGGGATCCCCGCTCGGGAGTCTGGGAAGGCTACACCGTCACCTACGTGGCCCTGCAGCTCGCCTACTACATGGGATTCTCGGAGGTCGTGCTGATCGGCGTCGATCACGAGTACCAACTCCCGCCCGGGAATCCGAACGAGTCTGTCGTATCCACTGGAGATGATGCCAATCATTTCCATCCACGGTACTTCGGAAGTGGGGTGCGCTGGCATCTACCCGATCTCGAGAACGCCGAGGTGGGCTATCGCCTGGCCCACGAGTACTTCCGCGCCGATGGGCGCTCGGTCACAGACGCGACGCTCGAAGGGAAGCTCGAGGTCTTTCCAAAGCGGGACTACCGCGACGTTTTTGGGCTGGAGCGTGCTTCGGAGCCCGTTGTGGAGAAGCCGCCATCTGTGCCCGCATTGAAGGGCGCCCGGGCGGGTGCGGCGCTCAAGGCCACGGCCATCGTCTCCACCTACGGGGCCGAGAGACTTCTCGGGCCCTGCCTGGACGACCTGGAGCGACAGACGCTGGCTCGCCAGCTCGAGATCATCGTGATCGACAGCGGCTCGCCCGAGAACGAGGAGCGAATCGTGCGCGAGTTCCAGCGTCGGAACTCGAACATCGTCTACATCCGGACCTGCCGCGAGACCCTGTACGAGGCCTGGAACCGGGGAGTCGCAACGGCGCGGGGCGAATATGTGACGAACGCCAATACGGACGATCGGCACCGCCCCGATGCCCTGGAACGTCTTGCGCGGGAGCTCGATCGCCAACCCGTCGGGATCGTGTATGCGGACTCACTGATCACGACCGCAGAGAACGATAGCTTCGAAGCAACCCGGGCGAATCGTGTCTGGAAGCTTCCCCAAGCCTCCCCTCGGCAGATGCTGATGGATTGCCCTTTCGGTCCGCAACCGATGTGGCGCCGAGCGCTACACGACGATGTCGGGTACTTCGAGGGCAAGTACCGCCTTGCGGGCGACTACGAGTTTTTCATGCGTCTGGCACTCGAGCACGGTGCCCACCACATCGATGAGGTGCTGGGTCTGTACTATGAGTCCTCTGACAACCTCTCCTATAACCACGAGGCCATGCGAGCGGAGCTCGATGATTTCCTGGGTCGCTATCGAAGCACGACCCCGCTCGAGCAGATCTACCCGTTCCTGCGCGATGACACCTCGGATGATGCGCGCATGGCGGCCTGGTTTGATTATGCGAACCACCTCGTGTGGCAGACGCCCTACCCGGCGCTCGACTATGCGGAGGAGATCTACCGCAAGCTGCTCTCGCAGGCAGGGGACCAGGTCGAGGTCGCACACGGTCTGGCGCTGGCGCTGCTGCTCCAGAACCGCCCCGACGAAGGAGCGCCGATGCTGCGGGATCTGAGCCACCGTTCCGAGATCGCCGCCCACAATCTGCGCCTGCTGGAGGCGGGAAGCGACGTCAATCCTCGGGATCTGAGGATCATGACCATCGCGCATCCCGGCCTGCTCTCGCTGCCTCGCGTAATCCCGGCCTGGGAGACGCGGGTGCCGGTCGGGAAGTAGTCCGGATCGTCTCTGGCATGGAAAACGGGGGTCTCGGGATCAACCTGTTCGGCTTTTTCAGCGGAAACTTCGGTCTGGGTGTGACCGCTCGCAACTACGCGCGCCTGCTGCGCGAAGCCGGCCAGCGGGTCTGGCTCGTGGACGTGCTCGCAGACAGCGGGCGCTCCGTACGCGACGCGAGCTGCCCCGAGGATCTACATACGCTCGATGAGCCCGCTCCCTATGCGGTCAATCTCTTCTTTCTGAACCCGGGAGACCTATCCCGTATCATCGGAGTCGCAGCGCCCGCAATTCGGAGCTGGGATCGGATCAATGCATGTCTTCCCTTTTGGGAGCTGGGTGAGCTCCCGAAGGAATCAGTCGAGATTCTCGAGTCCTTCGACATCGTCCTGGCGGGAAGCCGCTTTAACTACGAGTGCTATGCCTCGGCGCTATCCGGCCCCGTCGTTCGCTACTGGGCACATCCGCTCTACATCGACGAGCAGGCGCAGCCCGCTCGTGAGCGTTGGGGACTCGACCCGGAATCCGTCGTGTTCGTAACGGCCTTCGATATGGCCAGCGATCTCAACCGGAAGAACCCATTCGGTGCGATCGAGGCGTTTCGATGCGCCTTTCCCACGCGTGACGACGTGCGGCTGGTCGTCAAGGTAAACAACGCCCATCTCGAGAAGTCCTGGCAGATCCATCTGGAGCGGCTGGATCAACTCGCGAATCGCGATCGTCGGCTCATTCTGATCGATCGCTCTCTGCCGTATGCGGAAGTTCTGTCACTGTATGCGAGCTGTGACGTTTTCGTTTCGCTGCACCGCGCGGAAGGCCTGGGGCTGTGTCTGCTGGAGCTCATGTCGATGGGGAAGACCGTCATCGCGACCGCGTGGTCCGGGAATATGGAGTTCATGACGGATTCGAACTCGTGTCCCGTGGGGTTCTCGTTCGTCCCCGCACGCGGGGCCACGCAGGAGGCTTACTGCGGCCAGAACCTTGCCCGAGAGAGTCGCTGGGCGGAGCCCGCGCTCGAAGAGGCGGCGAGCTGGATGACACGACTTGTGGAGGATCCCGGGCTGCGACGGCGCAGGGGCGCTCAGGCGGGCCGCGACTTTGAGGAGCGCCAAAAGCGGATGAGTGCCGAGGCACTCCTCGGCGCGATCGGAACCTATCAGCTCTCGAGGGCGGAGCCGGGAATGGATCCCGCGCTGGCAGCGCTGGGGTAGGGATTCTTAGCGACGGCCTCCAGCGTTTCGGCCAGGCCCAGAGCTCCCGCTTCGACGGTGTGGCGGGACAGGACCTCATTCTGGGCCGTGCGCGCGATCGTGGCTCTTCGCTCGGGATCGAGCGCGAGCTGCTCGAGGGCAGAGGCCCATGCCTCTGGCGCAGAGCCCACGAGCAGTCCAGTCCTGCCCGGGCTCACGGATTCCCGGATCCCGGGCAGGTCGCTGTAGATGCCAGCCGCACCCGCGGCCGAGTACTCGAGCCAGCGCAATCTCCCCTTACATCGATTGAACGCTGTATCGCGCAAGGGCGCCAGGGCGATGTCGAGTCCCGCCTCATGCATGACACGGGCGCGTGCTGGATAGTCGAGCGGCTCGGGCAGGACCCGGACCCCGGGTAGTGCGGCGAGCGTCGGAGTGACGCAGCCGATGAAGACAAAGCGCACTCGGCTGCCGAGCCGCGTGGAGACGTCGACCAGCGCATCCTCGATCAGCGCGAGGTTGGCGACGTCGCTGGCCTGTCCCAGGAAACCGATCGTTGGCGTCGTGGAAGGCTCGCGAATCGGTTGGGCCCAGAGTGAGGCGTGCAGGAGCTCGGGCAGCACCTGGATCGAGCTGGAGTATGCGGAGTAAGCCTGGCGCAGAGCGGCGGACGGGACGATCACGGCGTGGGCGGCGCGTAGCAGATCGGCGATGTACGGCCTACACAGGCGAGCGCGAAGGTAATCCGGATCCGTCCGGTCGGGCTCGAGGAGGAAGTCCTCGGCCTCGTACACGATCCGCTTTCCGGAATCGATGATCGATTGGATCACAGGCCAGGTTGCGCGGGCCGGGAACAGCCTCTGGATCAGGACCAGGTCGGCCTTATCGATGATGTCGAGATCGATCGAGGTGCGCGCGCCGTTGCGGCATGCCCCGAGTAGGAGCTCGATGCGCTGGCGCAGCGCGGCCAACGGGGTGAGTATGCGGACATACCAGGAGGCGGACGTCTCGGGCTCGAGGGAGAGCACCGCCATGCGCAGACCTGGGCTCAAGGCCTTGCGTACCAGGTCGGTGACGGGTCCGCGATCTCCTTGAGGCCGAGCTCGATCCCATCTACGGCGCGTGTGGCCGTCACGAGCTGATCGTGGCCGGGGCGCTGAGAGCCTGCGGCGAGCACGCTCTTATCGAGCGCGAGCTCCTGGGCCAGCCGCTCGCAGCTCGGATTTCCGATGAGCGCGGGGTACAGCTCGAGCGCTTGCTCGAGCAGATCACGCGCCTTGGACCGGCTTCCCGCAAGGTAAGAGAAGTCGGCCTGCCGGAACTGAGCGCAAGCTCGAATCCTGTCCCCGAACTCTTCG
This sequence comes from Deltaproteobacteria bacterium, assembly GCA_004356455.1. Taxonomy (GTDB): domain Bacteria; phylum Myxococcota_A; class UBA9160; order SZUA-336; family SZUA-336; genus SMWZ01. The sequence continues at coordinate 5,604 of SMWZ01000120.1, forward strand.
CGCGAGTCGGGATGCAGTGACTCGAGCCACAGCTCGAATGAGCGGGCCGTATCCTTAGCGATCTGCTCGTATGCGGTATGGCGGCGGCTCTTCGCTTGAACCTGACGAAAACCCCAGAGTCGATTCACCCAGACCCCCGGCCAGCGTGAGAGGATACGCAGCCAGAGGTCCAATAGAGCATTGTATTCGAGATCCGGGTTGAGACCGCCGACCTCCTGGATCAGCTCTCGACGTACGAAGGTGGACTCGTGAAAGGGCGTCGCCACCCCCTCGATCAGGTCCCAGAAGTCGATCCAGCGCGAGCGCCCGTCGGGTGTGCGCCCGGCCTCCTTGCTACCGGGTGCGAGCACGACACGCTTTGCCGTGACCAATCCGGCCTCGGGGTAGCGACCTAGAATCTCCGCGGCTTCTCGCACCGCTCCCGGGGCATAGTAGTCATCGCAGTGCTGGATTCCGATGACGCTACCGCGAGCGGCCTCCAGGCCACAGCGGAGCGCCTGGACGTACCCTTTGCCCTGCGCCTCGATCAGGTGGACCTCGGGATAACGGCTCACGATCTCCTTGGTACGGTCCGACGACCCTCCGTCAACCACGATCACCTCGAGATCGACATAGCCTTGACGCAGAATGCTGATCAGTGTCCGCTCGATGAACTCGGCGCCGTTTAGAGCCGGTATCACGATACTGATGAGCGACTGCTGCGCGGCGCCGGCCTGAGCTGCTCTAGGGGGCGTGAGCAGGAAGCGCCCGCCCTGAAGAAGACCCGCACAGTCTCTCGAGTTGGCGCTATCGAGGTTCTGAATCGCATAGCCGCTTGACTTCAGGAGCGCCTCGATCAGAGCCTTCCCGCCCGGGTAGATGTCATCGACCCAGGAGTGCATCTCCAGGAAGATTCGAGCTCGGCCTCGCTGGAGCGTCTGCTGCAGGCCCTCGAAGGCATGGGCCTCGGCGCCTTCGATGTCGATCTTGATCACGTCCACCTGGGCGTTGCCGATGATGTGGTCGAGTGTAGCGGCTTTGACGGCAAACTTTGCACCTTCCACATCTGCACTGGTGGCCGAGCAGCCAACAGGCTTCGTCAGCATGAGCTTCGAGGTCGCGTTGTGTGCCGCGATATTCACAATCTCGACACGAGGCTCTCGAGCAAAGAACTCCCGCAGCAGCTCACAGCGGATGGGATCCGCTTCGACACAGATGATCCGCCCATCGTCGGGCATGTGCTTGAGGGCCAGGTAGGAGTAGAATCCGAGCTCCGCGCCGACATCGACGAACACGCGTGCATCCCGGACCTCTTCGACGAAGGAGTCCGTGAAGGATTCGTGCCAGCGCGTCGTGCGCCAGGCGCCGCCGTCGATGGCTGACCGCATCTCGGCTTGTGAGCTTCGCATTCCCTGTATGGCCTCGTCGGGGCTGACCTGCGCCTGCGCGCTGGTCCGACGAGCCTGCTCTTGGTAGTGCGGAATTTGCATGCTCATCCACACACCTCGCCAGGTGGTGGTCAGAGGGGGTGCAACTACCATTCCGTCAAGCAGGCATGTCCGTAATGCCGCTTCTTGGTCCCATTTTTGGCTTGTGGCATTCAATGGCGGCTCCGTGTCCAGGCCTGGGTGTCAAAATCC
>SMWZ01000121.1 GCA_004356455.1 Deltaproteobacteria bacterium
CCTCGTCGCGCTCGTGAGCTTCCTGTTCCAGCTGGTCTTCTTCGACCGCTGGTTCAGCGCAATGGATGAAGGCCATATGTTGCAGTTCGCCGACATCGTGGCGAAGGGGGGCGAACTCTACCGCGACGCGACTCTGTATCCTCTGCCTGGAGCGTTCTATTTCCTGGCTCTGATCTTCAAGTTCTTCGAGCCCTCCATTCTGCTCTCCCGCTGGATTGTTGTAGTTCAGTTCACCCTCTTTGTGACGCTCCTCTTCGCGTACCTTAGGCATCTCGTCACGCCGCTCTACGCGGCCATCGGGGTGGGGCTGCTTTTGCTGTACAGGATTTGGGCCTTCCCTCACTGGCACTTCTATAGCTACTCGACCACTGCGCTACTCGTCTTGTTCGGGTCCATAATGCTGATGCTTCGTTTCTTCGAGACGGGCAACCGACGCATGCTGGGCTGGAGCGGTCTTCTAGTTGGTCTGGGGATATTGTGCAAGCAGGACTATGGAGCGGCCGCTCTTCTCGCGTTGAGTGTGACGTTGGCCGTTTATGCGTGCTCCCATCCCAGCCAGGAGCGGCGGCCGCTCCTGGCTCTTTACGTCTGGCTCCTGCTTCCAGCTGCCCTGGTGGGGGCTGCAACGGGCATGCACTTCTTGCGACAAGGCTTGCTCAGCGATTTGATCCAGTTCACGGTCTTGAATCACCTCGTGGGGATGGCGACATTCGAGTACTCATCATTCCCGCCTCTTCTTCCGCTCTTTGTCCAGGATCCCCTGTTACGTAGCGAGTTGGGCGTCTTGACCTACCTGCCCGGGATCATTTTTACGGTGGACTTGGAGGCGTTCCGGAAGTTCTTCGTCTACACGGACACCGCAGTGTACGACACGGTTCTCAAAGTCTTCTTCTACGGACCGTATCTGCTGCTTCTCAGCGGCGCACTCCACCTCTGGCGAGGGCGCTCGGGCCTTGCCGAGGCGCAAGGGCGCCAGCGCTTCCTGCGAGAACTGGTGCTGTTTTCGTTCGCCGCGGCCCTCATCGTCTTAATATCGCTCAACAAGCCGCAGGACTACCTTCACCTCGCGGTTCTTTATTGGCCTCTACTCTGCCTCGGGACCGTGTACGCGCAGACCCTGCTGCGAGGCCGGCGTACGCTTGGCTGGGTGCTTGCGGCAGTGCTTGTCCTGCCTGCAGGCCTCGCGATCGGCTACACCAGTCGCCTGGCGTGGCGCTTGCGAACGATTCACTCCGAGCATTTGTCGGACAAACGCGCGGGCATCTACGTGACGCCGAGCGAATCAAGGATGCTGCGTGGGGTGGTGGACTACGTCCGGGCCAACTCGACCCCGGATGAGACGGTCGCGGTGATGCCGTACTTCCCGATCGTGAACTTTCTGTCGGACCGACGCGGTCCGCACCGGTCGAGCTATATAGTGTGGCCCTTCCCCGAGCTGTCCGATCGGGACCGCCGCATCAGCGACGCCATGGAGGCGAAGAAAACGTCGATCGTCATCTACAATTTCACACAGTTTATCAGCTTTCCACCCTTTGAGGAGTATGCACCGGAGCTATTCTCCTATTTGGTCGAGCACTTCGAGATCGATCGAATCTACACCTATGATGCCTGGGGCTATAAGCTCGCAAGCCTGCGGCGAACGACCGGGGCGCCTGACGGACAACCACTCCTGGGAACGGATGCATCCCGGGGATTTCTCCGGCTCGAGGAGGAGGGCAGCCCATCTCGCGCAGTGCCGCCATGGGAGCGTTCCCAGTATCTTGTGCCGGATCGCTGGCCCTTCCGCCCGGTATTGGCACTGCGGCCAACGGCCGGACAGGGCCGCACCGTTCTCTCCGTCCCACTCGAGGTGGTGCCGGGGGCTCATCTGCGCTCGGCGGTGACCGTCAACCCTCGCTACTGGTTCGAAGTCCCCAAGTCCTGGGTGCGCTTCACGCTCGAGGTCGAGGCCGACGGGGACCGGGAGGTCCTCTTTTCCCGTACACTCGATCCTACCGTGGTCTTCGCGGACCGCGGCTGGTTCCCGATCGATGTTTCCCTGGATGGCTACGCAGGGCGCAGCGTTCTGCTCGAGTTCTCCACCGCGTGTGAAGGGCCCGTAGGGGAGAAGCCGTTGATGGCCGGTTGGGCGGTGCCGCGCATCGTCGTTCCCGCACTGCGCCGGAGCGTTCCAGGGGGGCCTGCTTGATCTTGCCTCGGGTGTGGTGGCAGACTCGCCCCCCTTGTCTGAGCTGACCCAAGCAATCTGTCCGGTGTGTGGGGCCACCGATCCGAAACGACGGTACCGCCTCACGGACTTTTCGGTCCTCGCATGCCGAAGCTGTCAGCAAGTCTTCCTGTGGCCCCTGCCCAGCCCCGAGAAGATCCGTGAGATGTTCTCGCAGCTCTATACGAGCGGTGCGGGATCGGTGCCGGAGCTCAAGAGCTACTACGCTTTCACCTACGAGGACTCGCCCTCGAACCCGCTGGTCCAGCTATATGAGACCTGGCTCGACAGAATAGAAAGACACCGCTCGCCAGGTCGACTTCTCGACATCGGGTGTGGGACCGGCCTCTTCCTGGCCGTCGCCCGCCGCCGTGGCTGGGAGCCCTTCGGAATCGACGAATCTGCCGAGGCGACCAGCCATGCGCGGGACCACTTCGGCCTGGATGTCTGGGTAGGGGAGTTCTCAGCGTTCGCAGCGGAGGATCGCCAGTTTGATGCCATCACGGGCTGGGACATCATCGAGCACGCGCGGGACCCCGTCAGGCTCTTACGAGCGATCCAGCGCTCACTGGCTCCGGGCGCCATATGCGGCCTCTCCACACCCAACGAGCGGAACATCCTGGATCCCATAGCGGGAACACTCTACCGCCTGACGGCCGGCCGCCTCAAAGTGCCGCTCGAGAAGTTCTACATCGAGCAGCACTTCCTCTATTTTTCACCCAAGACCCTGGCTCAGGCCCTCACGCAGGCGTGCCTCGAGCTCGTCCAGCTCGAGCGCGAGGAGACGGACCTGCGCAGGCTCACCCTGGCGCCGCCCATGCGCCTCGTGCTGCGCGGGCTGTTTGCGGTCGCCCGCGTGCGCGGACTGGAGAATCGCCTGTTTGCCCTGGCACGTGCCTCCGAGCGGCAGAGTCAGCAACCTACGCATTAGGATCGGCCGCTTCCAGTAATTCCGCGACCTCTGATCGCCCTTTACGGATAGCGGCTTCCAACGGCGTCCAGCCTTGTTTGTTCTTGGCGCCAATATCGGCGCCACTGGCCAGAAGCCGCTCTGCCAGCATCACGTGCCCTTGCATGGCCGCGAAGTGCAAAGGCGTCCAGCCGTCCTCTTGCTTGACGTGAATATCGGCGGCATGAGCCAGCAGCACCTCGACGAAGGTGACATGGCCCACATATGCCGCAACGTGCAGTGGCGTGGCGCCCGCATCGTTCGTCGCAGTGACGTCAGCGCCGTGTTCCAGAAGCAGCTTCGCCATGGGAGTGTGGCCGGGAAGGGCGATGACGTGCAGGAGCGTGGCACCCTCTTTGGCCCGCACCCCGAGATCGGCACCGTGGGCTAGCAGCAGTTCAGCGACTTCCGGATGGTTCTCATTTGCCGCGGCATACAGGGGCGTCTGCTGACCTCCAGGCGTTGCCCTGAGCAGGGGTGTCGCACCGCCCTGGCGGCTGGCGTTGACGTTGGCTCCTCGAGCCAGCAGCAACCCGGCCATCGCCGCGAGACCCTCTTGCGCCGCCAGGTAGAGTGGGGTCGCTCCAATCTCATCCCTCGCATCGACCTCGGCGCCCTTGGCTAGAAGGGCCTCGGCGACTTCGATGTGACCTTTCCTGCTGGCGACGTGGAGGGGGGTCAGGCCTTCGGTATTCCTGGCATCTACGGTGGCGCCGTTGGCCAGCAATAGCTCCGTCAGATTGGCCCGTCCCGCCCGAGAGGCTACGTGCAACGGGACCCAACCCTCCTGGAACACGGCATCCAATTTGGCACCTCTGGCCAGGAGCAGCTTCGCCAGGGCGGCGTGACCTTCTTGAACGGCGAGGTAGAGCGGTGTCCATCCGCCGACCGTTGTCGCATCCACCTCGACACCCTCAATCAGCAGGCGCTGGACCTGCTCCAACTGTCCTCTGTACGCTGCGATGTGGAGTGGGGTCCAGCCGTCAACAGGCGCTGAGGGGCCGACCGCGCGAGCTAGCTCTGGGGCCGCAAGCAACAGCGCTAGAACTAGAGCTGCTCTCTGACTGCTCGTCATCCTCATGTTGTGGGAAACTATATCGAACGCTCAGTCCGGCCGTGTGAGCTGGTGTATGCTCCATCCCACTCCAAAGGGCCGTCATTCTGGATAGATGCTAGAATCGGGCCGGAACTTCCGGAACAGGGACCTCTACGCGCGTGATGAGGAAACGAGTCATTCTCATTCTTGCTCTGGGACTGTTCGGGTGTGATGGCTCGAAGCAGGACGAGGGTGTGGAGCCTGCAACCATGCGGGAGCCCAAAGCTGAAGCGCGACGCGGTCTTCGCTGGGACTGGCCCCAAGGCCGTGGCCCTAGTCGTAACCTGGCGGAGGATCAGGCCGCCTGCAGGAAGCAGCTAGACAACGAGGACGTCAAGCATCCGCTGGCCCAGTTCAAGCGCCAGGTGGAATGTATGACGGCGAACGGCTGGACGCTGCCGAAATAACCCCGGGCCTCGTATATGCTGCACCACGATGATCCCGTCGTGGACGCGAAAACCGGGTGCTGTGTATCTCGTGCTAGCAGCGCTGCTGACTGTCTTCGCAGCGCGGCTCCTGCATACCGCCAGTGAGAAGTCCTTCACCGTTGACGAACCGCATTACGTTGGTACTGCCCTTTATCTCTGGGAGTCCGGCGACTATCACTTCGCCCGTTCCTTGCGCTTCCACCCTCCCCTGACCTTTCACCTGGCGGGGCTGCCGCTGCTCGCGCTCGATCTCGGTCAACTCGAGGCGACTCCGAGGCTCGGCGGCCAGCTCATGCACGGTTCCGACCCTGCTCCTGAGCTCGTGCGGGTTCTTTCCCGCACGCCATTCATCATTCTTGCATGCTGGGGAGCGGTGTTGCTTTTCTTGTGGGCTCGTGAGGTCGCCGGTACGCATGCCGGCCTCCTCGCGGCATTCTTCTATACATTTAGTCCGACGCTCCTGGCGAACGGGTCGCTCGCGCACTCCGACATAACAGTTACCGTCTTTTTTCTACAAACGCTCTACGCGTTCTGGCGCTGGTGGCGAGAACCGACGGGCTTCCGCTTCGGGTTATGTGGCCTGTCACTTGGTCTGGCGCTGATGGCGAAGCTGAGTGCACTCTTGCTCCTGCCGATCCTCGGGATCCTGCTCGCCGGAATCGCGTCTCAGTGGCAGCCACTTGTCAGGGAGCCGTCGATCCACGGCCCCGCGGCTTGGCCCGTGCGACTCGGTTGGGCGGTGGGGCATTTCCTAGGGCTGCTCTCGCTGGCGGTCTTTGTCGTGTGGCTCGGTTATGGCGGATCCTTCGCGCTGAGCGAGGGAATCAGCGGACCCCACGCGAGTCTGACGTTGCCAGCCTATGTGCATTCGCTGCTATTCGATTTTGCGGCCAATGCCCAAGGCCGGACGGTCTTCTTCTTCGGCGAGTACTCGCAGCAGGGTTGGTGGTACTTCCTGCCAGCAGCATATTTACTGAAGACACCGCTGGGATTCCTCCTCCTGCTGGTGTTCTCCATCTCGAGTTGGCGTCGAAGTCCGGGGCGCCTCGGGATCTTTCTTGGGACCCCGATCCTGGTGTATCTGCTGGTCGCGTGCGTATGGTTGAAGGTTCCTCTCGGGCTTCGCTACCTGCTGCCTATCCTGCCCCTTGTGAATCTCTTCGTCGCTATCCGCCTCGTTCCATGCGAGGCGCACTGGAGACGGGCTTTAGTGTTGATCGGCAGTGTCTGGCTGGCTGGGGCAAGCCTCTGGATTCACCCGCACTACCTGGCCTACTTCAACGAGCTCAGCGGTGGCCCGAAGCGAGCTTATCGCCATCTGGTGGAATCGAACCTCGACTGGGGGCAAGATCTCGGTACGCTCGCGCGGTACCTCGAGGCTCGCGGCAACCCACCTGTGCGGCTCGCCTATTTCGGGGTCGAGGACCCGGAACGTTATGGCTTGCGGTCGACAATGTTGAAGGGATGCAAGCCTGTGACTGGCCTCGTGGCGATCAGCGCCAGCATCATCCAGGGCCTTTACTCTCCGGGAAATCCCTTCAAACGGCCTCCTGACGGATGCTACGACTGGCTGCTCGAGCACGAGCCTGTGGCACAGCCAGGCTATTCAATCCTGGTTTACGAGACGAAGCAGTAGGTTTACAAGGGAGGAAGCGGGCACCTGTTCAAAAGCGCTTAGACTTAGAGGCTGGGTGTACGCTCAGTCGATGTACCCAAGAGCCCGAAGTGCGTCCTCTGTCTCCGATCGAAGCACCGCGCGGCTCTTCTCATCGAAGAGTGGAGGCTGCCCCAGGGTGATCGTCTCCAGTCGTGTCAACAGATTCGCAGTGAGGTCAGGCTCACTCGCGGTCAGATTCCGAAGCTCGGACGGGTCGGCTTTCAGATCGAAGACTTCGAGCTTTCCAGTGGTGGATTTGATCAGCTTGTAAGGCGGATCGAGAATCGCCCATAGGTCCCGGTCGAAGAAGGGCCCGAAAAGACGGATATTGGAGTCGCTTCTCTGTACCTGAATGACAATGGTGCCGTCAGTCTCCGATAGATCGTGGAGCGTGATGTCCCCTGGCATAGTCAGCTCGACGGCTGCGAGAATCGTGGCAAATACGCGATGGTTCTGAACAGGTCGCGAGACACGCTCTGGGCCTCGGTCCGGATAGCGGATCAAGAGCGGAACGCGTACGTTGTGTTCGTAGAGATGCGCTCCGTGGCTCACGAAATAGTGCTCGCCGAAACTCTCTCCGTGATCGCCGGTGATGATGATCAGCGTCCGATCGCCCCGGGGGGCCGCGGAGATCGCCTGGAGCAACCGTCCCAGATGGTGATCCATGTAGGTTATCTCGGCGTCGTACCCGGCGACCAGTGTCGAAAGCGCTGCTCGCAGGCTCGGCTCGAGTTCGCTAGTGAGTCGCGGCGATACGCCCGCTATGAGTTGCTCGACCAGCGCCTTGCCCAAGCCATTGTTGGCGCTGGGCGGCAGACCTCCATCAAACGGCGGGGGAGGCCGGTAAGGGGCATGAGGGTCGAAGAAGTTCACAAACAGGAAGTACGGCTCTGGACCGAAGCTCTTTACGAGCGCGGTTGCCTCCTTGGTAACCTGCTGCGCGCGCTTTCCAGTGAGTTGCGGGAGCTCGTCTTTGTAGCTCTCGAATCCCTGGGCCACGCCCAGCTCGCGGCGCAAGGCGGGTCCTCCCACCACCGCGGCGGTTCGATAGCCCGCGTCGCCGAGGAGCTCGGCCAGAGTGGTGGCCGATTCTGGCAGGGGACGCACCCCGTAGCCCAAACTCCGGTTCGGGCCCTCGGGTACGCTCTGTGCGCCGTGCTGCATCGGCAGGAGCCCCGTAAACAGCGACGCATGGGAGGGCAGCGTCCACGACGAGGTCGCATACGCGTTCTCGTAGAGCACCGCCGCCTCGGCAAAGAGGTCGAGGCTCGGACTTGTGGCCCTCGCATAGCCGTAGCACCCTAGGTGATCGGCACGCGTTGTGTCGAGGGTAATCAGTACGACGCTCGGAGGTAGTGACGGTCCACAGGCCTGGCTTCCCAGTACGCCCAGCAATAGGCAGAGCCTGGCCCAACCAACCGTACCTACGCTCATCTTCTCCGCACTCGCCGTTCGAGGTACAATAGCGTAGGCAATCGCCGGAACCGAAGCCGACATGGTGGTGATCACACTTCCCGCATTCAACGAGGAATCCACGCTTCCGCCTCTCTTGCAGGCGATCTGCGAGGCGATGGCCGAGAACCGGATTGAGTACCGGGTCGTAGTGATCAACGATGGCAGCACCGACGCCACCGCGAAGGTCGTGGAAGAGATGCGCGAGACGATGCCGCTCACGCTGATCGAACACGAGGAAAACCGAGGACTCGGCGAGTCCATACGGACCGGACTCCTTCACGCCATCGAAGATGCGGCTGATCGCGATATCATCGTCACCATGGACTCCGATAACACGCACACGCCGGCCCTGATCGCGCGGATGGTGCGGGGAATTCGCGAAGGAAACGATGTCGTGATCGCATCACGCTACAGATCCGGAGCACGGATCAAAGGTGTGCCGCGTTATCGAAGGTTACTCAGCAGAGTGGCCAACGTCGGGTTCCGCATCTTGTTCCCTACGCCGAACGTAAGGGATTTCACCTCTGGTTACCGGGCCTACCGGGCAGGCGTCTTGAGACAGGCTTTCGTGACCTACGGGGAGGGATTTATCGCGCAGAGCGGTTTCTCCTGCATGGTCGACATTCTGCTGAAGCTAAGACGCCTGGGTGCGATCATGAGTGAGGTCCCTCTGATACTTCGCTATGACCTTAAGTCGGGCGTCAGCAAAATGGTGGTGATGCGGACCATCGGGGATACACTTCGCCTGATGCTGAGGCAGCGCCTCGGCGTGGGCTGAAACATGGCAGAACTGGATCCACACCGCGTCGTCGACTACTTCGCCAGTTCGGACACAGTGGCGCAATGGTGGTCGCCGGACAGCGGTCCGATGAGCTTCCATTACGACGGCGAGGTGAGGATCCTGGAGGACTGCCTAAGCGTGGATCCGAGCTGGCGAGTCCTCGATGTGGGAACGGGACGCGGCCGCTTCGGGCTCCACCTTGCGAACCGGGGTTGTCAGGTGATTGGCCTCGATGTGAACCCCGAGATGATCGAAGCGGCCCGGGAAACGGCACGGGTACAAGGCATGGAAAGTCGCTTCGAGGCGCGACTGGGCGAAGCGGAGGATCTCTCAGCCTTTGCAGCCGAAGAGTTCGATGTTGTTCTCTGTATGGAGCTCTTCGATCACCTGCCGAACCTGACACGGGCGTTAGCCGAGATGCGGCGGACACTCAAGCCGGGCGGGCGGTTGGTCTTTACGTATGTGCCGAGTGAGTCTCTTTATGGGAGTCTGGGAAACATCTATCGCTGGCTGAATGCGCGCCTACGGCCAAAGGAGGTGATCATCTCACGCACCTACTCGCTGAGTGAGATCCGGCGGCGGCTAAATGAGACTGGTCTGGAGCTCGAGCGCTACTGGGGCCTGGGTCTGCTCTGCGTGAATGCACAGACTCGGCTTTTTGTAGAGAGCAAGCTGACGCGCGCGTTCGCGGCTCTTGCTCGAGCCGAAGCCCGCCGCTGGCCCTACTATCAGCGCCCGTTTCTGGCGCGCCACGGCGCGCATGTCGTGGGGCTGGCTCGACCCGTTACTCGCTAAGCCATGAAGATCTGCATCACGGTCGACCTCGACAACTACCAGGACTATCAGAGCTTGGTTGATCCGGAGAGCGGCAGCACGGCGAGGTCATTCTATCTCGACGCGATTCCTCGCTACCTGGATCTCTTCGACCGCTTTGGGATCCGCGCGACTTTCTTCATGATTGGTCGGGACGGTGCTCCTGCAGCTCATCGCAAGCTGGTGCGGGAGATTTCAGACCGCGGTCATGAGGTCGGCAATCACTCCTACACTCATCCCTACAACTTCCGCAAGCTATCGCGGACCGAGAAGGAGATCGAGATTGACCAGGCCGACGCCGCAATCTCCGACATTCTCGGGAAGCGCCCTGTCGGGTTCCGAACACCGTCCTGCGACGTCGATTCCGAGACGCTCGGTCTTCTGGCTGAGCGCGGCTATCTCTACGATTCGTCCGTGTTCCCAACGCCTCTGATGTGGGTCTTCATGCTCTACGGAAAGCTTTTCCTCCGAAACGCCAACTACCAGCTTGGGCACTTGGCAACGGCGCTCGCGCCGGCAATCCCCTACTCGCCGAGCTTGAGACGGGTCCATCGGCGGAGGAAGGAGGGAGATGGGCAGGCTCCACAAGTGCTCGAGATCCCGTTCTCCGTGATACCGATTCTGCGGCTACCATTCTACTCCACTCTTCTGCGGCGCTTCGGGACGGGGTTCTTTTCGTTCCTGACGCGCGCATACGGAAGACGCCGACCCGTACTCCACGCTGTGTTTCACCTGATCGAGCTCGCAGACTTCGAGCATACCTCGCTCGGCCGTGCCTTCGAGCGGACGCCTGGGCTCGCAGTATCACTGAGCGGTCGCCAACGATTCGTCTCCCATGCAATCGAGACCCTGGCTGCGGCGGGTGAGGCGGTACCGCTGCACGAGCTTGCGCGGTCCTATCTCGGCGAGCTGAAGGGGAGGACGAGCGAGTGACTACGCCATCTGTCGTCCGACCTCCTAGCTTGCTTGCCCGGCTTCGCGACCGCGGCGAGGAGCTCATCTACAAGCTGAACGAACGCAATCACTGGCTGTTCCGGCTTTACGACTGGAGTAATGAGCTCCTTGCCGCGGTCTGCTTTCGTGGCGTCCGGAGCCGTGCCGCCCTCCTTGACAACCGCATCCGCACACGGACGGTGCGTGAAGCGCGCATCCGCTTCTTGACGCCCAATGACGAAAGCGCGTTTGCGGTCTTGCTCTCGAAGTTCGATTCGCGCTACCTGCCTCCCCATGCGATCGACCGCGACTCGGCGGCCCGGGCGCTCCGCCGCCGCTCCTACCTGCCCTTCGGCATCTTCGTCGAAGAGCGCCTGGTCGGTTATCTCCTGCTACGATGGTTTTTCCCACGCAGAGTGGTGACGGGCATATGGAGTCTTCCGGAGACCTACAATCTCGGCCTGGGTCAGGAGAGCCTGCGTCAGACTGCCGCCTTTACGCGTTCTGAACGGATTCCCGACTACGCCACGATCCCCGTAGACAATGTAAATTCGGTGCGGATGGCCAATGCGGCCGGCTGGGAGACCATTCGGACCAACCGGCGATTCCACGTGCTCCTTCTACGGTAGGCTGCACCGAGCCAGCCGTCATGGAGCTCGCGGTCCGATGGCGAGTTTGTGGGTGCGGCGTCCCAAGCTGCTGCTTTTCCTGCTTCTCTTGGGCGAGTATCACTTCATGCGGGACGAAGTCGGTCCCGGAGCGCCACGAGTACGGACGCGGCAGCGATACACAGAAAGGGAATCACGGCTGAGTGGTAGCGCGGGTTCCCGGGAAAGAGGACGGAGTGGAGCGCGGTGAAATAGAGGACGGTGAGGGGCATCAGCAGGCGCGTACGATCGGCCAGCATCCGCAGGAGCCCGATGAACGCCAGCGTCACCACCCCGAAGTAGTAGACGTCGGCTCCGATGCGGATCGCGCGGTCGGTCCGTGGCCTGAAGGCGGGCTCTACCGATTCGCGCTTGTCCCTACCCAATAGGAAGCCCTCGTGCCCGTGTTTGTAGAGATGGTAGAACCGAGTCGGGATGAGGCGCAGCTCTTCCCACGGATGCTCCCACATGTAGCGGGTCGTCATTCGTTGCCAGGCCCGCATCGTCTCGATCTCCCGCTGCGGCTGGGGGAGGTGTTCGAACTGGCGCCCGAACTTCACCCGCCGCTGGAGTGCCTGAAGGGTGGGGCCGCCCGTTTCGGAGTGGGCGTGCCCGAGAGTCCTGCCGATCGAGGTCGCGACGAGAACCGGATAGCCGAGCTTCATGTAGTTGCGCAGCGTCCAGGGTGCGAGTACGCACATCAGCCCGAGGCCCGCCACGGCGGTCTTGATGGCAGTCACTCGCAGCGAGCGAGACGAGACCCACCACATGGCGAGGGGCACCAGCAGGAATGCGAGAGTGATTCCGCGAATCAGGGTCGCTGCCCCTACCAGCATCCCGAATGCGAACCAGTATCCGAGCCTCGGGCGGCCCTCCCGCGAGTGCAGGATAGCGAACGAAAGCACTACACCCGTGAGGACGGTCCCGAAAAATACCTCGCTCAGAATCACCGGGCTGAAGAAGATGTCGTCGGGGAACGCGGCGAACAGCACGCCGGCCACCACGCCGACTCCGCTCCCGAACAGCCTTGCTCCCAGCAGCAGGGTGAACACGGCTGCGAGTCCACCCAGGAGGGCGTTTGCGAGCTGGGCCGCGAGAAAACTGCCACCCGTCAGACGGTAAATTCCACCCAGAAGCATGGGATATCCGGGAGGCCATACGGCCGTGGCCGTACCGTCGTACCGCGTGAGCCCGTTGCCGGCCGCGACCTGATGTCCGGCCAGCTGGTACCAGGTCATGTCGTAGTGAAAGCCGGTGGTCGTCGGATCGAAGTCCAATGCCAGGACCCACGCCAACCGGAGACCTGCGGCCAGCGCGAAGACCGCAGTGAGCATCAGCCGCTCATTGCTCAGAGCACCCATTCGACGGCGTAGGATAGCAAGATCTTATTGAGCAGTTATACCATCCTTTGCAAAGATAAATCCTTCAACGCCAACCCTCTACATTACCGGAAGGTTCTGTTGGGCGCCGGGGAGGAGCATAGTGGATACTTCCGCAGTCGGGCGACCAGGACTGTCCATCCTGGTTGCGCTCGGGATCGCGACGGCCTGCACGCTCGCGTTCCAGGTGGTCTTGACGCGGTTCCTCTCCGCGGTGCTCGCCTATCACTTCAGCTTCCTTGCGATCTCTCTTGCACTTCTTGGCACCGGGGGTGGGGCGCTCCTCGTCTACGTACGACCGGCCTGGTTTCGCCGGGATCCACTCGAAGCGATTCTCGCGCACTGGTGTGGTCTGTTCGCGCTTCTCCTAATCATACTTCCATTCTTGTTGGTTCGACTCGACTTCACGTACGGTGAGTCCGCATTCTCGTACAGTGAGGCGATGAGTGTTGGCTTCGTTCTGAATCTGGCGGCGGCCTGCACGCTTGCTGCGCTTCCCTCCTTCGTGGCGGGAGTTCTTGTTACCGTGGCGATCGACCGGTATGCACGATGGATCGGGCTGGTCTATGCGTTCGATCTGATTGGTGCAGGTGCTGGCGCACTCCTCGTCGTGCCGTTTCTTTGGATAATCGATGCACCGACTCTCTTCGTGGGATTGGGCGTAGCTGCAGCGGTTGCCGCTGGGCTGTTCGCAGGGCCACACCGACGGCAGCGTACAGCGTCAGTCGTGCTCGCCGTAACGGGACTGGTAGGCATCGGGTTGTCGGTTGCTACCTCGGTCCTATACCTGCCGCCGAACTACCAGGTCCCCGAAGATGCGTTCATCGTGAACGAGCGGTGGACTCCACTCTCCCGCGTGATCGGTTACGAGCTCCCGGGGTCGCAGTACGCGCTCCTCTTCTACGATCGTGTCTATGCCCCCGTACCGGTTCTGAAGGACGACGCTCTCCCGAGCTGGGAGGAGATCGGGACAGCGACGCAGAGCATTGGTTATGCGATCACGGGTCCTGGGAAGGCGCTCATCATTGGCGGTGGCGGTGGTCGCGACATCTGGACCGCGCTCGTATCGGATCAATTGCCTGTAGATGTGATCGAGCTCAACGAGGGGATCCAAAGGGTAGTTGACGTAGATCTTGGCCATCTTTCTCGATCTCCCTACTCATATCCGGGCGTACGGACAACGATTGGAGATGGTCGCTCTGTGCTTGCCGCCCGTGACACTCTTTACGATCAGATCCACATCGGGTTCACCGATACGCTCAGTGCAAACGCGGCCCAGGGCTTTGTTCTAGCCGAGAACAACCTGTACACGCTCGAGGCCTTTGAAGAGTACTTTGCACATCTAAAACCCCGTGGCATTCTCAACGTATCTCGCCTGCTCAAGCTCGTAGGGGATGAGGCGATCCGTGTCACGGTGCTTACGCTTGCAGCTCTGGAGCGGCGGGGGATCGAGCATCCAGAGCGCCACGTGGTCGTTGTGCTGGGCCGCGACATCCTCGGACCCCCTTTCGGGACGGTACTGGCTCGCCTGGAGCCGTTCGAGGATACAGAGATCGAGCAGATCCGACGACTGGCGACTGAGCGTGGTGATGGTATTGCGTTCGCGCCCGGCGGTCCCTACGTAGGGGCCTGGAAGGAGCTCTCCGAAGCCTCCGACTACCGTAGGTTCTGTGAGAGCTATCCATTGAATATCTGCCCGCCGACCGACGATCGCCCGTTTTTCTTTGCGATGCAGCGCCTGACCGGGGTGGGGAGTCGCTCCGAGGGATACGCGTACTCGGCGGACCCATTCTCGATTCTGCTGCTTACGCTCGGGATTCTGATCGTGCTGTCTGGAATCGCGTTTGCGATTCCGCTCACATTGGCTCGCCGTGTGGAGCGTCCAGGTTTATTCGCGCTTAGCTACTTCGGAGCGATCGGCCTTGGCTTTCTCCTCCTAGAGATCGTCCTGATCCAGCGCTTCGTCCTGTTTCTTGGCTTCCCCACATACGCGCTTTCCGTCGTGCTGTTCGGCTTGCTGATTTCGACCGGAGTTGGATCGTTCCTTTCGGAGCGACTCGGAGATGAGCGGCGCACGCTCCTGATGGCCCTCGCCGTGGGCTGCTTGCTCATCGCTGGTTTCACATTCGGGCTGCAGCCCGTTCTGAGGGCTCTTATTAACCTGCCCTTCGCTCTGAGGGTGGTGATATCGGTCGCAATCCTGGGGCCCGTTGGGATGGCTCTCGGCATGGCAATGCCGATTGGTCTGAAGCGTTTCCGCAGATTGCATCCAACGAGCATTCCGTACGCCTGGGCTGTAAACGGAGTTACCTCGGTCGTTGCGTCCGTACTGGGCGTTGCGATCGCGATCCAGTTCGGATTCGCCGTCGTAACGCTTCTTGCCCTGGGTTGCTACCTGTTTGCCCTTGTGCACGCCGCGCTTGGCCGATGGGACGCGGTCGCTTCCGACTCGCTTCTCTCAAATCCATCCGAACAGAATTTTCGGACTCTAGATTAGTGCTCATTAGGTTAACTCCGTATTTGCCCGATCCACCGGCTATCATCCGTGCCGGCCGGACTTCCGTGAGCGGCTTGAGAAAAGGTCGTCCCTGATGGATCTGCAAGAGAATTACTTCCCGCTGCTCGGACAGTACGTGCTGGAGTTTGTAGTCGCGCTGGTGCTGGTCGCGGGCGTCTACTTTCTCACGCGCCGCTGGATCTCGAAGGATCTCCTGGCGCGAGTCTTTCGCTGGGGCATGCTCAGCCTGATCTACGTGTCCGTCTCGGCCTTTGCGCTGAATGCGTTCATGAGCACCTGGGGCTTTCGCGGTGAGGCCTCGCCCTTCGGCTTCGAGCGCATGCTCGACCACACCGCGGAACGGCCCTACGTCTACCGCGTGCTGTCCGGCGAGGTCATCAAGAGGGCCGCCCGGCTCATACCCAAGCACCTGTCCGAGGAGCGCCGGCGCTGGCTGCTCGAGGAATCCCCCCTGCTGCAGTACCGGAGGCCCGGCGAGGGCTGGAGCCTTGAAAAGAGCAAGCACTGGCACGTCGCTTACTTCTATCTTTTCTTGACGCTTCTGGCGGCTCTGTTCGCGGCCCGGGTGCTCACCCACCGGGTCTGTGACGTCACGCCGCTCTTCGCAGACCTGGCACCCGCCGTCGCTGCTCTCTTTCTCCCTCTCACCTTTCACCTGGGCGGATACTTCTACGACTTCCCCGAGCTCTTGCTCATGCTGCTGTGTCTGCTGTCGCTTGTGAAGTGGAGGCCGCTATGGTTCTACCCGCTGTTCGTGATCGCAATTCTGAACAAGGAGTCGAACGCACTTCTGGTTACCTTTTTTGTGGCGCTCATGTGGGAGCGCCTGCCTCGACGACAGCTGCTGCTCCATGCTGCCGCTCAGCTCGGGATCGGTGCGGCCATCGTGTGGCTGCTGCGCATGGCCTTTCTGGGTAGCCAGGGAGCCCAGGGGCTCTTCTTCTTCCCGCTGAACGTGCTGTTCTGGCTCCGCCCCGCGTCGTACGTGCAGTTTATCACGCCGTACGCTCCTCTCATTCCCGTGCCGCGGGGAGCCAACCTGATCTCGCTCTTCCTCGTCGCGTTCCTCGTGCTCTGGGAATGGAGGCGAAAGCCCGCCGAGCTCAAGAGGTTGCTCCTGCTGCCCGCTGTCTTTGTCTTCCCGCTCTTCTATGTGTTCGGGATGATGGATGAGGTTCGCGCTCTCTCGCTTCTGTTCCCGGGGCTCTATCTGCTCGGTTGTCACACCGTGAACGACGTGTACGGGCGGCTCAGAACCGGCGCGGACCCCTGACCGCAGGTCCCGCTTCCTCACGCTCCAGCGCGACGATCCAGCAGGACGAGCAGCGGCCCCCACGCGATCGAGGCCACGCAACGCTGAGAAGAGGCTAGAGGGTTGTGGAAGTCCGAGGGTTATTCGGTGTACCCGAGAGCGCGTAGCGCCTCCCGCAGGCCGGCATCGGGAGCGACCGTAAAGCGCTCCTCGAGGATTGGGCTGAGTACTATCGCTTCGGTTTCGCGGCGGAACCGGTCCAGAAGCTCAGGGTGATCCCTCGAGACGTCGACAAGGGTGCGGGTCGTCTTGTCGAACAGTAGCTCGCGATCGGGGAGCCGAAGGTATTGGTACTCGAGGCTCTGAAGGGATTTCTGGGCGCCCGCAGGCGATACGGTCTCACTAAGGGCCAGCAGATTCTCCAGTGCACCGTGCTTCCAGCCGCCGATCAAGTCGATTCCCGCCGGATGAAACTCCTCGTGGGCAACCCCTGCCACCGCTAGCAGGGTTGGCGTGATGTCGATGTTTCTCACCTGTTGAGGCACGCGACCGCGGGGTATCCCCCTTCCATGGAATATCAACGGCACCTCGGTAAGCTCGGGAAAAAGCGTGTGCCCATGTCCGACGCCGTAGGTACTACTAAAGCCCTGAAGCCCCAGCTGCCGCTCGAGGAGCGAGTGGTCACCCAAAGCCTCGCCGTGATCCGCGACGATGACGAGGAGCAAATTATCGTACATGCCGATGCGCATCAGGTGCTTCATGAAGCGCCCGATCTGCGCGTCAACAAAACGGAGAGCCCCATCGTAGAGAGCGATCGTGCGACTCAAGGACGCGCTCAGCTCGCGCTCGACCGCTGGCTCTCCGTCATGCCGCCGCTCGGCAGAGGGCGGATCCTGAGCGGGAAAGAGCGTGTCGTACGGCGCCGGCGGACGAAGGGGAGAGTGAATATCCATGAAATGAAGGTACAGAAAGAGGGGGGCCTGCCTATCCGTCCCTCCCGCGGCAAGGTGCGCTTCGGTCTGCTCGATGGCTTGATCGATCACCCAGCCGGCCGACGCCTTGAGTTCCAGCAGTCTCGTTTGGAAGCCCTGCATCAGTTGGAATTGATCCGAGCTGTAGGGATTGGTCGAGACACTGATGGTGCGGTAGCCGGCTACCTCCAGGATTTCTGCCAGCGTGAGTGCCTTCTCAATGAGCGGACCCCCCCCAAGGCGCGGGCGTGCGGTTGTCCCATCCCGAGATTCGGGAGCACTGGGAAACTGCGGGTACTTGGATGTGAACACGCTTGCCAGCGATGGAACCGTCCAGGATGCTTGTGCGATCGTGTTCTCAAATAGCAGACCGTCGTTCGCCAAACCATCGATCACGGGGGTCGTGTCGCGCTCATAGCCGTAGCAGCCCAGGTGATCTTTGCGTAGCGCGTCAACCAACAGAAACACGATGTCGGGTCTGGGCTCTTCAAGCGAGCTTTGCCCGCACCCCGACCCGGCCCACAGGAGGACCCCCACGAGGACTGCTCTCAAGATGCGGAGGGTTCCCACCTAGCGGGCTCGTCTTGCGGCGGGGTTAGCAGCGTGTTCGATAAGAACTTTGTAGCCCATCTGTACGAACCAAGCGCGAACGTTCGGCTGGTAGGCTAGTTTCCGTTCTTCACCGCTCAAGCTCTTGCTGCCGTCTACATACTGATTCGACTGGAGCACATGCATTTCCTGAAGAATCCGCATTACAGCTGGGATTATGACGCAGGACGGGAGTTCTGGCGATTGTTCCCCTGCCCCCCGCTGCCGCTAGACCCCGTCACGTATTACCATGCCAACCTTGCCGGGTCGTCTAGGGAGCGAGGAAGTCACCTCAGATGAAGTCGTCGCACGCCGCTTTGATCTTAGCAAGCTGCATGTTGCTTGTTTTGGTTGCGTACATGTTTGCTCCGCTCCTCCGGTGCTTAGATCACTGCTTTGTGGATCTCGTATCCCTCCACGGCCGGGGCCTCGGGTCGTACGAGCTTCCGGATACTCGGCTCAACGTATGGATCCTGGCGTGGGTTCAGCATGGCCTGCTGGCGCAGCCTCTTGAACTCTTCAATGCCAATGTGCTCTATCCAGCCCGGAATATCCTTGCTGGGTCTGAACACATGATCGGGTTGGCTGTGCTGACCCTTCCGCTCCGGCTGGTCACGACTAACGCGGTCCTTTTATACCAGCTGACATTGGTGTTATCGTCCGTGATTCTGGTCGCGACGACGTTTGCCCTCGTCCGCTGGCTCACGGGCTCAGTCTGGGGAGCAGCCCTGGCTGGAGCAATGGCGCTGCTCATGCCGTGGCGAATTGCCGAGCTGACGCATCTTCAGCTTTTGGGTGCACACTGGTTTCCCTTGATCTGGCTCTTGACGCTTCGGATCCTGCTCGGAGAGGCACAGCGTTGGGATGCGATAGTCCTGTCGGTGGTGCTGTCTCTGCAGCTTCTTTCCTCGTACTATCTCGCGTACATGCTCACCTTCAGTCTGGCCGTGGTGGTCGTTCTGGTGGCGATTCAGACCAGACTGAAACACAGGCCGATCCGTAGACTGGCCCTCGCGGCTGTTGGCCCTTATTTGCTTCTTGTCCTGGTATCGGTTCCTTATCTGCAGCGCAGGGCGAGTGGTGAGCTGTTCGCGACGCCGGAGCCCGAGACAGCCGGAGGGGCCGAGGCCATGGCTGCGATTTGGCGCCTCATTGCCCCGAGCTTCGAAGCAGGTTGGACTCAGGGACCCACGGTCGTGTACAGCTACTCCATTCCACTGGTGGTCGGTGTACTCGCACTGATCGCGCTGATCTTCTCCCTCACCCGAAGCAGCAGCGAAGGGAAGAGCCTTCGGATGGGGATTGCGGCGATTGCATTCTGGGTCTGCTCGTTGGGAGCGGTCGTCATGATGCTCGGGCCGGAGATTTTGATCGGTGGCGTCGCGGTTAAGCTCCCGAGTTACTGGGCGTCTCAGTTTGTTCCTGGCTTCTCGAGCCTGAGAGCACCACACCGCTGGACGATCGTCATGGGGCTGGCCTTTCCGGTGCTCGCGAGCCTCGGGATGGCGTATCTGGAGCGGGGGGTTGGCGAGCGAAAGATTACACGCGTAGGGATTCCGTTGCAGCTCATGGTCCGTATCCTGGTTGCACTCCTGCTGCTGATTAATCTGCCATGGCACCAGCTTCCGGCTCAGGAGGCCTGGAAGGATCGGGAGCGCATCATCTCGACCTACGAAGCGCTTCGGGCGCTTCCCTATGGCCCCGTGGTCGAGGTGCCATGGAAGCTCGATGCCTCCGCGTACGTCCAGCAAGATACCCGATACATGCTGGCGAGCACGCTGCACTGGTGGCCGATCCTGAACGGGTTTACCGCATATCTGCCACCGAGTTTCAAGTTTCTCCGGCGCACGGCGCAACGATTACCAGAGGAGGATGCGATTGGGACCTTCAGCCGGCTAACTGATGTGCGCTGGATCGTGGTTCATCTCGACAAGCTTCTGGGGTCGGAGGCCATGGCCTGGCGGAACGTGCTTGCGCGTGGCGACCTGCGTCGAGCCTATGAGGATAATCAGACCTGGATCTTCGAGATTCCCAGGCATTCAGAGACCGGAATGTGGATGGGCAAGCTGGCCTCTACCGAGGTCCGAGCCCAGACCCTGAAGGGTCTCCCCAGGCTGCCTCTGAAGCTGTCCGCTAACGCGGGACGTATTGAGGCGAGGCTGCCGGGACGCTTCCACTATCGAGGGATGGGGCGATCGGGTCGCTCCGTGGAGCTCAGGGTGACCAATTCGAGCGCCGTGGACTGGCCAGGGTTTGACTACCAGACCGAGGGTCTGGTGGAGCTTCGCTACAAGTTTCTGGATGAGGGAGATAGAGTCGTCAAGACCGAGACGGCTGCGCTAGGTGTGGATATCCCGGCACGGACCGCAACATGGGCGTATCCGTTCGTCACTCCACCGGTCCGCCAGGGAAAGTACCGGCTACGCCTTGATCTGGTTCAACGCATCGGGGGCACACTGCGAACCCTTCCCCTCGACTCAGTGGACCTGGATGTGGAGGTGACACAGGTAGGTACAGGGACGAACCCGATCTATAACGACCCTGCCCAGGGCACACTCGAGCAGCTCGATGGTGCCAAGCGCTGATGGAGCAGTCGTACCACCGGGTCTGAGTAGCTCGTCCATGGACGAGCTTGGCATCCGATGGCTGGGGTAAACTTCAGCTCTATTTCGAATCGCCCAGATAACCTAGGGCTATGAGCCGCTCGAGAGCCTCCTTTGTCAGGTCCACCTTGGGAATCGCGTCCCTGTCTGGCAGCGCGAGGGCGTCCAGCACGGACACGAGTTCGGTCTTGATCGCCTGCAAGTCGGGTCGGCTCGCAAGGTCGTGCCTCTCGTTGCGGTCAGCACTCAGATCGTAGAGCTCGTAACTATCCGAGTCGAGGTTGTGGATGAGCTTCCAGCTTTCGGAGATGACCGCACGCTTGCGCTGATCGTTGCCCCTGGGATGGCTCCCTTCGCTGATGGCGTACCTTGGACCTCGTGCTCCCCGGGCCACCGCCAGCAGGTCCGGGCCACGGAAGGGGTGAGACGAGATCCCAGCCAGCGTCATGAGAGTCGCCGGGATGCTGGCGTTCTCGACGGGTGCAGCAACGCGCCTGCCGTGCAGGCTCGGATCGATTGCACCCGAAATCACCAGCGGTACGTGGATCAGCTCGCGGTAGACGTCGAGGTCGTGTCCGAACCGGCCTCGCTCAAGGAAGTAGTCACCGTGATCGGACGCAACCACGAAGACCACCGGGCGGCCGGCGGCGGCCTCGCGGATCTCACGAACCAGATCTCCGATCCATCGGTCCGTGAATGCGATCTCTTCATCGTAGAGGTTGATGACATGGTCGAGTTCGGAGGGCTGTAGTGGTGGGTCGAGCTCTGAATGCTTGTTGATGACCTTCATGGGGATTTTTTCGCGGAACCGGCCGCTGTAGCCCTCATCGAACGAGAACTCAGGATGATGGAGGTACGGGAAATGGGGATCGAAGTAGTGGACCCACAGGAAGGTCTTCCGGTCGGGATGCTCGGCAAAACGCCGCAGGGCCACCTCGGTGAGCTCCTGGGATGTCTTGGCCTGCCACGACCGCAACGTCTCGTCAAAGACGTCGATGCCCCGGGCGAATCCGTACCTTCGGCCAACGAGTGGGTGGTTGATCACTGCCAGGGTGC
>SMWZ01000122.1 GCA_004356455.1 Deltaproteobacteria bacterium
CCCGGCGGCCGCGCCCGAAAAGATCGCCGCCAAAGAACTCGTTGAAGAGGTCCGAGAAGCTCGAAAAGGGATCGAAACCAGCGAAAGGATCGGCGCCGCCAGCGCCAACGAACGCCTCATGCCCGAAACGGTCGTAAGTCGCGCGTTTCTCCGGGTCGGAGAGGATGGCGTAGGCCTCGGAGGCCTCCTTGAAACGCACCTCGGCCTCCGGATCATCGGGGTTCTTGTCCGGGTGGTAGCGATGGGCAAGCTTGCGGTACGCCTGCTTCATCTCGTCGGCCGAGGCTCTCTGCTCGACCTCGAGAATTTCGTAATAGTCTCGCTTCACGTCGCTGACTGAGCCCCCGGAGAGAAAGGCGCGCCTAGGCTAGCAAAACTCGTCCCGAGGGAGCCCGCGTCAAGGGCCAGCTGACCTAGGACTCGTCCTCGCTGATTCGCTCGTACATGGCCTCGGTCATGCGGTACGCGATTTCCTGGAGCTCCCCCACGGCCTCGCGGAGCTCCTCCGGCTCTTTACCATCCAGCGCCTGACGGGCGCGCGCGAGGCTCTCCTGGATCTCGTCGCGCTCGTTCTCGGCCAGGTGCTCACCGTATTCCGCGAGCGTCTGCTCAACCGAGTAAACCAGGCCTTCGCCGGTGTTGCACAGCTCCGCGATCTCCGAGCGCCGGGCGTCCGTCTCAGCGTGCTCGCTCGCTTCGCGGACAAGTCGGTCCACATCATCCTTGGTAAGTCCGCCGCTGGCCGTGACCCGGACCTCTTGCTTGCTCCCCGTGCCGAGATCCCTTGCCGATACGTTCAGTATCCCGTCGGCATCGATATCGAAGGAAACTTCGATCTGCGGGACGCCTCGGGGCGCGGGCGGGATGCCGACCAGCTCGAAGCGCCCGAGCGTCTGGTTATCCGAAGCCATCTCGCGCTCGCCCTGCAGAACGTGGACCCGCACAAGGTTCTGGTTATCCTCCGTGGTCGAGAAAACCTGGGCCCTGCGGGTGGGTACGGTCGTGTTGCGGGGAATGATCTTCGTCATGATCCCGCCCTGGGTCTCGACACCGAGAGAGAGCGGTGTGACATCGAGCAGGAGCACGTCACTTGTTTCGCCGGTCAGCACGCTGCCCTGAATCGCCGCGCCAATCGCGACCACCTCATCGGGATTCACGCCCTTAGCGGGCTTCTTGCCAATGATCTCCTCGACCTTCCGGATTACGCGCGGCATGCGGGTCATCCCGCCCACCAGCACCACGTTATCGATCTGCTCGGGGCCAAGCTTGGCGTCCTTGAGAGCCGCCAGGAACGGACCTTCCAGCCGCTCGATCAGCGGCTCCACCAGCTTCTCCAGGTCTTCGCGCGTGAGCACTCTGGCGAGGTGCTTGGGCCCGCTGTCATCGGCAGCGATGAACGGCAGGTTCACATCTGTCTCCTCCGAAGAGGACAGCTCCTGTTTCGCGCGCTCCGAGGCCTCCTTGAGTCGTTGTAGCGCCATGGGATCCTCGCGGATATCGATGCCGTTGGTTTGCTCGAACTCGTCGGCCAGAAAGTTGACCACGAGCTCGTCGAAGTCCTCACCGCCGAGGTAGGTGTCGCCGTGCGTGGCGATGACCTCAAAAACGTCCTCGGCGATGCGCAGGACCGAGATATCGAAAGTCCCTCCTCCGAGGTCGAAGACCGCGATCGTACCGGTCTCGCCCTGATTGAACCCGTACGCGAGTGCAGCCGCCGTAGGCTCGTTGATGATCCGCAATACATTGAGTCCCGCGATACGGCCCGCGTCCTTGGTCGCCTGGCGCTGGGCGTCGTTGAAGTAGGCGGGAACGGTCACGACCGCATCTGTGACCTCCTCCCCCAGGAAATCCTGGGCGGTGTCCCGCATGCGCTGCAAAATCACGGCCGAAATCTCCTCGGGGCTGGAGAGCTTATCCCGAACGCGAACCCAGGCATCGCCGTTCTCGCCCGCACAGATCTCAAAGGGCGCTACCTCACAGAAGCGCTTGACGTTCTCGTCCTCAAAGCGCCTCCCAATCAGGCGCTTGATCGCATAGACGGTGTGGTTCGGATTGGTGACCGCCTGCCGTTTGGCAATCTGTCCAACGAGCTTTTCGTCCGAGGCGTCGAACGAAACGATGGATGGGGTGGTCCGACTGCCCTCGCTGTTCGCAATGACCACGGGCTCTCCGCGGTCCATGATCGCGACGCAGCTATTGGTCGTCCCGAGATCTATGCCGATAACTTTTCCCACTGGCTCCGCACCTGCACTCGTGAGGATAGACTGGGGGGAGGGCTACTCCGATTCCTCGCCGGCACGACTCGAGACGGCCACAAGCGCTGGCCTGAGCAGACGATCTTTTAGCGTATACCCAGGTTGGTAGATCTCAACCACCGTGCCAGGCTCGCATTCCTTGTTAGGAACGCGTCTGATTGCCTCCTGAACCTTGGGGTCAAAGGGTTCGTTCCGTCCCTCCACCTTCTGCACCCCGGCCTTCTCGAGGACCTGCATCAAGGATCGGTAGGTGAGCTCAACCCCCTCCAGAAACTTTTCAATGTCGTCTCCCTCTTCAGTCTGCCGCGCATGCTCGAGTGCGCGTTCCAAATTATCGACCGTGGACAGCAGCTCCTTGACGAGATTCTCGTTGGCGTAGTTGAACAAGTCCTGACGCTCCTTGAGCGCCCGACGCTTGAAATTCTCGAACTCGGCCGCCAGGCGAAGATGGCGGTCCTGGGCCTCTGCAAGCTGCTCTTCGGGCGAGCGCTCCTCGGCGCTTGCAGCGGCCGTGGCGCCCTCCTCTGGAGCCGCCGGGGCCGGGGCGTGCTCGTCCGAGCTGGCGCGGGTGTCTCCTTCAGAGCTGGTCACGTCCTTGTCGAGCTCCGCCACCAGCTCATCGGGGAGATCCACCTTGGGGCCTTTGGGCTGCGACATCCTCGATCCTCCGCCCGAATCAGGCGATGCAGTGGCTGACGTATTCGGACAGATAACGCACGATGGGGATCACGTGAGCGTAGCGCATGCGCACCGGGCCAATGACGCCGAGCCCGCCACCATGTGAGAGATCCCCCAGCGGCGCGGTAACCACGGCGCATCCCCGGATGCTGGGATCTTCGAGCTCGCTACCGATCACGACGCTGAGTACATCGGCATGAACGATTTTGTCCAGAAGCCTCATCATCCGCTCCTTCTCCTCGAGCGCGCAAAGCACCTGTCGCAGCCGCTGCACATCCGAGAACTCGGGGTGGGCCAGGAGAAGGTTCCTGTCACCCACGTAAAGCTCCGCCTCGAGGGCCGATGAGAGGCCCGCGCGACCCAGCGAGAAGGCCTTGCGCCAGAGGCTGTCGCTCCGCTCACGCTCGCGCTCGATGGCCGACGCCAGACGCGCCCTGGCCTGGGCCAGGGTGCAGCCGGCCACGAGCTCGGAGAGCCGGGTCGAAGCCGCGTCCAGGGTGCGCTGATCGGAGTCGGACTCATCCATGATCCGGGTCTGGACCCCGCCCCCCTGGGTCACCAGCAGCACCATCAGCCGCTCGCTGGAGACCCTCAAGAAATGCACGTGCCGGAGAGGGAGTCGGTCCGGTACCTGCGATAGCAGAAAGCCGAGCTGCCCCGTCGCCTGTGAGAGCAGATCGGCCGTACGGCGCATGAAGTCGTCAACGTCACCCGTGGGCTGCGTCAGCGAGCGACCCACGCCCGCTGGAAGGCTCGAGCGCGCGGAGACCTGGCTCATCAAATCGTCCACGTAGAGCCGAAATGCGTGATCGGTCGGAACGCGCCCCGCCGAGCTGTGTGGCTGAGACAGGAGGCCCATCTCCGTGAGCTCTCCCATCGTGGCCCGCACCGTTGCGGCTGAGACGGAGGTCTTGGCGCGCCGCGCGACCGATGCCGAGGCCACGGGCAGCGCGCTCTCGATGTACTCCTCGAGCACGTGCAAGACCACTTCCCGCATGCGCGGCGCTAGCTCGGCCAGATCGGACGGGAGGTTCGTGCTTGCGGCTGCCTTCGATGTCATGACCTGAAACTCCGGCTCCTCGAAGCGGGGAACGATTGAGGCTAGCCAGGAAGCAACTGAGGTGTCAACGCCCCACGAAGCGCAGAAAGACCTCGTCGGCAAAGAGGATTCCGCGTTCGGTGAGACGCAGCCGGCCGGCGTGGTCGCAGACCAGCCCGAAGCTCCTCAGCTCCGCGAGCTCGGCCCCGAAGAACGCCTCCGGCGCTGCTCCGAATCGGCGCCGAAAATCCGCACGTGAGACGCCCTCGAGTCGCCGAAAACCGAGATAGAGCGTCTCACGCCGCGCGTCCCCCTGCGACAGCACCTCCGCTTCCTCGACGGGTCTGCGTCCGGCTTCTAGCAGGGCCCGCCAGGCGGAGCGCGACTTCAGGTTCTGGAAGCGGAGCTCACCCAGCAGACTCGCCGCGGAGACCCCGAGTCCGAGTACGTCCTGGCGGCACCAGTAGCGCTGGTTGTGCAGCGACCGATGACCCGTGCGTGAGAAGCTCGAGATCTCGTATTGCACGTAGCCTCCGGCGGCGAGGCGCGCGCGCAGCAGACATCCCATGCGCACCCCCTCATCCTCGCCGGGCAGGCGCAGGCGACCCTGCGCGTGCGCTCGCGCGAACGGGGTTCCCGGCTCGAGTGTGAGTGCGTACGCCGATACGTGCGGAACGCCGAGCTCGATCACACGCTCCACGTCCATCAGGAGCTCGACCTCGCTCTGCTCGGGGGCGCCGTAAATGAGGTCCACCGAGAGGGAGGGAAAGCCGGCGACCAGGCAGGCCTCGAGGCCCCGCAGGGCCTCGGCAGCCGTGTGTGCGCGCCCCAACCGCTTGAGGGTAAGGTCGTGGAGGGACTGGAGCCCGAGCGAGAGACGCGTCACCCCGGCGTCCCGGTACGCCGGCACGCGACCACACTCGAGGATCCCGGGGTTCAGCTCGAGCGTCACCTCCTCCGGCGAGCCCCGGAAGACTTCGGAGAAAGCGCGCAAGAGGCGCTCGATCGAGGCGGCCTGCAGCAACGAGGGGGTGCCGCCCCCGAAATAGACGGTGGCCAGCCGGCGCCCCTCCAGGCGCTCGCGCAGGTCCGCGCGTGCGAGTTCCAGCTCGCGCAGCAGGAGCTCGACGTAGGCTCGCTCGAGCTCCCGGTCGAGCTGGCCCACGGCCTCGACGGAGAAGTCGCAATACGGACAGACACGCTCGCAGAACGGGATGTGGACGTAGATGCCCAGGTCCGCCGAGCTTGTGGGCACGCTCATGCCATCTATCTTATGCGCCCCGGTCGTGCTGCGGCAAAGTCGAGGGGCAGAATGTTCCACAGGTTGGCGTTACTCCTGAGCATCCTGGCGCTGACATCCTGCGCGCTGAGCACGGGGCCGGACAGGGAACTCACGACACACCGGGAGAACCTCTTGCGTACAACGCTGAAGAACGGTCTCAAGGTCTTGCTGGTGGAGGACCACGCAGCGCCCGTGGTCGCGCTGAACGTCTGGGTGCGCGTCGGCAGCGCGGACGAGAAGCCCGACGAGGGCGGGATGGCGCACGTCTTCGAGCACATGCTCTTCAAGGGAACCGAGCGGCGCGCGGTCGGGGAGATCGCGCGCACCGTGGAGGCCGCCGGCGGCCACATCAACGCCTTCACCGGCTTCGACATGACCGTCTACCACATCACGATGGCGAGCCGGGACATGACTGTGGGGATCGACGTCCTGGCCGATGCCGTGCTGCACTCGACGTTTGACCCGGGCGAGCTCGCCAAGGAGCAGGAGGTGATATTGGAAGAGATTCGGCGCGGGCTGGACTCCCCGCACCGCGTGCTGTCCCAGTCGGTTTTCGATACCGCCTATCAGCAGCATCCGTACCGCCTGCCCGTAATCGGTACGGAGGAGCTGGTCAAGAGCTTCTCGCGCGAGCAGTTGCTGGACTTCTTCGAGCGCTGGTACGTGCCCAACAACATGACCTTTGTCGCGGTCGGAGACCTGAATCCGAAGGCGACGCTCAAGCAGATCCGAGAGGCTTTTTCCGATGTCGAGCCGCGCCCCGATCTCTCGCATCCGCGCCAGGCCGAGTCCCAGCAATCCACACCGCGCTCCATTGTCGTACGCCGCTCATTTAAGCAAACACTGCTGGGGCTAGCCTATCCTATCACCGCCTTCAGCGATCCGGACACACCCTACCTGGACCTGCTCTCGATGGTGCTGGGCTCGGGCGATAGCTCTCGGCTCTATCGCAACGTCAAGGATCGACTCGACTACGTGTACACCATCAGCACGAGCGCCTACACACCGCTCGATCCCGGCCTTTTCTTCGTGGACGCAACCGTCGAGACCGAGCGGATCGAGGACGCGATCGGCAGCATCTCGTCCGAGCTTCAGCGCATGCGCGCCTTCGGTCCCTCCGAGGTCGAGCTGGAGCGGGCACGTGTGAACCTGCTCGCGAACCAGGTCTACGAGAAGGAGACCATGCAGGGTCAGGCCCGCAAGATCGGCTACTACGAGAGCCTCGGTGGTGGAGTCGAGGCCGAAGCCGCGTACCTCGAGAAAGTGAAGCGTGCCACGCCCGAGGACCTGCAGCGCATGGCCCAGAAGTATCTCCAGCCCGAGCACGTGAACATCGCGGTACTCTTGCCCGAGGACGAGCGACCGGACCTGCAGGCGGCCAGCCTGCTGACCGCACTCACGGCCGTCGGCGACGGCGGTCGCAAGCTCGTGGGTACGCCGATCCGAGACGGGATCTCGGGCTACGTGCTGCCGAACGGCTTGCGCGTGATCGTGAAGCCGAACCACTCGATTCCCCTCGTGGCCATGCGCCTCTCGTTCAACGGGGGCCAGCTCGGAGAGACCGAGGAGACCCAGGGGCTGACCTCTTTTCTGGCGGAGATGCTCGAGCGTGGGACGCAGCAGCGCAGCGCCGCCCAGCTCGCCGCTGAGGTGGAGGGCATCGCGGGCTCACTCGGGGGCTTTTCGGGACGCAACAGCTTCGGGCTCACGGCCGAGTTCCTGACCGATTCTCTCGATATCGGGCTCGATCTCTTCGCAGACGTCCTGCTGCACCCAGCTTTCCCCCCCGACGAGATCGAGAAGGTACGCACCGAGCGGCTCGCGGCCCTGAAGCGGCGCGAGGACCGGCTCTCCCTCCAGGCCTTCGAACTCTTCGCGAAGGAGCTCTTCATCGGCCATCCCTATCGCTTTCCGCTCATCGGCAACGAGGCCTCGCTCGAGCGACTCGAGCGCGAAGAGCTCGCCCGCTACTACGCCACCTACGCCCAGCCAACCAACGGTGTGCTGTCCATTGTCGGCGACGTCGAGCCCGACGCGATCGTCGAAGCCTTCGCCTCGAAGCTCTCCGACTGGCAGGGGCCCGAGAAGGTGGAGCTGCCGGCGCGCAAGCTACCGCCCGAGCCGCAAGGCCCACGCGAGGTCTCACTCGAGAAGAACAAGTCGCAGGTCCACATCCTGCTCGGCTTTGCCGGCCTGGCGCTCGACGATCCAGACCTGGCGGCGCTCGACGTACTGACGCAGATCCTCTCGGGCCAGGGTGGCCGGCTGTTTCTCGAGTTACGGGACCGGAAGAGCCTGGCCTATTCCGTGAGCGCGTTCTCCATCGAGGGCATCGACACGGGCTCCTTCGGGGTCTATATCGCGTCGGCTCCCGAGAAGCTCGAGGAGGCCATCGAAGGTCTGCGTCGCGAGCTGCGCCGCATACTCGAAGAGCCGATCACCGCCGAGGAAGTGGAGCGCGCCAAGGGCTTCTTGATCGGGACACAGGCGGTCTCGCTCCAGCCCTACGGTACCCAGGCCAGCTTGCTTTCACTCGAGGAGCTCTACGGGCTCGGGGCCGCCCACTACCTGGACTACGAGAAACGCATCCAGGCAGTGACGCTCGACGACCTGCAGCGGGTCGCGGAGCGCGTTATCCGGCTCGACCGCCCCCTCATCGCCATCGTTAAGTAGGAACAACCGGCGCTGATAGCCGAGGCAACCTAAGGCGCCGACGAAGTCCGGCGCCGTGCGGGCAGGCCGGCTTCGCCGGCCACTACCCCGCTAGTACCCCGCGGCAGCGCTGTCGCGGCGCGGGTCGGCACCGCCCCAGAACAGGCCGGTCTCGGGATCCCGCAGGATCGCCGCGGAAGCTCCGAAGTGGAACTCGGGGACCCGGACCGGGTGACCCCAGTCCTCGAGCCGTGCGACCACGTCCTGGGGATGCTCGGGCTCGAGCAGCAAGTGGTCGGGGCGCCACTGGTGATGAAAGCGGGGCGCAGCCACCGCGTCCTGGATGTTCATGCCGAAGTCGATCACGTTTATTAGCGTCTGGAGTACGGTCGTAATGATCATGGGACCCATCGGGCTCCCCACGACCAGCCAGGGGCGACCGTCGCGCAGCACGATCGTGGGCGTCATGCTCGAGAGCGGGCGCTTGCCGGGGGCGATGGCGTTGGCGCTCTGGCCCACGAGGCCGAATGCGTTGGGCGCATGCGGCGCCGCTGCGAAGTCGTCCATCTCGTTGTTGAGCACGATACCCGTTCCCGGCGCGGTGATGCCCGAGCCAAAGAGCGTGTTCACGGTCTGAGTCAGGGCCACTGCGTTGCCCTCGGCATCCATCACCGAGATGTGTGTGGTGCCTCCGTCGTCGGGCGGTGGCGTACCGGGACGCTCGAGCCGTAGCACCCGCGGGCGTCCCCAGAGCCAGGGAGGCTTGCGCCAAAACGGACGCGGCTCCAAGCGCCGGGCGAGCTTGAGCCCATAGCTCTTGGAGGTGAGCCAAGCCAGCGGCACGGGGTAGAAGTCGGGATCCCCGAGATGAACCGCGCGGTCCGCGAAAGCGAGCTTCATGGCCTCGGCCACCAGGTGAATGGTCTCGCTCGAGTTCATGCCGCTCGCGGCAAGGTCGAAGGGCTCGAGCATGTTCAGCATCTGGACCAGGTGGATTCCGCCGGAGCTCGGAGGAGGCATAGAAAGGATCTCGAGCCCGCGGTAGTAGCCACGCACCGCCGTACGCCGGCGCGTGCGATAGCTCGCCAGATCCTCGAGCGTGAGCACCCCACCGTGGGCCTGAGTAGCCTTCACCATTGCCTCCGCGATCTCGCCGCGCTGCAAGACCTGCGGTCCGCGTCGTGCGATCGCCTTGAGGGTCCGCTCGAGATCGGGCTGCACGAGCTTCCAGCCGAGGGGCGGGAGCTGGCCGTCCGCGAGCTGGATGCGCGCAGTCTCCGGGAAGCGCGAGAGGTAAGGCTGGGCAAAAGCAAGCATGCGGCGGTGGTGAACCCCGACCGGAACACCCTCGCGGCAGAGCCGACGTGCGGGCTCCACCACCCGAGCCCAGGGCAAGCGCCCATGGAGGGTGTGGAGCTCATGCAGTCCCTGCAGCAGCCCGGGCACGGCGACCGCGCGTCCGCCCAGGCGGGAGGCCTGTGGGTCCACCTGGCCCGCGGCGTCCAGAAACATGTCCGCAGCGGCGGCGGCGGGGGCAACCTCGCGCGCATCCAGAGCCAGGACCTCACCCGTCGCCCCGAGGTAGGCCAGGATGAAGCCACCGCCGCCGAGGCCGGAGCTGAACTGGTGACTCACGCCGGCGGCGAAGCCCGCCGCCACCGCAGCGTCGATCGCGTTTCCGCCCTCGATCAGGATCTCCCGCCCGGCCGCGGCCGCGGGGCCCACGCTCGAGACCACCATACCCTGCCAACCCCACTCGGGGTTGGCCGCTGAGACCTCGGCAGTCCCGGCGAGGACGGAGCCGAGGGCGAGCAGCGCGAGCTTTCGCCGAGCGCGCATATACGCGAACGTACCACGCCGGCGCGACCGTGCTAACGTTTGCCGCGTTTCCGCTAGGAATGGGGGGGGACCAGCATGAAGGGCTTGGGGCTGTGCACGCTTCTGCTCGCGCTCACGCTTCCCGGCTGCCAGCAGTCGGGAGAGAAGGAGGGCACGGCAGACCAGAGCCGGGAGAACGCCAGGGACGAGACCGGCCTGATGAAGATCAAGGATCTGGGCGAGATCCGGCTCAGATTCTTCCCCGACAAGGCGCCCGGTCACGTCGACAACTTCAAGAAGCTGACGCGTCAGGGCTTCTACGACGGCACCACCTTCCACCGCGTCATCCCCAGATTCATGATCCAGGGGGGGGACCCTCAGAGCAAGGACGACAACCCCGACAACGACGGTCAGGGGGGACCGGGCTACACCATTCCAGCCGAGTTCAACGACGTCCCCCACGGGCGCGGGATCCTCTCGATGGCTCGCAGCCCGGATCCCGACTCGGCGGGCTCGCAGTTCTTCATCATGGTGGCGGATTCACCTTCCTGGGCCAGAACGCTCGACGGCAAGTACACGGTCTTCGGTGAGGTGATCTCGGGCATGGAGGTGGTCGACAAGATCGCGGCCGTCCCGCGCAACCGCCGCGATCGCCCGCTCGAGAACGTGGTCATCGAGTCGGTCACGCTCGAGCCGGTGGAGTAGCGGCCACCTCGCCTTCTCTGGGAGGGTGACCTAACTTCCTTCCCCTCTAGCTTCGCGGCGCGGTAGCTCAGTTGGTAGAGCAGCGGACTGAAAATCCGCGTGTCGGCGGTTCGATTCCGCCCTGCGCCACCATGAATTCAGGGACTTAGCCGATCCACCTCAGTTCGGGCAGCTCGCGGGGAAGCACGGGGGAAGCAGCCTTACCTTGCCGTAGACTTCGTTTGGCGGCCGGGGTCGATAATTCCTTTGGCCAGCGCGATCATGCCG
>SMWZ01000123.1 GCA_004356455.1 Deltaproteobacteria bacterium
AGCTGCTCCCTCACCGCCTGCTCGCCACGAACTCGTTCGAACTCGCGGTTACGCAGATCCCCAACGGTGCGGCGCAGGGACTGGAGCTCCTGTACGAGCTCCTCCTTCGATTTCTCCTGATCCTGGATGGTCGTGTCTCCCACCGCTTCGCAAGCGGAGCCGCATCCTGAATCGGCAAATTTCCTGGTCTTCTAGAGAACGCGGGGCAGCCTGCGGGATGAGAGGTCGTGCCCTTGGGGACAGCGATGGACGTCTATGCGCGGGCGTGCCGCGAGCGTCCCCCCATGTACGCCCGCACACCCTGGAGGACACTGTTCATGCTGCTCGGATCCGGTGGCTCGGGCCCCTAGGCACGCCGCGCACCCTCCTGCGGGATGGGATGGGGGAGGATCTGGGGAAAGAGCGGGCCGCCCAGGGCATCGCCTGGGCGCAGACCACACCATCGCGGTCGTAGGCCTCGACCTCTCCCGGAGTCAGCTCTCGCAGGGGATCGTTACCGATCCCCGCAGAAACCTCCGATCACTCCGGGCAGTTGACGATCGTATCTTCCCCGCTCAGCTCGAACGGAGGCAGCAGAGGACACGGCCGTACGTCCTCCCCTTGACAGCTGCCCCCCGGACAGTCGTCGTTGCACCCGCAGCGTTCACCCGGATTGTCGGCGCTGTTGCTGCACTCGCCATCCAGCAGCACGTTGAAGGGGCTCGCCTCGACGTTCGTCCAGTCCGGGTCCGGCGCGCCGGGTGTGCTGTTCAGCATCCCATTTACCCAGTTGAGGATCGTTGGCACGCCACCAGTGGTATCGTCATACACCTTGTCGTTGCCCCACATTCCGTGGCGCGAGCCGGTACCAATGTAGTAGCGATAGTTCCCAGGCAGGGGTGCGGTGTCAACGGTCTGCTGACGCATCACACTGTTGAACTCACAACTGCCCTCCCACCAGGGTATCGCGGCCTCCACGTTGTTGTCATTCAGCATTATGTTGTAGAAGCCGGTCTGGCCGCCGGTTCCGCCGTCGAACGCGCTCGTGTAATGGGCCCAGTTCGTGTCCGGTAGGTAGTTGGCGATCGCTTCGATGTAGGCCACCATCCCCGTGCCCTCGGTGATCGACTCCACCAGCCCAGGAATCTCCGGCGGCAGGTTATCGCTGAACTTCCAGTTGGCAAACTCGTTCTGCAGGAAGCTGGGGGTGATCACGCCGTTGGACGCGTCACCCAGCACGTGAAGCTGCGAGGCCGGCCAGGCCTCGGCGTGCAAGCCTCCATGGAAGAGCGCTCCGTAGCCACCCGCACTCGTTCCGGTCACGAAGACGACCTCGGGGTTCACGAAGTGCTCGCGCGCCCACTTCTCGACCACGCGCGCGTTGTGGTAGCCGAGGTGCTTCACATTGATGTCGGGAAACACCCCGGAGTAGGTCTGCTCGGCGTCTCCGAAGTGGACATCGCAGCTGCAGTACGTCACGAAGACCCAGCTCCAATCCTTGAACGGGTTGTCGGGATCGTTGAGATCCCCGAACCCGGTCGTCACGGCGTTGAGAGAGGCCGCGCCGTCCGGGTCGGCGGACTGGCTGCAAACCCCCAGGCTGCAGGTGATGTTCTCCCAGCAGGCCCCGCCTCCCATGTAGTACATCACCAGCTTGTTCACGGAGCCGCGCCTCGCGTAGTAGTAGTACGGCGTGTCGAAGACGCACGTCGGCGTATAGGTCCGGCCCTCGTAGTCCACCGAAGCCGGCGCTAGATAGTTGGCCCACTCAGTGCTCACGCTCGGCGATACCGTGGAGTTCGTGACTACAGCTTCGCTGAGGTCGTCGATCAGGGCTTCCACACCCGCTTCGGTCGCCGTGGTGGGGCAGGCGGCCGACGCCTTGGCCCAGGCGCTGCTGAACTTGGCGCTCGCTGCCTGCTGGTCGGCGGCCAGACCAGTGGTCTCGGGAGCCTTGGCGATCTTCTTGATGTACTTGCTCTCGGCCTTGAGAAGCGAGCTGCACTTCTTCGCAGCGGCGCTGAGCAGCTTCCCTCCGCACTTCCCGTCGCTCTTGTTCCCGAGATCGAGGCCGGTGTTGATCGCGCTCACCACACTCGCCACCGCGGCATCAATCAGGGTCGCCATGTCCGTCGAAGAGAGGGTCGTCTCCCCGCACTCGCTCCCCTTGGCGGAGGACTTGGTCTCCGCCTTGGTCCACTTGGAGTCGAGCCGACTCAAGGCATCCTGGAGCTTCTGGTCTCGAGCCGCGTCGTCCTGCTTCTGGTCCCACTTGGCCCAGGCCTTGAGGACCCCGCCGCAGTACTTGGCCGCTTCCTTCTGCTTGTCACTCACACACTTGTTTATCGGGTAGACACCGGCCTGCGCGGTCAGACTACCCACCAGAACCACAAGGCCGGCCAGCAAGATCGGGTGCCTCATACACATCTCTCCTCAGGCTAAAAGCCTACCGCAGCCTAGCCGGGGAGATCTTCGCAAGTCAATCGGAAAAGAGCGCGCGGCAACGGCCGCTAGCCCCTCAGTAGCGGTCGAACCTCGCGCGCGAAACGCTCGAGCTGCTCGTCACGTGCCTCGGCGCGGCATACCGGATCGACGATCAGGTGTCGCACACCGGCCCGGCGAAACGAATCGACGGTCTCCGCCACGTCCTCCGGGCGCCCGAGCGCGGCGTATTTGCGAGCGGGTCCGCGGAAATCCATCGGGTAGCGCTGGCTCAAATGATCGCTCGCCGCATCCAGAGCCGCCTCGTAACAATCGTCGATGCAGATGAAGAGCAGATGTCCGCTGCCGAAGCAGGGATCGCCTCGGAGAGTGCGCCCCTCGCTCCTCGAGCGGGACTCCGCACGCCGCGTACTCGAGGGAAAACTCTCCGCCCACGCCGACGCCAAAGACCAGGCGGCCCCCGCATAGCAGGTCGAGCGTGGCGACCTGCTTGGCCACCAGGGTGGGATGACGTAGCGGCAGCAGGAATGCCATGCACCCGACACACAGTTCCGTCTCCAGCGGTAGCTCCATGCTTCAGCTCTCCCGTTCGTGTTATATGGGAGAGTCCCCGGCTCGCACAAGTCAATCGGAGGGGAGATGGAATGAGCTTCAAGGAGCGCGCGGCCATCGTAGGCATTGGCGAGACGGATTACGTTCGCGGCTCCGACCGCAGCGCCACCGAGATGATGCTGGAGGCCGCTCGCGCGGCGATCGCCGACGCCGGGCTCACTCCGAGCGAGATCGACGGCCTGATTCCCCCGCCCGTCTACACCACGGCCGAGGAGCTCGCCGCCAATCTGGGGCTCGAGGACCTGCGCTACTCGATCACGGTCCACATGGGCGGCGCGAGCCCCACCGCCTCGCTCCAGAGCGCGGCTCTGGCGCTGACCCACGGAATCGCGCGCAACGTGCTCATACTGATCGGCTGGAACGGCTACTCGGCGCTTCGGCCCAGGGCTGGCGTCAATCGTCGCCGTGAGCTGGCCGGCATCAGCTCGATGACCACCGCGGTACGCGACTTCTACCTCCCCTACGGGGCGATCTCGCCAGCGCAGTTCTACGCCTGGATCGCGATGCGACACATGAAGCTGTACGGTACCAAGCCGGAAGACATGGGCGCCGTGGCCATCGCCTGTCGCAAGCACGCACAGCTCAACCCCCGGGCCGTGATGAGAGGCAAGACCCTGAGCATGGAGCAGTACCTCCAGGCCCGTTGGATCACCGAGCCCTTCCGGCTCTACGATTGCTGTCTTGAGACCGACGGGGCCTGCGCGGTGGTGGTCACGAGCAGCGAGCGCGCGCGCAACCTCCCCCACCGGCCGGTTCTGATCATGGGCGTAGCTGAAGGTCATCCCTACCCGGCCGACGATATCGCCGGCCGGCCCGATATGTTCAAGACCGGCCTCTCCTACGCCGCACCCAAGGCCTTTGCCATGGCGGGCATCCAGCCGCAAGATGTGGACTTCCTCCAGATCTACGACTGCTTCACCTACGTGGTGCTGCTGCAGCTCGAGGCGCTCGGGCTCTGCCAACCAGGAGAGGCTGGGGCGTTTGTACGAGACGGCCAGATCGAGATCGGCGGCCAGTACCCACTCAATACGCACGGGGGGCTGCTCTCGCAGGGCCACGCCTGGGGACTCAATCACGTGGTCGAGGCCACGCGTCAGCTGCGTGGGGATGCGGGCGCCGCCCAGATCGCGGACGCCGAGCTCGGCCTCGTCACCGGCTGGGGCGACTTCGGCGACGGCAGCATCGTGATCCTGCGGAGGTGAGCGTGAGCGAGCGCCCTGCGATCCCTAAGCCCATACCCAAGCCCGATGAGCTCAACGCCGAGTTCTACGAGCACTGCGCCAAGGAAAAACTCTGCTTCCAGCGCTGCAACGCATGCCGCACGTGGCGTCATCTCCCGCGCAGCATGTGCGCGAAGTGCGGCTCCACCGATTGGGAGTGGGAGGAGTCGAGCGGACGCGGGCGCATCTTCTCGTGGACGGTGACCCACCAGGCGCTTCATCCCGCCTTTGCCGGCGACGTGCCGTTTGCGGTGGTGGTGGTCGAGCTCGAGGAGGGCGTACGCATCGTGAGTGGACTGCGCAACCTGCCGCCCGGGGAGATCACCCTCGACCTGCCCGTCGAGGTCGAGTTCGAGCGCGTCTCTGAACAGATCGCCCTGCCCTACTTCCACCCCCGCTGACCCCTCAGCCTGGAGGGTCCGTCCCCCGAATTCCGCTGAGAGTGGAATTTTTACACCTATAGCGGAATTCCGGCACACAGAGGTGTTAAATTCCTCGTCCTCTTTGCGCGACGCTGGGATATAATTCCAGGCTGGGGCTATGGAGGAGGCAGCTACGCCTACCTGCCAGATGTCGGCCATGAGTTGAGAAGCGATCCGCTTCTCAGGGCCCCTGGGTTTCCCTCGCAGGATCCAGGGGCCCTTTTTTTTCGGGGATCACCCGACCCGGTCGCACACCGGTCAGAGCGCTTCCACTCGAGCTGGAAACTCGACTGTTCAAGCTGGAAGCTCGACTCCCAAACCGCCCCCTGCATCCCACCCTCTCAAGTCGCCAACAGACGACACCGATAGACACGGCGGCAAGACTCGCCACGGTCTTGCTATGAGGGGGACGACGAGCTTCCTCGTCGTGGCGGCGCAGTTGGGGAGAACGGTGTGACGCGGAAGATCTCGCGAATGATTGCGGCAGGATTCTTTTTCTTGAGTACGGGGTTCGGGTCAACGGCATGGGCGCAGCTCGCTCCCTTCCCCGGGTCCAAAGCACTCGTGTACGGTCCGGACCCGGTCGGGATCGGGAAGAGCGTACCCACCGAGTTCACCTTCAAGATCACACTGAATGCGAACAATTTCGACGCGACGAATACCGTGATAGATGTGGTCCCCGCGGAGTTCAATGTCGTCGACCTCGACCCTAACTGCGGCATGGCGGACTACTTCGAAGGAAAAGGGCGTGGGCGTGGAGAGCGGGACCTGACCTTTAAGCTGGCTCCCGACATAATCGTTTGGGACCTGGAAGGCTGTGATTCGACCAGAGCACAAACGCTGACCGTGGTGATCAAGACCGACCTCAACCCCGGTCACGCCAAGCGCGGAATCGACTACTACGAGCCCACCTCTTGCGGTCCGCTCTTTCTCAATGATGGCGCTGTATTGATGCGGAGGGAGAGCGACGAGGCTTCAACCGAGCCGAGCAACGCGTTGATGGTGGCGTCCTGCCCGGACCAAGACGACTTGGAAGGCTGCGTCGACACGGATCAGGATGGTTTCAGTGTCGCGTGCGGCGACAACGAAGACTGTCAGCCCACGCAAGAGGTCTGCGATGGCTTCGACAATGACTGCGATGGCGAGGTGGACAACGGCTTCGGCCCGGTGAGCTGTGGTCTGGGCGTGTGCATGGTCACGGTCGATGCGTGTGTGGACGGGCAGCCGCAGGAGTGCGTGCCGGGCCTGGGGAGCTTCTTCGAGGAGTGCGGCGACGGTCTCGACAACAACTGCAATGGGACGATCGACGAGGGCTGTGGAGATCCTCAATAGCGCCCCAGTAGCGCTGCTTCTCGAGGCCCCTGGACGAGTCTTCGTCCAGGGGCCTTTTTTTTGAAGGGCCTCATCATGTACTCTTCCGAGCTGCACGCGCAAAGGAGAACCCCGTGAAGTTCGCCCTGTTCTAC
>SMWZ01000124.1 GCA_004356455.1 Deltaproteobacteria bacterium
CCCGACCGGACTCCTTGCGCCAGCCTGGGGTCCAGGTGTTTGCCCACCGGAATGGGAAGCCCCGCCGGTCGATCCGCACTGCCTGGGAAAGGGCCTGCGCGGCAGCGGGGATCGAGGGTCTGAAAGTGCGCGGGCTTCGCAGAACCTCCGCCACGAGGCTACAGGAGGGGGGAGCGAACGAGTTCGATGTGATGCTTCACCTCGGCCATTCGGTGCGCTCCATGGGCGTCACAGGCCGCTACATCGACCCTGATGAGGCCCACCGGCGGCGGATTGCGGAGCTGACCATCCGTCACCGGCCCCATAACGTTGTCGATCTTTTCCCACGCCAGGTAGTGGACCCGAGCGGCCCTGTTGGGCACCCTGTGGAGCCGAGAGAGGCACTCGCCGGAAAGTTTTTGTCACCCGTTTTGTCACCCGGCGGTGCGGCAGTGAAAGGGCGACCACCTAAGTCCCTGTTTTCTAAGAGAGCCGGAGTGGCGGAACTGGCAGACGCGCGCGACTCAAAATCGCGTGCCCTACGGGCTTGAGGGTTCGAGTCCCTCCTCCGGCACCGCTGCTTCAACGTTCCCGCGCGCACGCTCGGGTTGATGCTCACGTTTCAGTGCTTCGCTGGCTGGCCTAACTCGAGACGCTGCCGTTTGATGACCCCCTGGCGCGCCGCTACCCTGAAATCACATGTCAAACTTCACCCCGGAGCAGCTCGAACGTTACAAGCGCCATTTCTTTCTGGATGAAGTCGGTCCCGCCGGTCAGGAGATGCTGCTCGGCTCCAAAGTGCTCTTGATCGGGGCCGGGGGCCTGGGCTCCCCGGCCGCGCTCTATCTCGCGGCCGCGGGCGTTGGCACGCTCGGGCTGATGGACTTCGACAAGGTCGAGGTCTCGAACCTGCAGCGGCAGGTGCTGTATGGAACGCGTGACGTGGGACGCCCCAAGGTGGAGGTGGCGGGTGAACGCCTGCGCCAGCTCACCCCTGACGTCCGCATCCAGGCGCATGAGGAGCGGCTCGAGGCCTCGAACGCGGAGCGCATTCTGCGTGACTACGACGTGGTCCTGGACGGAACCGATACCTTCGCCAGTCGCTACCTCGCGAACGACGTCTGCGTCTGGCTCGGGCGACCGCTCGTCTATGGCAGCGTGATGCGCTTCGACGGGCAGGTGAGCGTCTTCGATGCCAAGCGTGGCCCTTGCTACCGTTGTCTCTTTCCCGAGCCGCCTCCCCCCGAGCTGGCCCCCAACTGTGCGGAGGCTGGCGTGCTGGGCGTGGTTCCGGGCGTAATCGGCTTGCTGCAAGCCACCGAGGTGCTCAAGCTCCTGCTGCAGCAGGGGGAGCCGCTCATTGGGCGCCTGCTCGTCTACGAGGCGCTCACGATGCGGTTTCGGCAGTTCTCGCTGCCGAAGGATCCCGACTGCGCCGTGTGTGGCACGGCGCCAACGATCCACGAGCCCATCGACTACGAGGCTTTCTGTGCGGCGGCCGCAGGCCCCGTTGGGTCGGCCGTCGCCGAGCTCGAGCCGGCGCAGCTCAAACAGCGTCTGGAGGGGAGCGAGGATCTCCTGCTCATCGACGTGCGTGAGCCCTTCGAGGCGGAGCTCGCGCGGATTGGTGCAGCCCGGTTGATTCCCCTGCGCGAGCTGGAGGAAGCGCTGGAAGGGCTGGAGGACTGGAAGGAGCGAGCGCTGGTGGTCCATTGCCACCACGGTCCACGTAGCCGCGCCGCCTGCGAGCTCTTGCAGTCCAAGGGGTTTTCGAGGGTGGAGAATCTTCGAGGTGGTATCGATGCCTGGTCTCTCGAGGTCGATTCGACGGTCCCCCGGTATTGAGGAAGTAAAGATGAATTCTCTGTGTTGCATCGTTATCCGGGGTCTCGCTAAGGAGCTCGAGGCGGAGGTGAACAAGTTCCTCGAGCTGACGCTGTGCCATGTGCAGTTCATTTGCCAGAGCGAGTTTGGAGACCACATCAACCTCACGATCTTTCACGAGCAGCTCGCAAAAGACGAGGGCTGATCCGGCTACAGCTGGACCTGTCTGGCGCTGTTATTCAAGTTCTGGCGCCCCGCATCCGATTTGCATGTTTCAGTAGCGTGAATGCCAGCAGATCACGTGGAATTGCGAGCGGATGAGCAACGACTCAGCAGCAGATGACGGAGTCGTGTCCGGCTTCGGAGAGCGCCTGCCATCGCTCTCGGAGCAGATGGGCCTGCTCGGCCAACGGCTGGCGGAGAACGGGGCCATCGGCCTGATCCTGATCGACGCGACGCCCCTGGTGCAGATCGAGCGTCACTATGGGGCGGGCCCGATGTCTCGTG
This sequence comes from Deltaproteobacteria bacterium, assembly GCA_004356455.1. GTDB lineage: Bacteria > Myxococcota_A > UBA9160 > SZUA-336 > SZUA-336 > SMWZ01. Next base: position 2,311 of record SMWZ01000124.1, read on the forward strand.
TCCTCGAGGCCCTCGCGCAGCGTGTGCGCGCGCAGCTGGCCAAGGATCTCAAGGAAGACGTGCTGGCCACCGCTGGTGTTCTGGGTGGCGAACATATCCTGCTCTTCTTGAACCGCCCCTACTCGGATCACAAGTTCTATACGCGGCTTCTACCTCGCGTTGCCGAGAAGGTCAGAAGCTACGTGGCGGACTGCGTGAAACGCATCGTCTATCCCTACCTCGATCACGCTCCCGAGATCCCGGTGGGGCATGCTCTCGCGCTCCACCGGCCCTTCAATCGGCCCGAGGCGCAGATACGCCGTCTGATCGAGCAATCGCGCTCCACCGCACACTTCGAGCTGGAACGAGTGCGCCGAGGGCGCGTGGCGACGCTCGAGGAGATCCTGCTCGAAGAGAATGTGTCGATCGTCTACCAGCCCGTGGTGAGCTTGGCCGAGCGAGAGGTGATCGGCTACGAGGCGCTCATGCGAGGTCCGGTGGCCAGCGGACTCGAGAGCCCGCTCACCCTGTTTCAGATTGCCGAGAATTGCGATCTGGAATACGAGCTCGACCGGCTCTGTCGGCGACAGGCCCTGCGCAACGCCAAGGGCATCGAGCGCGACCAGAAGCTCTTCCTGAATATCCTGCCGGCCAGTATCCACGATCCTGAGTTCGAAGACGCAGGGCTTCAGGCGATGCTGGCCGAGCTGCGCCTGAGCTCGCATAACCTCGTGTTCGAGATCTCGGAGCGACAGGCGATCGGTAACTTCCACATCTTCCGCGAGGCGATCGACTATTTCAAGAAGCTCGGGTTCAGCATCGCGCTGGACGACATCGGGGCGGGCTTTTCCAGCTTCGAAGCCGTGCTGGAACTGAGCCCGGACTTCCTCAAGATCGATATGTCGCTGGTGCGGGGGATCGAGGAGAACCCTCCAAAGCAGGAGCTCTTGAGGGGCTTGCAAACCCTGGCCGAGAAGATGAGTTCGACGATCATCGCCGAGGGAATCGAGACCCCGAACGAGCTCCAGGTCATCGAAGAGCTGGGCATTCGTTGCGGCCAGGGTTTCCTGCTCGGGCGCGCAGGCACGCTCTGCGCCGCCAAGGAGGTGGCCTCCACGAGCTAGGGGACAGTGTTCCGTTCCGGAAGTTCACCCGCATTCTCAGCGACCGCTGCATCCGCGCTCGCAGCGTTGTACTCGCTCGCCGAATCTATGGATTCGCCTCGCTGGCGCGCCTTGCGAGCGCTGCGCCTTCGCCGTGAGAACTGCGTGGGAACTCCCGGAACGGGACACTATCCTGGCTCGCTCTTGTGGGCCCCACGCCGTCGCGTGTAGATCTGCTTGTCGTGATGCTTGCGAAGCTGTCGGCGCACGCGCTCGAAGGCCTCGGCAATCGAGTCATTTAGCTCACGCCCGCTCGCGCTCGATGCAACCTCGAGGTCCTTTCCGGTCACATGCATATGGGCCTCGTGCTGCTCACCCGTGTGGTTGAGGCTGACCTCGAACTTCGAGGTCTCGGGGAACTCCTCCTTCAAGCTGTCGGCAAGTCGCTGGCAGCTCTGCTTGATCTCATCGTCGTGCGAGACGCCGTGGAAGTGCAGCCGGAAGTTCATACGCGTTGAGCTCCTCCTAGCCTTTCGAACCAGTATAGGGCGCTAGCTGGGGCATTTTCTAGTCGCACATCCCAGCTGCGGCTCTGGTAAGCTGTTTTTGGCGGGTAGACCCAATCGGTATTGGGGGTGGCCTTCAAAGCCATTCGGACCTCTGATGACAGGGGTTCAGCGCGTTCGACTCGCGTTACCCGCCGCCACAAGCTGCTGGAGTTGGCGTGGAGCTCGCTCGCGAAAGCACGAGAAAGAGCATACTCTGCTCGCCTCGGGGGGCCCGTGGACGAAGGTGGCTACCGACCTGCACCGTACGCCGACGAAGGGCGGCACTACGCCAGCATCCCGCTCTATCTGATCCTAACGCTCCTGACGGCGTTCATCTTCAACCTCTACTGGAACTACCGCCAGATGGTTGCCTGTAACGAGCTTCTCGGCCGCAGGGAGTTCAGCTTCTTGGTGTGGTTGCTGCTATCGCTGCTGACGTGCGGCCTGTATCACCTCTACTACCAGTATCAGATGGGTGCCGCGATCGTCGAGATCGAGCACGAGCGCGGGTTGGCGGTGTATGAAGGCCTTCCGATGGCCAGTGTCGTGGCTACGATACTGGGCGTAGGCGTGGTGGCAGACTGCATCCACCAGAATGAAATCAATCGCATTGTGGGCTGAGCCTTCCCGGAGACGCGGCGACCCCGAGTGGGTTCTGCGGCTGCTGATCGCCGCGGTATTCACGGTGGTGCTGGTGTCAGGACTCGCGTACGCGTTCCTGGGCATGGACTTTCTGACTCACTCCGACCTGGGCCTGCCGTGCGCGTTCCGCAGCGTGACAGGTACCCCCTGTCCCGGCTGCGGTATGACGCGCGCGTTCCTGCTGCTGTCTCAGCTTCGGATCAACGATGCGCTCGCCACGAACCCCGCGGCCCCATTTCTGGCCGGCGCGATGATGTGGCGGCTAGCCACGAGCAGAGGAGCACTGCTTCGGGAACACCACCTTGGTTTCGCGAACCTCGTAGCGTTCAAAGACCTGATGAACCACGTACGGATCCGCGGCGGCGTGCGCGCGCGCATGCTCGAGACTCGGTGCTTCGAAGACGATCAGGCTGCCGATGGGCCGACCCGAGTCGTCGAGCAGAGGACCGGCGTGACGGATGCGTGCGGCCGCCTCTAGATCCCGGAGGCTCTCGAGGTGAGCCTCGCGATGCAGTTTGCGCCGCTCGAGCCCTTCCTCGCCGTCGCGGCCGATGAATGCATAGAAGGGCATGCGTCGCATGCTACCTCAGCCACATGCGCCGAGCGACTACGGCGGAATGCATCGTAGCGCGTCTTTCCTAGACGGGCGGTGCGAAGGTCGGGTTCCGTCCCTCGCGAATGTCGTCCAGCCGCGTGTTGCACGCCTTCCGCCACGCGCCATCGGACAGGATGTAAAAGCGCTCTTCCTGGATGGCTCGAAGAACGCGGTCGGCGATCTCGGCCGGGGGTACACCTTTCTTGATGGCTTCGGCCATGCCCTGCTCGACCAGCTTGCGCTCCTTCGATTCTGTTGATCCGGACTCGGGCTGGAGCGAAGCGGGACGGTTGCGCGCGGACGATTCGATCTGCGTAGCCACCATCTCAGGACAGAGCACTGAGACCTTCACCTTGGAGCCGCGCAACGTGAGCTCGTGGTAGAGGCACTCGCTCAGCGCGAGCACGGCGTGCTTGCTCATGTGATAGATGGAGGCGTAAGGAATCGTCGTGACGCCGGCCATGGAGGAGGTGTTCACGATATGGCCCTCGGTATCCTGCTCCAACATGATCGGCATGAAGTTGCGGATGCCGTGGATCACGCCCCAGGTATTGACGCCCAAAACCCAGTTGTAGTCCGCCAGGGATGCCTCCCACGAGAGCCCACCCGTGAAGACGCCGGCGTTGTTGCAGACGATGTGGACGGCACCGAATGCGTCCAACGTTTTCTGCGCTAGAGCGGCCACGTCGGCGGCGCTCGAGACGTCGGTGGGGACCGCCAGGACCTCGGCGCCCTGGGCTTTCAGGGCGCTCGCGGCCCGAGCCAGGGGTTGTCCCTCCACATCGGCCAGAGCCACGCGCATGCCCTCGGCCGCGAAGCGCTCGGCCAGCGCTCGTCCGATGCCGCTGGCCGCGCCCGTTACGACCGCCGTCCTTCCTCGAAACTCTCTCATTGCATCCTCTCCGTAGGGTTCAAGGCCTCATCTCGATCGTGCCGCCTGGGGAACCCGCTCGAACGATACTACAATGAGCTTTTTCAGGGGGAAGTTAGGTGACCGAGAGGACGACGGACCAACGGCTCCAGACCACCTGCCTGCTCGTGCTTACGACCTTCGCCGTGGCGCTCGCGCTCTACTGGCTGAGCGCCGTCATGATCCCGTTCGTGCTGGCCGTGTTCTTGACCTTCGCCATCAATCCGGCCGTGGGTTTTCTGACGGAGAAGGCGAAGATCCCACGCGCCCTGTCCATCGCCGGCGTGTTTCTGATCGGCTTCGGACTCTTCACGGTGTGCGGGGGGCTGATCACGTCCTCCGTTGGCCAGCTCTCACAGAATGCGGGCGCCTACCAGGAAAAGATCACCCGGCTGATCGCGGACGCGTTCGCACTCTTCCCCTTTGAACGTTTCGGGATCGATCAGGAGGGCATTCGGAACCAGCTCTCCTCCCTTCCTGTGGGCTCGATGCTCGTGTCCCTCACCAATTCGATCATCCAGGTCCTCTCGAACACCGTCCTCGTGCTCATCTTCGTAGTCTTCCTGCTGATCGGAGGTGGCCGGGTGGGGCAGATGGCGGACCCTGTCTGGTCGGAGATCGAGGCTCGGATCGAACGCTACCTGGTGGCGCAGGTGACGATCTCCGCCGTGACGGGCCTGCTCGTGGGGCTGATCCTGTACGTGCTCGGCGTGGACCTGGCGCTGGTCTTCGGGTTCCTCGCTTTTCTCTTGAACTTTATCCCCAGCATCGGCTCCGTCATCGCCACGCTGCTCCCGCTTCCCATCATCCTGATGAGCCCCGACATCTCATGGACGGTTGCGGTGCTGGCCATCGCACTCCCCGGAAGCGTGCAGCTCGTGATCGGAAACATCATCACCCCCAAGGTGATGGGAGACTCGCTCGACCTCCATCCCATCGTAATCCTCATGGCCCTCATCTTCTGGGGAGTGCTGTGGGGTATCGTGGGCATGCTGCTGGCGACGCCCATGACGGCGGTGCTCAGGATCCTGTTCGAGCGGCACGAGCTCACGCGTCCCGTGGCGCGCGTAATGGCGGGCCGGCTGGGCTCGACGGACTTGCCTCCGGCGCCTGAAACGGTCGAGGAAGCCGAGTCGGGCTAGCCTGGATTTCTCACCGGGTTGCCGTAGCGAGGGCGCCAAGTGTGTGTCAGGTCGGGCCGCGCGCAGGCCGAGGCACCGGAAACGTGGTTGACAATACCGAGGCACACGCGCAGCCGTGTGCCGTGCCGGCAGGCGGGGTTTGCCCGCCGATAACCGGCCAGTTGAGGAGCCGAGGCCGAGCACGGGCCGGGATGGCGTGCAATTGGCGGTCGCAGTGGGCCACCGGGTGAGATGTCCAGGCTAAAGGGCTTGCACGCTAACCGGAACGCCGTTCAGGACTGAATTTCCCGAGAGCGGATCGAGCTCGAACTCGTCGGTCAGCACGTTGGCGTTCACCCCAGGTCGTTCGGCTGCCACGCCGAGCCGGCTCTCGGGCTGATCGTGCCCCCAGCCGTGCGGGATGCTGACGACGCCGGGCATGATCGCGTCGGTTACCTCGACCGGCACGTCCACGCTGCCCGCACGCGAGGTCACACGCGCCAGCGCACCGGCCTCCAGCCCGAGCCGCTGCGCGTCGCTGGGATGGACGTGCATGGTGCAACGCGGTTTGCCCGTCATGAGCACGGGAATATTGTGCATCCAGGAGTTGTTGGAACGCAGGCTGCGGCGTCCGATCAGCACCAGCGCGCCGCCCCGTGACGCTGCCGGTTGCACCTCGGCGAGGCGATCCAGATCGGCCAGGATGGGCTCGGGCGCTAGCTCGATCTTGCCTGATGGCGTGCGGAGCAGCTCGGGCACCCGTGGTTCGAGCGCACCGAGATCGATGCCGTGCGGTTGAGCCTCGAGCCGGGCTAGGCTGAGACCGTCGGGGCGGGCACCGAATGCATCCCCGTAGGGGCCGGAGCGCAGCGCGAAGTCGATGACCCGCTCGGGACCGCGTCGATTGGCCAGCTCGGACAGGATCTCGCCCGCGTCGCGGCCGTGGATGGGGGAGGCGTCAGCGCCGACGGCGGCCTGCACCTGGCTGGCAATCACCAGCCCGTCGAGGGCCTCGATGTCCGCATCGGGGCCCTGACCGTTCACGATTCCGGCCAGGCGCAATAGCGTCTCCCATTCCTCAGGGTGGTCCGGCACCGCTTCGAAGACCGGAGGCGAGAAGCGCACATTATTGCGACACGCAAACTGATTGAACACCACGTCGAAGTGAGAGTCCTCGAGCGGCGAGCGGCCCGGCAGGATCACGTCCGCGTGCTGCGTGGTCTCGTTCAGGTACAGATCGAGGCTCACCATGAACTCGAGCTGGTCCAGTGCCTTCTGCAGACGAGTGGCGTTGGGGGTGCTCAGGGCCGGGTTGCCCGCCACGGTGATCAGCGCGCGGATGCGATCGTCACCCGCTGACTCGATCTCCTCCGCAAGGCACGCGACCGGTAGCTCGCCCTGCACCTCGGGGGCTCCGCGCACGCGGCTGTGGCGGCGCCCGGTGCGCACGCCCTGGCCCACCCCCGGCGCACCGAAGGTGTTGGCGGCCAGAGCTGCGGCCTTGGGGAACATTGCTCCGCCAGGCTCGTCCAGGTTTCCGCTGAGCACGTTGCACACGTCGACCAGCCAGCTCGCTACGGTACCGAAGGCCTGTGTGCAGGTCCCGATGCGCCCGTACACCACTGCATGTTCCGCCGTGGCCAGCTCTCGCGCCAGCTCGCGGATGGTTTCGGACGGAACGCCGCAGACCGGGGAGACCGCCTCGGGGGGGAACGATTGCAAGGCGGCCTCGACCTCAGCGATGCCGCTCGTGTGAGGTTCGAGCCGTCCCAGGGTCACCAGACCCTCGGCGAAGAGCGTGTGCGCGATGCCGGCCAGCAGGTGCGCGTCCGTGCCTGGCAGGATGAAGATGTGCCGGTCGGCTTTCTCGGCGGAGCGGGAGCGACGAGGGTCCACGACCACGCAGCGCCCTCCGCGTTTCTGGAGCGCGGCGAGACGGCCGGGGAAATCGGGCACCGTCCACAGGCTTCCGTTCGACACGTGGGGATTGGCGCCGAGCATAAGCAGGTAGTCGGTACGGTCGATATCTGGCACCGCAATCGTGGTGAAGGTGCCGAACATGAGTCCCGAAGCGAGCTGCTTGGGAATCTGATCGACCGTGCTCGCGGTATAGACGTTCTGGGTGCGCAGTATGCGCAGCAGGACCTGACTGTAGATCATGAGCGAGAGGTTGTGGACGACGGGGTTCCCGAGGTAGACCGCGATTGCATCGCGGCCTCCCTCGGCGAGAATGGGCGAGAGACGGCGCTCGATCTCGGCGAAAGCCTCGCTCCATGAGACCGGCACGAACTGGCCGTGGCGCCGAATCAGCGGCGTGCGCAGGCGATCGGGATCGGTGTGGAGCTGACCGAGTGCAGTGCCCTTGGGGCAGATGAAGCCTTGGCTGAACACGTCGTGGCGATCGCCCCGAAGCTGCACCACCTCGTTCCCGGCGATGGTGACCTCGAGTCCGCAGGTCGCCTCGCAGAGGGGGCAGACGCGCAGCTTCTTCTCCTGGCTCGGGGTCATTGGCTTCTTGCTCCTAGAAGACCCGCGCAGAAGGGCGCTGTCAAGTCTCAAGGACCGCGCAGGGCTCGTCTGAGGTGAGCGGTGAGGTCGGCGAGATTGCAATGAGCGTTGAGTCCCGAGGTCGACGGCATGAGGTAGGCCGGCCGGCCGCCGAAGCCGCCGGTCACCCAGCCGGCTACGGCGTGGCGATCGCGTACCCGCCGCCAGCCGTCCAGCCCGACGAAGCAGATGGCCTGGGGTCGGTAGCGCTGGATCTGTCTCTCCAGTCGCTCCAGTCCCGCAGCGTACTCGTCATGCCGTAGCTCGCTCGCTCGCCGCGTGGCGCGCTTGGCGCAGTCGGTGAAACCGATACCGCGTGAGAGGGCATCGAATGGATCTCGATCGTGCACGATCAGGCGCGCCGCTCTGGCGGCGCCCCAAAAGCGATTGCCGGGCCGCGCGAAGGGAACGCCCGCGTCGGCCGCGTAGAGCGACGGGTTCAGGCCGCAGATCAGCAGCCTCAGACGGGGCCGGATCCAATCGGGGAGGGTGCGCGCACGACGCGCCCGCACCCAGACCCGCGTGTCTCGCTCCTGGCGCTCGAGCTGAACCCGTGTAAAGCCGGCGGCCTCACAGCGCTCGCGCGCCTCCTCGTAGGCGAGCGCGAGGCCGACGCACATATACGAGGACACGGGGACAAGCGAGTGTAGCCGCGCGAGCGCGGTCGGAAGCTCCGCCCCGCGGAGTTCGGATAGATCCGAGCTCAGATCGACCCCGGGCCGCGTCAGAACCCTCCGTTCGAGCTCGCGCGCCGACCTCTCAGCTGGAACGAGTGCTCCTCCAGGAGGCTGTCGCCGAGTCGCACGCTGACTTTCCAGCGGCCAAGAGCCGCATCTTTGGTGCGCAGGCTGGAGGACACGTGTCCGAAGGGATTCATGCGCACACGGTCCTCGAGCACGACCACTCCACTGGGGTCAGACCAGTTCACCACGAGCTCCGGATTGTAGGTCTGGAAGTAGCGGCTGATTCGTCCGGACCACGTCACCTCCTCGCCGCGTATGAAGATGTTGCTCGGCCCGTCCTCGGAGCGGCCCCCGATTCCGCTCTCGTCGAGCACCGGAAAAGAGATCTGCTCGATGGCCAGCTCCGCCCTGCGTCGCCCTGAGCTGTGTGCGCTGAAGCCATGGACAGCCTGTTCTAGATAGAAGACCGCGCTCGAGCGGTTGGCGAGCTGCTTGTGGATCAATCCCAGCCGATACGCGACCAGCGGAACGCTGGGATCGATCTCGAAGGCGCGCTCGAGATGCAGCCTGGCGGCGGGAAGGTCTGCACGCTCCTGTGCGAGATCCGCGCGCGCAAGGACGAGTCGGGGATCCTGGGGCTCGAGCTTCTGCGCGCGAGCCAGCGTCTGGTCCGCGCGCCGGAACTCGCCGCGCCCGCTCTCCTGACGCGCTTGCTCGAGCAGAGGATCGCTTACCTTGCGGTCGAAGCTGGCGCGGGCCTGCAGGCCGCTGCCGCCCACAACGGACGAGACTGCGAGCGCGAGGCGAGCCTGTATCTGAGGCAGACGGTCGTCTCTCCGGATCAGGTCCCATGGAGGGTGAAGGCGCTTGATGTCCACACGCGCGGCGGCGATGCGCTCACGTAGCGCGGGGTGTGTGAATAGATAGGGCGGAATGCCCTCTCCGGCGTGGGGGCTCACGGTGAGGATGCGCTGAAAGAAGCGGATCATGCCGTCGGGCTGGTAGCCGCTGCGAATCATGTATTCGATCCCCTCCCGATCCGCCTCTGCCTCGTGCTCGCGGCTGTGCTTGAGCTGCATGGATACGTTGATACCGCTGCCAATTGCGATCAGCGATGGATCGCCGCCCGCGAGCACGACCGCGGCGGCCGCGGCCAGCGAGATCAGTGTAGCCAGCCCCTGGTTCTCGTTGGCGCGGGCGATATGCCGGACCTTGACGTGAGCGATCTCGTGGGCGAGCACCCCGGCCAGCTCCGCCACGTCGCCCGCCTGTGCCACCACGGCACTCGAGAGATAGACGTACCCGCCGCCGATGGTGAAGGCGTTGAGGTCGTCGCTCTCGAGGATGCTGAAGCGGTAAATGAAGGGCTGGGGCTCGGTCACTCGCACGATCTGCTGTCCGAGCTCGTTCACATAGGCCAGCAGAACGGGGTCGGACACGAACGGAACCTGCGCGCGTAGCTGGCGATGGATCTCCGCGCTGAGCTCGAGCTCGCGCTCGAGCGTCAAGTCGCCGCCGAAGGGGCTCTCGACGGATCGGAGGGCGCAGCCGATGCAGAGCAGCGTCACGCAGACGGGTGCAAGGAGCCCGCGCAAGCTCAGCTCTCCGCGTCGGGCGCGCTCCAGCGGAGACGAGGGTGCCGAGCGGCGCGCACCTCGTCCAGGCGGCGCACCTTGGGACGGCGGGGTGCGCCGGTGACCAGCTCGGGGGATGTCGCTGCCTCGTTCGCGATGCGCTCCATGGCCTCGATGAACGCGTCCAGCGATTCGAGTGACTCACACTCGGTGGGCTCGATCATGAGGGCACCGTGGACGACCAGCGGGAAGTAAATGGTCGGAGGGTGGAAGCCGTAGTCCATCAGACGCTTCGCGATGTCGGCGGTCGTCACACCCGTGGCCTGCTGTCGTCGATCCGTGAGCACGCACTCGTGCATCACGCGACGATCATGGGGTACATCATACTGCTCGCGCAGCCGTGCGAGCAGGTAATTCGCGTTCAGGACGGCCCGCTGCGTGACCTCCGTGAGGCCGGCTGCGCCCAGCGTGCGGATGTACGCCAGCGCCCGCAGGTAGATCCCGGCATTGCCGAAGAAGGCGTGGACACGGCCTATGGAGTAGGGGAACTCATTATCCAGCCGGTAGCGGTCTCCCTCGCGATGGATGACCGGCGTCGGAAGAAAGGGCGCCAGGATGTTGCGAACCGCAAGGGGACCCGAGCCCGGGCCGCCTCCCCCGTGCGGGGTCGAGAAGGTCTTGTGGAGGTTGAAGTGCATGACGTCCACGCCCATGTGACCGGGCTTGGCCACCCCCATGAGCGCGTTCATGTTCGCGCCATCCAGGTATACCAGGCCCCCCGCAGCGTGCACGCGCTCGGCGAGCTCCTCCGCGTGGGTTTCGAAGAGCCCGAGAGTGTTGGGGTTCGTGAGCATGAGCGCGGAGGTGCGCTCGTCCAGCAACGGCGCGAGCTGTTCGGGATGGAGAATCCCGTCTGCTCCGCTCTTGACCTCGGCGATCTCCATCCCGGTGAGCGCCGCACTGGCGGGGTTGGTGCCGTGTGCGGTGTCGGGAATCAGCACCCGTACGCGCTGATCGTCGCCGCGTGACCGATGGTACGCCCGGATCATCATCATCCCGACCAGCTCAGCCTGGGCCCCCGCCGCCGGCTGCAGCGTCACCCGGTCGAGGCCCGCGATCTCGGCCAGGGCCTCCTCTAGTTCGTGCGCTAAAGCCAGAGTCCCCTGGATGGCGGTCTCCGGCGCCAGCGGGTGCAGATCCACCAGTCCGGGAAGCTGGGCCGCGAGATCGTTCAGCTTTGGGTTGTACTTCATGGTGCACGACCCGAGTGGATAGAAGCCCGAGTCGATGCCGTAGTTCCATTGGGAGAGCCGCGTGAAGTGGCGCACGACATCGAGCTCCGAGAGCTCCGGGAAGCCCTCGATGTCGTCGCGAACAAGCTTCGGCTCGATCACCTCGCGCGGATCCACGCACGGGACCTCCGGGTCCTCCAGGGGAATACCGGGGCGATCCACTCGCGAGCGCTCGAATAGCAGCGCTTCGTCGAAGATGAGCCCGCTGCGACCCGGCGTACTCATGCGGTGAGTTCGCGTGCCAGGCGGTCGATGTCCTCGCGCGAGTTCATCTCGGTGGTGCACACCAACAGCTGGTCCCGGCGTTGAGGGTCGAGTTCACCCAGCGGCAGGCCGGGGACGATACCCTGCTCGACCAGCGCCGCATGCCGTGCCTCGAGATCGGGCACCTCCACCACGAACTCGTTGAAGGTGGGCGCGGAATAGGGCAGCCGCAGGCCGGCCTGCTGGAGCTTCGACTTCGCGTAAGTCGCAAGCGAGAGGTTGATCTCCGCCAGGCTTCGCAATCCTTTGCGCCCCAGCAGCGCCAGGTAGATCGTGACGCGCAGCATGCAGAGTCCCTGATTGGTGCAGATATTGCTCGTCGCACGCTCGCGCCGGATGTGCTGCTCGCGTGTGGTGAGCGTCATGACGAAGGCGCGCTGCCCCTCGCTGTCGACGGTCTCTCCGATTAGCCTGCCCGGGAGCTGGCGCACAAACTTCTGGCGCGCGGCCAGAAAGCCGATGTAGGGTCCGCCAAACGAGAGCGGCACCCCGAAGCCCTGCGCCTCGCCGCATGCGATGTCCACCCCGAGCTCGCCGGGCGGCCGCAGCAAGGCTAGAGCCAGGGGCTCCGGGGTCACGCTGATGCAGAGCGCGCCCACCTCCCGCGCGCACTCGGCTGCGCGTGCCAGGTCCTCGATGCAGCCGAAGAAGCCGGGCTGCTGCAGGATCACGGCGGCGGTATCCGGCGCTAACTCGGTGGTCGCAGTGCGCCCGTCGGTCTCTGCCGGCAGAAGCTCGAGCTCCGCCCCGACGCCGCGTGTATAGGTGCGGATGACCTGCTGGTAATGCGGGTGCAGCGCCGGGCTCAGGTAGATGCGCTTGCGGTGGGTGAGGCGCAGCGCCATCAGCGCTGCCTCTGCTGCCGCGGAACCCCCGTCGTAGAGCGAGGCGTTCGCCACCTCGAGCCCCGTGAGCTGACAGATCATGGTCTGGAACTCGAAGATGGCCTGCAGCGTTCCCTGGCTGACCTCCGCCTGGTAAGGAGTGTAGGCGGTGGCGAACTCGCCCCGGCTGACCAGAGCGTCCACGGTCGCGGGAATGAAATGGTGATAGGCGCCCGCTCCGAGGAAGCTCGAGCTGCGGCCGGCGGAGAGGTTGAGCTCGGCTCGTGCGCGCACGTACGCCAGCAACGAACGCTCGCTCAGAGGCGCGGGGAGCTTCAGCTCGGCGCGCTGCCGCAGCGAGCGGGGTATCGTGTCGAAGAGGTCCTCCACCCTCGAGACCCCGATGCACTCGAGCATGGTGTGGATCTCGTCCGGAGTGTGGGGGACATAGCTCACTTCTCGGAGCGCTCCTTGATGTAGGCGCGGTAGTCCTCCGGCGTCAGCAGGCCGTCGATGGCATCGAGGTCCTCAGGCGCGATACCGATAATCCAGCCGCGACCATAGGGATCCTCATTGACCCACTCGGGATGCTCTTCGAGGTTCTCATGGACCTCGACGATCTCCCCGCTCACCGGGGCGAAGAGGTCACTGACCGCCTTCACGGACTCCACCACGCCGAACGGCTCGCCCGCCTCGACCTGGGTTCCGACCGAGGGCAGCTCGACGAAGACGATGTCCGAGAGCTCCGATTGTGCGTAATCGCTGAGCCCTACCCGTGCCACTGTGCCGTCGAGTCGGATCCACTCGTCGGTTCGACCGTAACGACAGTCGTCCGAGATGTGGTACGTCTTTGCAGTCATCAGCTCTTCCTGCTGAAAAATGGGGTTTGCGTGACTTCGCATGGCACCTTCCGGCCTCTGACCCCCACCTCAAGCCGGGTGCCTACCGCGGCGTAGCGCGCCGCAAGATAACCGAGCGCGATCGGGCGCTCGACGCTGGGACCGTAGGTTCCACTCGTGATCGTGCCGATCCGATCTTCCGCAAGAATGGGATAGCCGCTCCGCGCGACCTGTCGACCCTCTGGCAGCAGTCCGACGAGGCGCTGTGCCGGGCCCGATGCGTGGGCCCGCTGGAGGGCGTCCTCTCCGATGAAGCCACGCCCGAAGGCGAGGAAACGCTCCAACCCGGCCTCCACCGGATTAAGCCCCCGCTCGAGCTCGTGACCGTAGAGCGGGTAGGCCATCTCGGTCCGCAGCGTGTCGCGCGCTCCGAGGCCAGCGGGCTGGAGCGCGTCGCCGCCCACCTCACGCAGGGCGTCCCAAAGCCGCAGGGCGTGCTCAGCTCGGGCGTAGATCTCGTACCCGTCCTCCCCCGTATAGCCCGTGCGGGACAGCAGCACAGGTAGGCCGGCCAGCTCGCTCTCCGCGAAGCGCCAGCGTCGTGGCACGGGCATGTGCCCTCGTCCCAGGGCCTCGGCCAGCTTCAGCGCGGTCGGGCCCTGCAGGGCGAGCAGCGCCGTCTGCTCGCTCTCATCGATGATGTCGCAGCGCAGCCCGGTCTTCTGCTGGACCTCCCGCATCCATGCCAGATCGGTCTCGATGTTGGCTGCGTTCACGCAGAAGAAGACCTCCTCGTCCCCGCAGCGATAGAGCGTGACGTCATCGACGACCCCCCCGTCCTCCAGGCACAGCAGTCCATAGCGCACGCCTCCGATGGGGGTGGCGGCCACGTCGTTGGTGAAGAGACGTTGGGCCAGCTCCAGCGCCTGGGGGCCACGCAGGCGAACCTCGCCCATATGGGAGACGTCAAAGAGCCCGGCGGAGCTGCGGACCGCTCGGTGCTCCGCGATGATTGAGGAGTAGACCAGGGGCATGTCGTAGCCTGCGAACTCAGCCATGCGCGCGCCCGCATCGATGTGGCGCGCGTAGAGCGGCGTTCTGCGCGGGGCGTCGGTCACGCTCCTCCGAGATGCAGCTGGGTCTGGAAGGCTTGGAGGGTATTGCGCAGAAGCATGGCGATCGTCAGCGGGCCTACACCCCCCGGTACGGGGGTGATCAGGCCCGCGCGCGCCAGGGCGCCCTCGAAGTCGACGTCTCCCACGAGCTTGCCGTCCACGCGGTTGATCCCCACGTCGATGACCGCGGCGTCGGGCTTGAGCCAGTCTCCCTGGACCATACGAGGTCGTCCGACGGCCGCAATGACGATGTCGGCTTCGCGCACGACCGCTGGGAGATCGCGTGTACGGGAGTGACAGAGAGTGACGGTGGCGTGGCGATGCAGGAGCAGCAGCGCCACGGGCTTGCCGACGATTTCGCTCCGGCCGAGCACGACGCTGCGAGCGCCCTCGATCTGGATGCCGTGGCGGTCCAGGATCTCGAGGCAACCGAGCGGTGTGCACGGGTAGAGGGCGGGCTGGGCGGCGAGCAGCTTGCCCGCGTTCTGGGGATGCAGGCCGTCCACGTCCTTCTCGGGGAGGATCGCTGCCGCCACGTGCGCGGCCGAGATGGAGTCGGGCAGTGGGAGCTGAACCAGGATGCCGTGGACCGCGGGGTCCTGGTTCAGCCGTTCCACCTGTTCCAGCAGTTCCTGCTCGGAGCTGTCGGCGGAGAGGTGCAGCTCGATCGAGTCGAGTCCGGTGTCGGCGCAGGCGCGGCGCTTGTTGCGGACGTAGATCTTGGAGCCGGGATCATCACCCACACGCACCGCGGCCAGGCGGGGCGCGCCTCGGTCCAGCTTCTCGATCCGCTCGCGGATCTCGGCGCGGATCTCCTCGGCCAGCTTCTTCCCGTCGACGACCTGCGCCACGCGGGGGCGGGGGGGAGCCCGCTCAGGTATCCTCGGACGAAGCGCCAGAGGACGAGGACTTGGAGTCCTTACTTGAGGTATCGCTCGAAGAGTCGCTCGAGCCCTCTGCCGCACCCCCATCACCCGAGCCGTTGGCACTGCTCGAGCGCTTCGAGGAGCTCGAGCCATACCCGTCCGAGTACCAGCCGCCTCCCTTAAGGATGAAAGCGGCGGCCGAGATCAGCCGATGCACCTGGGAGCTACAGACCTGGCAGCGCTCGAGGGGATCCTCCGTGATCGGCTGGACCACCTCGAAGCGGTGACCGTTGCTGCACTCGTACTCGTAGGTCGGCATCTACTATCTATCGGATCCGCCTCGGGAAATCCCCGTAGGCACGGGCGCAATCTAAGGCAGCCTCCCCCACGAGTCAAACCACCTGCGGGCGTCTCAGCCCTAGGGCAGGGCTCAGCAGGTGTTGCGTTTCGCCCCCATAGACGACTCTCTCCGGACCTCGACCAGGGGGGGGCGGGAGGGCTGCGAAGACTGGTAGGCGTCGATCAGGCTCAGGTAGCTTTCGATGGTCGACCGCAGGTCCATCCCCAGGCGCTCGCGCAGGTGCCTGAGCTGGATGACCTCCTCCTGTACCTGAGAGCGCTGTGTCTCCGCCTGCTGCACGGTCTTCTCGGACTGCACCTCGGCCTCGGCCACGATGACCTCGGCCTCCTTGAGGGCGGTTCGCTTGAGCTCTTGGACCAGTCCCTGGGCGGTGGTCAAGGTGTCGCGAATGTTGTCCTCCCTGCTCCTAAAGTTCCGAAGCTCCCGCACCCGTCGCTCAGCGTCGCGGCGGAGCTCGGAGTTCTCGCGCACCACGTCCTCAAAGTCGGAGATGACCATGTCGAGAAAGGTACGGACCTCGTCGCGATCGAAGCCGCGTAGGCGGGAGTTGAAGCGGTGTCGCCGGATTTCGATCGGAGTGAGACGCATAACTTCTTGACGCAGGATCGGCCGGAACTGGTCCGCGCTTAAGCGGATTTCAAGACTCCCCGCCGAGCTCGCGCGAACGGGCCGTTGCGGCGCGTACGGCCTCGAAGACGGCAGCGCGCAGGCCGCCCTGCTCGAGCGCGGAGAGACCCGCAACCGTGGTTCCACCGGGCGAGGTCACTCTTTCGCGTAGCAGGGCCGGCTGCTCACCGGACTCGCGCACCAGCCGCGCTGCTCCCAAGACCGTCTCCACCGCCAACTCACCCGCCACATCGGTACTCAAGCCCTCGCGTACGCCCGCCTCGGTCAGCGCCTCGATGAAGAGGTAGACGTAGGCGGGCCCGGAACCGGACAGGCCCGTCACGGCGTCCATCAGCGACTCGGGCACCCGCACCACGCGTCCGACCGCTTCCAGCACGGCCGTGGCCCGCTCTCCGTCCTCGATTGCGAGATTCGCATCGCTGGCCAGCGCCGAGATGCCGGAGCCGATCAGCGCGGGGGTGTTGGGCATCACACGCACGATGCGCGGCTGGCTACCGAGCAGTCGGCGCAGGGTCGATATCCGCAGTCCCGCCACGATCGACACGTACAGTGGCCCCGCATCGCGCGGCAGGTCCGCCGCGGCGGCCTCGACGTGTGTGGGCTTCACCGCCAGTACGACGAGCTCCGAGCTGCGTGCCACCTCGGCGTTGCTCTCGGTCACGCGAACCTCGAGCTCGCGTGCGAGGTGCTCGCGGCGGCTGGCGTCGGGATCGGAGGCGATGAGCTGGTCCGGCTTCATCCCGGCGCGCAGCAGCCCGCGCAGGATGGCCTCCGCCATGTTTCCGCCTCCCACCGTGCCAACGCTCTTGGGCAGAGCCATCACTTGCTCCTCCGGGCACCGAAGATAGCGGTTCCGATACGCACGCAGGTGGCGCCCTCCTGGATCGCAACCTCGAAGTCCGCGGACATGCCCATCGAGAGCTCGGAGAGGCGCGCTTTGGAGCGTCCCCGGTTGAGCTCTTCCTGCAGCCCTCGCAGGCGCGCGAAGCAGGGTCGCAGCTCCTCGGCGTGGGTGCGCCTTCGGGGGATACTCATCAGACCCAGGGGCTCGAGGTGGGGGAGGGCGTCGATCCGGGCCAGCAACTCCGTCAGATCGGCTGGGAGCACGCCGCTTTTCTGCGGCTCTTCATCGATGTTAACGTTCAGCAGGATGCGCTGACACTTGCCCAGCGCCGCCGCCGCGCGCTCCAGGGCGAGTGCCAGCTCGATGCGATCGACGGACTGGATCACATGGAAGAGCTCGACCGCCGTGCGGGCCTTGTTGCGCTGAAGCGGGCCTACGAGGTGCCACTCCAGCTCGGCCCCGTCGGCAGCCCGTACCTGCGGAATTTTGCGTGCCGCCTCCTGCACCCGGTTCTCACCGAAAGCGTCCAGCCCGGCGCGCGCGGCCTCGAGCACGGCCTCCGCCGGGAAGGTCTTGGAAATCGGCAGCAGCCGCACTGCCTCGGGCGCCCGGCCTGCAGCATGCGCGGCTCGGGTCACGCGCTCTCGCACCTGCTCGATGCGGCGAATCAGCTGCGACACCAGCGTCGCACCGCGAGCCGCTCGAGGCGGGGCACCACGACCTCCAGGGGGAGCCCGATCACGTTGGAGCGAGAGCCGCTGACGGCCTCGACGAAGCGGCCGCCTTCGCCCTGCAGCGCATAGGCTCCCGCCTTGTCGAGCGGCTCGCCGCTGGCCACATAGGCGTGGGCCTCCTTCGGGCTCAGGGCCCTCAGCTGCACGGCGCTCTCTTCGAGCCCCACCTCGTGACGGCCCGTGCGGGGGATCAGCAGCGCGAAGCCCGTCAACACCCGGTGGCGTCGGCCCGCGAGCTGCAGCAGCATCTCCACGGCTTCAGCGGGGTCGCGCGGTTTGCCGAGCACGTGCTCGTCGATCACGACCAGCGTGTCCGCCGCCAGCACGCAGCTGTCGGGCTGCGCGTGCTTGGCGACTGCGCGTGCCTTGAGCAGGGCCAGGCGTTGGGCCTGAGACTCGGGCGCCTCACCGGGACGGGCGGCCTCGCACACGTCGGGCGCGGCTTGCTCGAACTCGAACCCGGCTTCGCGCAGCAGGGCTACTCTACGCGGCGAGCGACTGGCC
Organism: Deltaproteobacteria bacterium; assembly: GCA_004356455.1. Lineage (GTDB taxonomy): Bacteria > Myxococcota_A > UBA9160 > SZUA-336 > SZUA-336 > SMWZ01. Next base: position 20,283 of record SMWZ01000124.1, read on the forward strand.
AGGATCAGCCGGCGCCCCGCCTCCTTCACGATGTAAGCTGAGGCTCGTCGTCGGGCTCGAGATCCTGCGCTAGAGATGCACGTGACGACCCCTCGATCAGGGCCGACGCGTGATAGTGGGGGTGTACAACGCGTAGGCTGACGGGGACCTCGAAATCCGCGAAGCGCTCCGCCAGCTCGGGACCGAGCGGGAAGCGTACGTACTGCACCGCCGAGATCCGGTCCCCTTCGTATTGCTTGGGATCGAAGCTGGCCGGCACGCTGGCCTCGCCGATCTCCAGCAGCACCCGTTCGTCGATGCCGATCAGGCGGTCGAGCTCCTCGCGGATCAGATCCGCCTCCGGGATCTCGATCATCAGCGTGGCGGAGAGATCGTACGCAGCCGGGATCAGCTCGTTATAAACGTCAATCTCGGCCTGGATCTCTTCCTCCTTCACGGTGTGCTCGGTCCGCAGCATCTCCTGGATCTGAAACAGAACCGTGTCGTAGTTCTCGAAGATGAAGGTGAGGCGAGATCCAACCGCGATGCGGCGGGGGCGCTTGAGCTCGATCAGGCGGGCGCGGAACTCCTCGCGCACGCGCTCGTAGCCCGAGAGGTCCAGCACGTCCTGCCTCCGGATCCGCTTCACGGCGCTGGTCCCAGGCCGTAGGCGTCGCGCAGCAGCACGATCGGGTGGCGGGCGCGCTGGCCCGTACCCTCCTGGATGCGCAGCGCCGCGAGCGGACAGTCGCTCGCGATGCGATCGGGCTCCAGCCGTTGGGCGCCCTGGAGCAGCTTGGACGCCACCTTGAGGCTCTGGTCGTACCAGCGCGCCTGCATGCCCCAGGTGCCGTCCACGCCTGAGCAGTGGTCCAGGAGCTCCACCTCCGCGCCGGCCAGCTTTAGTAGCTGGCGTGAGCGGAAGCCGACGTTCTGGGCTTTGAGATGACAGGGGAGGTGGTAGGCGACCCGGCCCAGGGGCTGCCGGAAGTCCGTTCGTAACTTGCCTTCCTGCTTGAGCTTCCAGAGATATTCCCCCAGATCATAAGTGTTTTCAGCAACCAGGCGGGCATCGGGGGTGGCCAGCAGTTCGGGGTACTCGTGCTTCATCTGATAGGAGCAGGTGGGTCCGGGCACGATCAGCGCCTGGCCCTCGCGCACCTTGGGGGCCAGCGCGGTCACGACCCGCTCGGCGTTCTTGCGCGCGGCCGCCAGATCCCCGCCGTGCAAAAAAGGCGCCCCGCAGCAGGCCGGGTAGCTGGGCTCCGCCGCGATCCCGTTATGCTCCAGCACCTCTAGCGCTGCGTGCCCCACCTCCGCCTCGCTGTACTCGACGAAGCAGGTGGGGAAGAGCACGGCTCGCCCGTTCGGACCGGGGCCGGGTCGATGGTTGCGCACCTGGCGCGAGAACGGGCGTGGCTCGTAGTGCGGCATCGGCCAGCGACGATCGATGCCGGTCACCTTCTCCATCAGAACCCGCACGGGGCCGCTCTTGAACGCGGCGTTCGTCAGCCCCGCCGTTAGGCACGAGATCTGGCCGAGCAAGTCCTGCCGCTGTCCCATCCTCTCGGCGAGCGGGATTCCCTCCTCCTGGGCCTGTACGAGCTTGGCGCGACTCATCAGCTTGGGAAAGTCGATCAGCCAGTCGTGGGGCGGGTGATAGGGGCAGTTGTTGTAGCAGAGCTTGCATTGATAGCAGAGGTCGATGACCTCGCGCCTCTCCTGCGCCGTGAGCTGGTCCGCCTCCTGCTCATGCCGATCGAGGGCTTCGAAGAGCGAGGGGAAGGACGGGCAGAGCGGCAGGCAGAGCCGACAGTCCTGGCACTTCTCGAAGACCCGCACCAACTCCTGGTCCAGGGCTGAACGATCCAGGAACTCCGGCTCGCTGAGCGGGGGATTCTTCACGCGCGCGCCGCTTGTCGCTAGAGCGTCTCGAGCGTGTCGAGTGCCTTCTGGAAGCGACCCGCGTGGGACTTCTCGGCCTTGGCCAGGGTTTCGAACCACTCGGCGATGTCTTCGTGGTTCTCGTCCCGCGCCGTGCGGGCCATGCCTGGGTACATCTCGGTGTACTCGTAGGTCTCGCCTGCTACGGCGGCTGCCAGGTTCGTGGACGTCTCCCCGATCGGCTTGTCGGTGGCCGGGTCGCCGACGGGCTTCAGGAAGTCGAGGTGCCCAAGCGCGTGCCCCGTCTCGGCGTCCGCGGTGTTCTTGAACAGACCGGCGACCTCCGGATAGCCCTCGATGTCTGCCTGCTTGGCGAAGTAGACGTAGCGTCGATTGGCCTGTGATTCGCCGGCAAAGGCGG
>SMWZ01000125.1 GCA_004356455.1 Deltaproteobacteria bacterium
CTCGAAGAGGTCCCGCAGCTGCGGTGCCACGGCGTCTCGGCTCGACAGGCTGGGATCGGAGATCAGCTAGCGCCCCTACATCCCGCGGCTCACGAGGAACCACAGAAGTCCCACGAGACCGACGGCCAGCGCCGCGGTGACTGGGACACTCGAGACGAAGTACGGGTAGAGCATCATGATCAGCCCCACGACCAGCTGTGGAGCGCGTCGCTGCTTCCTGCCGTACAAGAACAGGCCGAAACCTACGGACCCCGCGACGAGGCCAACGATGAGAGAGCTCCCATCCATGCCGCCCACTCACTGTAGCAAACCTCAGTCGTCGTCATCAGAGTCCGAGTCGCTATCAGAGTCCGAGTCGTCATCCTCATTATTATCATTACCGCCGCCGTCTCCGCCGAAGCTCAGATTGAAGCGGGCCTGACCCATCTCCACCGGTGGGCCCTGGCCGGTGTCCTCCCAGAGCTTGAATAGCACCTCGCCCCAGGTCAGATCCAGGTTCGCGTACTGTCCGCCGGCGGGAAGGTCGCGTGCACGGCCGCCGAAGCTCTGGGTCGGCTCCACATCATGGTCCCGCAGGAACTCCATGTACTCCCGGTTGAACGTCTGGTAGAGGAGCGTCGCGGTCACCTGGACCGGCGCCAGCGCATCGGGCGGGATGGTGAAGGTGTAGGGCGTAACGTCCCAGTTCTGACCGTCGGGGTAGTCCGTATCCTTGGGATCGCGGGGAATGATGAAGGCGCCGTCGGCCGTGTAGGCGGCCTTGTTGAACCCCTTGGGCGGGATGCGGTTGTCTTTCTCAATGAAGTTGAGCAGGATAAAGTGGAATTCCTCGTCGTGCTCGTCGAGGAACGGATAGTCCTTGGCCAGCGCGATGTGCTCGTAGACCTTGGTCTCGGGTGTCCGGATCAGCCCGCCGTTGGGGTCCAGTACGCCATCCTCGAAGAGCACCGATCCCCGGGCGTCAACCACCTGGATGTGGATCCACATCTGCCGCCCCTCGGCGTACCCGGTGGGAAGCTTATGCCCGGCCTTGTTGGTGACCTTCACGTTGACCGTCACCTCTTCGCCCGGCAGGGCTCCTGAGGGCGTGTTGACGATCTGCACGCGGGCCGCCTCCCTGGCCATGAACCTGCGATTGCGGTTCATCGCGTCCTGCCAGGCCCTTCGCCGCGGCGGAATGTTGTAGTTGAACGGCGGTTGCCGCCACTTCCGGTCCACCTCGCCCCAGAGCATGTCCAGCCCCGGATAGATCAGCCAGGTCTGGGCGCCGAGGAACTTCATGGGCTTGTGGCAGTCCTGGCAGCTCTCCTCTTTCCGGAAGTCGCTCCAGTACCACTCGGTGAAGGTTCGCTCGATGGGATGCATCATCGGCGGGTCGGGGACCTGGCCATTGACCAGCGTCTGGGTGAAGAGCAGCGGGTTGGTCACGTCGTGGCAAGTTCCGCAGAAGACGCCCTCCTCCTGGAAGTCGAACTCCGGCTCCACCTCGTCGTCGAAGGGGTTGCGGGTGGCGACGAAGTATCCGCCGCTGCCATTGGCCATCACGCTGCCGTCGTACCTGGAGAACCGCTTGAAGTTGTTCTTGGCCCGATGGCAGAAGTCACACTGGAGCCCGTCCATCTCGGCCTCCGACTCCACGGCAAAGTTGGCCCGTCTCGGGTTGCCGCTGGCGTCCACAGGCGTCTCCAGCAGGGCCGCCCCCCAGAACTGGCCTCTCAGGTGCGGCGATTCCGTCGTCGGCGGCTCGGAGCGCCCCTCCAGCCAACCAACCGGTGAGTGACATCGGATGCACAGGTCCGCCGTGAACGGCAGCAGCTCCTCAGGCTCCAGCCGTCCGGTATCCGGATCCCGGAAGATGTCCTGATCGAGCTTGTTGTCCACGAGGAACTCGCCCAATTCCGTATTCGGGTCGTCCGGCTCGCCAGGCATCGAGTTGATGAGCTCAATGATGTCGTGATTGGCGACCGAGAGCTGCGCGAAGAAGGCCGGATCGCGGCTGGCGTTGGCCATCATCATGCCGGACCAGTTATGGTAGATCTCGTCCTGCTCCTGGCCGCGAAAGGCCGCCGCCCGAAAACCGTCCACGATCGGATCCAGCAGCTGTCCCCGCTGGTTGGTGGTATTGTGCAGCGGCGTGCCACGGGGCTGGGTGGAGTCGTTCTCGGTGATGACGGCGGCCAGAACCACCGTCACGATCAGCAGCGGAATCCCGCCCAGCAAGATCGCTCGCAGCCCACGCAAAGAACGGAGGTCGATCATCCTCGTGCCCCTTTTGATTGTCGCGGTATTTGCCCCATGCGTCGTTGGCGCTCCGTCCCCGCGAGCATAACCCTGCGCGCCGGTCGAATTCCAGGGAATTCTGCTGATTTAAACGCGCCTCTCAGCCAGAGGAGATCCACGATGCTGCCAGATCCACTTCACCCCGCGGTGGTCCACTTTCCCATCGCACTCGCGGCACTCGTTCCTCTGCTGGCCGTACTCGTGATCGTGGCGATCGGGCGCCGGTTTCTCCCGCCGCGTAGCTGGTGGCTGATCGTCGTGCTCCAAGCTCTGCTGGTGGGCTCGGCCTGGCTCGCCACCGAGACGGGAGAGGACCAGGAGGAGCGAGTGGAGAGGGTGGTGGCCGAAGGTCTAATCGAGGAGCACGAACAGGCCGCCGAGCGTTTCCTCTGGGTGGCGGCGATCGGGCTCGCGTTGATCGCTCTAGGGCTGCTTCCCGCGGGGCGAGGCAGCGCCGGCCGATGGCTCGGCACGGCCGCATCGATCGCCGCACTGGCGGCGGCCATTCCCGTTGGAGACCTGGGCGGGAAGTTGGTCTACAAGCACGGGGCCGCCAGCGCGTACGTCGAGCGGGCATCGCTGCGGGGGGCCGACCCTGGCCATGACAATGGTGATGAGCACAGGGACGACTGACGCGGCCGCCCTCCGCGAACCAGCCGATTGATCTAACCTGGAGTTACCCCGTTCCCGAGCGGGTGACGAAGGTGCGGCTCACGGCTCTTAGCCCTCGCCTCGGATGTCCGACAGCCGGGGACCGATCCTGTCTGTAAGCGCGCCGAGGAGCTCGAGATCGAAGCCGTAGACATTGGCGGCAGTGGTACCGAGCAAGGCGCGGATCTCGTCCTCGGGGTAGTCGGCGAAGGTTTCACGCAGCACCTTCATCGTGTTCGGCCACGTACCCTCGAGATGTGGGTAGTCAGTGCCCCACATCAGCTTGTCGAGACCAATCTTGTGGCGGTCCTTGCCTTCGTTCGGCGACATGAACGACGCGCCAATGTAACACTGGCGCGCGAAGTACTCGCTCGGCCGTAGCGATAGGTCCTTCGAGAAGTACTTGAAGATCGGAAGGTCCGCCTTGAACTCCAGAAGACGAAGCGTTTCGAGGATCCACGAGCACCCGGACTCCGTGAACACGAACTTGAGGTTCTCGTGTCGTTCGAACGCGCCCGACCATACGAGCGCTGTGAATGCTCGATGCGCCCACATCTCTACCTCGCTGATATACATGGCCGTTGCGCACTCGGCGTCGCCGTAGTCAGGCGACCAGCCCGAGTGAGAATGGAGAGGCATCTCGAGCTCTTCGCAAACCGCCCAAATAGGTTCGTAGCGGGGGTCGTGGTAGAAGGGATGCTCGCCCGTGGCCGTCGGAAGCAGGACGCCACCCCAGAGACCCATCTCTTTCGCGTTCCGAATCTCCTGCACGGTGACCTGAATGTCGTCAACGTTGATTAACGCCACGCCCGCGTGCCGGCCCGGGTTCGTCCCGCAAAAGTCCGCCAGCCAGCGGTTGTATGCACGGATGCCCGCAAGGTTGTGCTCCGGCGATACCGCATCACGGTATTGGATGAGGCCTCCCCCGAAGGTCACCATTTGCGGGAAGATCACTTCCCCTGCGACACCATCGGCGTCGAGATCCTTCACGCGAACCCCAGCGTCGAACTCACCCCGACGGGGAGCGAAGGGGCTGCTTTCATCGCTGAGCATTCTCAGGACGTCGTCATCGCCCAGGCTCATGTTCTCTGCGGACTGCCGCCCCATGAGGCCTCGGCCCCCGCCTCCTCCTTCGGCGTACGCTTCGACCGCTTCCTGGTCGAAGAAGGTACCCGCACGCGCCATCACCTCGCGCGCAAAGGAGAGCCACCAGGCCCTCGCAGCCTCGTGGAACTTCTTCGGCAGATACTCTTCGTAGGTCCCAGGAAGCGCACCGGCGTGACAGTCGGCGCTAATCATCAATAATCTTGACATCGACCATCCCTCCAGTGCGCGCAGGCCGGAACTCGGCATGAGCGGTTAGCGGACCCAAAAAACCGCCCATACATGACCTATACTCTCAATCCTCGCCGGACGCACCCAGGCCGAGACCGGGGATGAGGTGGCGATAGAGGAACGCGCGCAGCTCCTCGTCGTTGCGCTCGGGCGCCGTACTGATCAGCAGTGAGAGGCCTACGCGCAGGATGAACTCCAGGGCCGTGTTCGCGTAGCCCTCGTCCCACCCCGCAGCTTCGACCGCGCGGCCAAAGGCCTCGCGCGCCCAGGCGATGCCGCCCGGTTCGGTGAAGACCTCCGCCACCAGCGCGTCGAGCGACGACGAATCCCAGATCGCATGGAGGACTGGATTGGAGCGCATCTCGCCCAGTCCCAGCACCATCGCTTCGACGATGATGTCCTCGGGCTCGGTCAGTGGAGCCAGCTGGCTGTCGATCCTCCGACGAAGCGCGTCACTGGCGGCGAAGATAGCGCGCAGGGCCAGCTCGTCGCGTCCAGCGAAGTAGCGATAGACGGTCTGTCGGCTGACCCCAGCTTCCGCCGCGACCGCGCCAACGCTCGTCGCGGCAAGACCATCTCTCGCGATGCAGCGGGCAGTGGCCTCGAGCAGTCGCGCCCGTGCGGCATCCACCTGCGGTGGATTGCCATCCCACGCCACCCTCGTCGGCAGCTGGCCAGGAGACGTCGAGCGAGTTGACACTATGTATGATTATGTAACATATTCATTACAATATTCAAGTATTTGTCAATTCCTCAAATTATCGAGGGACCATCCATCTCACGCGCCCAAGGGGGACGGACCGTGGATTACGACATCAACAACACGAGCCTGGGACTGGAGCGGGAGCACGAGCTGCTGGCATCGCTGCGCGCACAGGACCCGGTTCACTGGGATACCAAGAACGAGGCCTGGCTGGTCACGAGGAACGCCGACATTCGCGAGGTCCTGAATCGGCCGCGCATCTGGTCGTCTGCGCACGGGTACTTCCCCCCGCGTCACATGAATCACACCAAGAACTCGATCCTCACCATGGACGATCCCGAGCACTCGAAGCATCGGAAGCTGCTCGCGCGCGCTTTCACGCCGCGGATGCTCGAGCAGCAGCGTTCTCGCGTCCGAAGCTTGATGGATGATGCGATCGACGCGATCGCAGAGCGACGCGAATGCGATCTGGTCGACTCCCTGGCGACCCCACTTCCGATGCGGATGATCGCCGGGATGGTCGGCTTCGACGATAACGACTCGGACGAATTCCGGCGGCTGTCGGATGCGCTCTTCGAGTTCACAAGTGGTGGTCCAGCAGACCCCGCCC
>SMWZ01000126.1 GCA_004356455.1 Deltaproteobacteria bacterium
CTGAGCGTCTGAGCTTCGCGCGCGCAGCCTTCGCCTGGACGATCTTCCCCAGCGTCCTGGGCGGGGCCGTCGGCTTCACGATCTGGCAGATGGGAAGAGGTGTGGATCCGGCCGTCGCCTTCGTCGGTCCCACCGTGGCCACTTATTTTCTACTCATGGCTCTCGAGCGCTGGCTTCCCTTCCGGCACAGCTGGCGCCGCTCGCGCGGTGACGTCAGCGTCGACCTCGGCCATCTCGTTGTCTCCGGCGTCCTAACTGTGGAGCTCCTGCGGCCCCTCATGCTGGCACTGGGAATCGCCGTGGGCGGCTGGCTGTCCGCGGCTCTGGGCGGCGGGCTCTGGCCCGGTGACTGGCCCCTCGTCGCCCAGCTCGTGCTGGCGCTGCTGGTGGGCGAGTTCTTCATGTACTGGGTGCATCGGCTCGCCCACAGCTGGGACTTTCTGTGGCGCTTTCACGCGGTGCACCACAGCGCGCCGCGGCTCTACTTTTTGAACGCCGTCCGCTTCCATCCCATCGACCTCGCGATCTCGGGCTACGCACCCTTCGTTCCCCTGGTCATCCTGGGCGCCGATGCCAGGGTTCTCGCGCTGTTCGTCCTCGTAAGCGCTGTCCATGGCCTGTTCCAACACACGAACTTACCGATCCGCTGCGGGCCGCTGAACTGGTTCTTCAGCATGGCGGAGCTGCATCGCTGGCATCACTCGCGTGTGCTCGAAGAGGCCAACTCGAACTTCGGCCAGAACCTGATCGTATGGGACATCATCTACGGCACACGCTTTCTGCCCAAAGACCGAGAGCCTCCCGCAGAGATCGGAATCACAGACATGCCCGCCTTTCCCATGAGCTACCTCGCACAGCTCGCATCCCCGTTCACCTGGTCACGCATCAAGCGCGAGAACGAAGCCGCCCGCGCCACGTCGCGCGCCGCCTAAGGGCGCAACAGCCGAGAGCCGATACCTCGTTGTCCATCCCGGACCAGCGGAGGCTCGATCGACCATGACGCGAAGGCAGCGGCAACTGTGCTTGTATGTGTTTGGAGCCGCGTGGGTAGTGCTCTCCGGATGCGCCTCCCAGGTCATCGCCGTGGCTCCCAGAGTCAACCTGGGAATATATGAGCGGATCGGCATGATCGAGCTGGTCTCCAGCGCCGAAGGCGATCTGCCTCAACTCGCGACCCAGAAGCTCATGCAGGCGATTCAGTCCGCCCAGCCCGGGGTGCATATTCTCGAGCTCGGTGATGAGAGCCAGGTGCTGGAATCGATCAAGCACGACCGCCTGGACTTTGAAGCCATTCAGGCGATCGGAGAGAGATATCGGGTCGACGCCGTGCTGATCGGCCAGCTGGAGGTCGCCGATAACAAGCCGAAAGTCACCATCTCCACCCTGCTGAAGTCGATGAGCGCCCAGGTCGACGTCGAAGCCTCGCTCAGCGCCAAGCTGCTCGAGACCGAGACCGGCAGCACTCTCTGGACGCGCTCGGTCCGGGGCCGGGAGACGGTCGCCCATATGAAGCTCCAGCACCGCGGACCCTCGGACTTCGGTGCCAGCGACCCCGAGGATGCGTACGGGAAGCTGGTGCAGTCACTCGCCCACCAGATCACGGGCGACTTCCGTATTCGCTACGAGCGACTCTAACCAGGCTCAGCTCTTCGCATGAGCGCCGATCTCCCAGCCGCGCGCTGCGAGGTGGGTGCGGGCAAAGGTGATGGGCTCGGGCTCGAGGGTCGTGGCCATGGTGTCGTTCCAGCGGTTGAGCCAGCCAAAGAGCGCGATCACCGCCATGAGCTCGATGATCTCTCCCTCGTCGTAGTGCTTGCGCAGCTGCGCGAAGTGCTCGTCGGTGGCGTCGTTGGGAACCACCGACGCAGCGTACGCCAGGCTCAGTGCGGCGCGCTCCGCGTCGCTGAAGAGCGGGCTCGTGTCGAACTCGAAGGCGGCGGCAATCTTCTCGGCGGAGGCACCCACCCGGCTCGCGCTGGCTGAGGTGTGCGCCTGGCAGTAGCGGCAACCCGAGGCGTTGCTCGAAACGAATGCGACGAGCTGCTTCAGCTCCGGCGAGAGCTTGCCGGGCCCGAGCACCGCACCCGTGAGCGCGCTGAAGCCGCGCAAGATCTCGGGGCGCCGACCCAGCGTGAGCATGCTGTTTGGAAGGAACCCCATCACCCGGTCGACGATCTTGAAGAAGTCCTCGAACTCCGCGAGCTCGCTCCTCTCGAGCGGGGCCAAACGCGCCATACCTCTCTCCCTCTCCTACTCCCCGTCCATGAAGGGATAGCGATAGTCGCTGGCCGGGAGGTAGGTCTCCTTGATGCTGCGCGGGGAGACCCAGCGCTCCAGGTTGAGCCAGGTCCCGGCCTTGTCGTTGGTTCCGGAGGCGCGCGATCCGCCGAAGGGCTGCTGACCCACGACCGCGCCGGTCGGCTTGTCGTTGATGTAGAAGTTGCCGGCGGCGTTGCGCAGGGCCCGCGTGGCCTGGACGATTGCGAAGCGATCGCGCGCAAAAATCGCACCCGTCAGAGCATAGGGGCTGGTCGTATCGCACAGCTCCAGCGTCTCCTCGTAGCGCTTGGCCGGATAGACGTAGACGGTCAGGACCGGTCCGAAGATCTCCTCGCTCATGAGCTTGGAACGAGGATCGCGGCTCTCCACCACGGTGGGCTCGATAAAATAGCCCTCGCGGTCTTCGTAGCCCCCACCGCAGAGCACGTCCAAATTGGGATCACTCTTGGCGAACTCGAGGTACTGCGTGATCGACTTAAACGCACTCTGGTCGATCACGGCACCCATGAAGTTCCGGAAGTCGCAAGTGTCGCCCATCCGGATCGTTCCGATCTCGTCGAGCATGCGCTGCCTCAGCTGCGGCCACAAGCTGTCAGGGATATAGGCGCGGCTGGCGGCCGAGCACTTCTGACCCTGGTACTCGAAGGCACCGCGCACGAGCGCAGCGGTCAGCACATCGAGGTCGGCCGACTCATGGACAAAGACGAAATTCTTGCCGCCCGTCTCTCCCACGATGCGCGGGTAGGAGATGTACTTCCGGATGTCGGAGCCCACCGTCAGCCAGATCGTCGAGAATACCTGGGTGGAGCCGGTGAAGTGGACGCCTCCGAGGTCGGTATGGTTGAGCACGGGCGGCCCGATCACGGGCCCCGGACCCGGGACGAGATTGATGACTCCGTCCGGCAGTCCGGCCTCCTTCAGCACCTGCATGATGTAGTAAGCCGGCAGGATCGCGGTCGAAGACGGTTTCCACACGACCGCGTTCCCCATCAGCGCAGGCGCGGTCGGCAGGTTGCCCGCGATCGACGCGAAATTGAAAGGAGAGACCGCGAACACGAATCCCTCGAGCGGGCGATGCTCCATGTAGTTGATCACCTGCTGGGTGGAGAGAGGCTGGTCGTCGTAGACCTGCGTCATGAAGTACGGGTTGAAACGCCAGAAATCGATCAGCTCGCAGGCAGAGTCGATCTCGGCCTGGTGGCAGGTCTTGCTCGTGTTCAGCATGGTCGCCGCGTTGAGCGTGTAGCGGTACTTGCCGGCCAGCAGCTCGGCGGCCTTGTGCAGCACGGTGGCTCGCGCCGACCAGTCCATCTCGCTCCAGGCGCCCTTGGCTTCATTGGCCGCCGCGATCGCCAGCTCGGCCTCCACCGCACTCGCCCGGTGGTAGCGGCCCAGCGACTGGCGCAGGGCATGCGGGGGCCGCATCTCGACCAGATCACCGGTCGTCACCTCTCGGCCGCCGATGATGCAGGGCACTTCGATGGGATTCGCCAGCATCCGCTCGAGCTCCCGCTTGAGCGCTGCCCGCTCGGTGCTTCCCGGCTCGTATCCGAGCACGGGCTCGTTCTTTGGCTCCCGAATATGGAACAGTCCGTTAAACACCAGCCCTCCTCCGTGCCTCCCTCGTCCGTGGCCAGCCTCTGCCCCCAAGCCCGGCGGCCATGATAACCTGCCTGGCCTACAATCGGAATCGGGAACAGGAGCCGTCGTTCATGAGCGAAACGGGCCTCTCTCTCGACACACTCGACATCGTCAGCAATGACACCTACGCAAAAAACGGCTACCCGCACGAGGCCTGGGCCTTGCTCCGCCGTGAGGCACCGGTCTACTGGTACGATCGGGGTGTAAAGCTGCCCTTCTGGGCGATCACCAAGCACGAAGACATCGTCAAGATCTCGCGCCAGCCGGGCAAGAACCTGAACGCGCCGCGCCTAGCCGTTTTTCCCGAGTTCACGCCACCGGAGGAGGACAAGCGGATCGCACGCCATCTGCTGGTGATGGACCGTCCCGATCACACCCAATACCGCAAGCTGGCTGCTGCCTACTTCACGCCGCGCTCGATACACCGGCTGGAGTCGAACATCGAACGCATCACGCGCGAGATCCTGGACGAGCTCACGCTTGAGGAGACGTCCGAGGTCGATTTCGTAACGGCGGTCTCGGTCCCCCTGCCGCTGGCGGTGCTCGCCGACATGCTGGGTGTACCGCGCGAGGACTGGCAGCTCCTGTTCCGCTGGACCAACGCGATCGTGGGTTCGGAGGACCCGGAGTATCGGCAGGGAGAGACGCCCGAGGACTCCGCCGGCAACGCGCGCAGAGCCCTCTTCGAGTACTTCTGGAGGATGGCCGAGGAGCGGCGGCGGCAGCCGAGGGACGACATCGTGAGCGTCCTGGCGAACGCCAAGCTCGAGGGGGAGGACGTGCCCCCCTTCGAGCTGCTTTCCTACTACTTTCTACTGGTGGTGGCCGGCAACGAGACCACTCGCAACTCGATGAGCGGTGGCCTGCTGGCGTTCACGGAGCATCCCGGCGAGTTCGAGAAGCTGCGGCGGAATCCCGAGCTCATCCCGGTTGCGGTGGAGGAGATCGTGCGCTGGACCACGCCCGTGATCCAGTTCTGCCGCACGCCCACCGAGGATCTCGAGCTGCGAGGGCAGAAGATCCGCGCCGGCGAGTCGATGTGCCTCTTCTATCCCTCGGCCAATCGCGACGAGGAGGTGTTCGCGGAGCCCTTCGCGTTCCAGGTGGATCGTCAGCCCAACCGCCATCTGGCCTTCGGCATCGGGGAACACTTCTGCCTGGGAGCCAACCTCGCGCGGCTCGAGCTGCGCATTCTCTTCCGCCAGCTGGCCGAGCGCCTGGTCGAGGTCGAGACCACGGGTCCGGTCGTGCGCCTGCGCTCGAGCTTTCTCGGCGGCGTCAAGCACATGCCCATCCGCTACCGCCTACGCTACTAGCGCGTTATCGGCGAGCTGAGCTCGCCTGCGCGCACTTCGCTCGGCTTTCCTCGCTGCGTCGCTTCGCGCACTGCTACGCAGCCCTGCGGGGCTTGCAGCTAGACGCGACTAGGGTCGCCCGCCACGCGTATACTGCCCGGGTGAGCTGGAAGCCTGAAGTCGATGAACTCAGGCGGCGGGCGGAGCTCGCCGCGCAGCTGGGCGGGCCCGAGCGGGTCCAGCGGCAACACGATGCGGGACGGTTGACGGTTCGGGAGCGGATCGATCGGCTCTTCGATCCCGGAACCTTCCACGAGACCGGCGTGCTGGCCGGCGTGCCGAGCTACGAGGGCCAGCGGCTGTCCGCGATCCGCCCGGCCAACTTCGTGCTGGGCACGGGTCAGCTCGACGGACGTCGCGCGGTGGTGGGCGGAGACGACTTTACGGTTCGAGGTGGAGCCGCCGACGGCGCAGTGGGATACAAGTTCACCTACGCAGAACGTATGGCCCTGGAGCTGCGCATCCCTATGATTCGTCTGGTGGACGGAACGGGCGGCGGCGGCAGCGTGCGCTCGCTCGACCGGATGAAACGCACCTATGTCCCTTTCAACCCCGGCATGGACGTGATGACCGAGCTGCTCTCGACCGTGCCGGTAGTGAGCGCGGCGCTCGGCCCCGTGGCCGGCCTGGGGGCGGCCCGGGTGGTGTTCTCTCACTTCTCGCTCATGCCCCGCGGCACCGGGCAGGTGTTCGTGGCCGGACCCCCGGTGGTGCGGCGCGGCATCGGGCAGGAGATTGAAAAGGAGGATCTCGGCGGCTCCCACATCCACACGCGGGTGAGCGGTGTGGTCGACAACGAGGTGGCTTCGGAGCAGGAGGCGTTCGACCAGATCCGCCGCTTC
>SMWZ01000010.1 GCA_004356455.1 Deltaproteobacteria bacterium
TAGTTTCGCAAGCGCCGGGGAGCGGCGCGCGCAGCGAGCCAAAGGCGAGCGTAGCGCGGGCAGGCGGCTGTGCCGCCGATATCCCGCTAGTTTCGCAAGCGCCGGGGAGCGGCGCGCGCAGCGAGCCGGAGGCGAGCGTAGTGCAGGAACCCAGGCGCGTACGAAGTCACGCGCCTCCCGCCAGGCGGGCTTGCCCCGCCGCTACCCGGGTAGTAGGGCTCTGCCGCCGATACCCCGCTAGTTTCGCGCTAGCATTTGGTGATGAATAGGGTTCGGCTGGCGATCATCGGGGCCGCGCTCACGCTGGTCGCGGGGCTGCTCGGGGCGGTGTGGATGGGGGTCGTGCTCGACCGACAGGTCGAGGCGCGCTTCCGTGGCCGGCTCTTCGCGGTGCCCTCGCGCGTTCTCTCCGCACCCCTGGTTCTGTTTCCGGGTCTGGACATCGAGCGCGCGGGTCTGATCGATCGTCTCGAGCGGCTCAACTATCACGCCGCCCGCTCGCCCGCTCCCCAGCCCGGCGAGTACAGCCTAGCCGGGCGCAGGATCGAGGTCGGGCTGCGCCCGTTTCGCTACCCCTATCGCGAGTTCGCCGGCGCGCACGTCGTTGTGCGCCTCGACGAGGCCTCGCGCATCGTCTCGCTGCAGGACGCCCGGGGGCGTGAGCTGGACACGGTCGAGGTGGAGCCCGAGCTCGTCGCGCAATTTCACGGGCAGAGCCGCGAGGATCGTCGCCTGCTGCGGCTGGATGAGGTCCCTGCTCATCTGATCGACGCGATCCTTGCCATCGAAGACCGTCGCTTTTACCAGCACAGCGGTGTTCGGCTCTCTCGCATCATCGGTGCCGCGCTTGCCAACCTTCGTGCGGGTCGCGTGGTTCAGGGAGGGAGCACCCTCACCCAGCAGCTCGTCAAGAACTTCTACCTTACGGCCGACCGTACGCTGGTGCGCAAGCTCTTGGAGGCGGTGATGGCGCTGCTCCTCGAGCGCCGCCATACCAAGGACGAGATCCTCGAGGCGTACCTCAACGAGGTGTATATGGGGCAGCGCGGCTCGGTGTCGATCCACGGCATGGGGGAGGCAACACATTACTATTTCGCAAAGGATGTACGCGCCCTGACGCTGGCCGAGGCCGCGCTGCTGGCGTGCGTGATCAAGGGTCCGGCCCTCTACTCGCCCTACCTGCATCCCGAGCGTGCGCTCCAGCGTCGAAACCTGGTGCTGGAGGTGTTGATCAAGGAAGGTCGCATCGGTCCCGTCGCCTATGAGGATGCACTGGCCGCGGGCCTCGGGGTGCGCGGCTACCTGGTCGAGGACAACCCGGCGCCCTACTTCGTGGAGTTCCTGCGCCAGGACCTGACGCGCGTCTACGGTGATGAGATCCTCGCAAGCGAAGGACTCTCCATCTTCACCACACTCGACCCGCGCGCTCAGCGTCTGGCCAACCGAGCCGTACGCGGGGGGCTCGAGCGCATGGAGCGCGACTTTCCGACGCTGAGACGGGAGGAGTCCCCGCTGCAGGCCGCGCTGGTGGCGCTGGTGCCGGTGACGGGAGAGATCGTGGCGCTGGTGGGAGGTCGCGACTACGGGCGTAGTCAGTTCAACCGGGCCACGCAGGCACATCGGCAGCCCGGCAGCGTCTTCAAGCCCGTGGTAGCCCTCGCTGCGCTCGCGCGGCTCGGGCAGCGTGTGCCTCCCTTCACGCTGGCCTCGATGCTCAAGGACGAGCCGCTCGAGGTCTCGATACCCGGCGGGCAGTGGACGCCCACCAACTACGACAAAGAGTTCCGGGGAGAGGTGACGCTGCGAGAGGCGATCGAGGGCTCACTCAACGTTCCCGTGGCGCGTCTCGGACTCAGTGTGGGTCCGGAGCGCATCATCCGGGCCGCGCGCCAGATGGGAATCGAAAGCCCGCTCGACCCCGTCCCCAGCATCGCGCTGGGTGCCTTCGAGGTGACGCTGCTCGAGATAGCGCGCGCCTACGCCGTGCTGGCCAGTGGCGGTGTGGTCCCGGCTCTGCGCAGCTACGTCGAGGTCGTGAGCGAAGGGGGCCGTGTGTTGGACCGCAAACCTCTCGACTTCGTGCGCGCGTTCGAGCCGGACGAGACCTTTCTGGTCACCTCGCTCTTGCGGGGCGTCGTGGACCGCGGCACGGGTCGGGCGCTGCGCCGGCTTGGCTACCGAGGCGAGGTGGCCGGGAAAACCGGCACCACGAGTGGCTTCCGAGACGCCTGGTTCATTGGCTTTACGCCCGATCTGCTGGTCGGGGTCTGGGTGGGCTTCGACGATGGCAAGGGGCTGGGGATTCCGGGCTCGGTCGCGGCGCTGCCGATCTTTGCCGACTTCCTGATGCAGTATCGCGGGCCGGATGGCCGCTCGTCGTTCGTGCCGCCTCCGGCGCTGGAGCGCGTGGCGATCCATCGCGCATCGGGCCTGCGCGCAGCGCGCGACTGTCCGGGCGCCCCGGAGTATTTCCTGCGGGGCACCGCGCCAACGCGAAGCTGTGGAGCGGCGGGAACGCAGACCGCGCTTGATCGCATGCTCGACTGGTTCAAGGAGCGGCTCTGATGCGCTGGCGCCTGCTGAGCGCGCTGCTCGGCTGGGGTGTGGCCTGTGCGGTCCAGCCCGCACTGGATTCCCAGCAGCCCAGCACGCTCGAGGAGGCCGCCGCCCTGGCAGCGGAGGGCCCGCCGCGGGCATCGATCCACCTGGTCATCCGAGCCGCGCAGGCCCGCGAGCGCGGGGAGCTACGCACAGCGCAGGAGCTCGCCTCGCGCGCCTTGCGTATCGACGGCCGGAATCCGTATGCGTACCTCGTGCTGGGCCAGGTTGCGGCTGAATCCGACGAGGAGGATGCGGCGCTTCGGTACCTGGAACAGGCGCAGCTGCTATTCTCGCTCACGCCGACGGGGCAGCCACGCTGGATCGCCCGGGTGTTGCGGGTCGAGGCGGAGCTGCGAGATCGGGCCGGGGAAGCCGATGAGGCGGCGCTCCTGCGTCGACAGGCCGATTCTCTGGATGCCGGTGGCGGCCGGCCTGGAAGCTTCCTGAGGCCTGTGGTAGAGAGCCAACCGTGAGTCCGAAGCTGCGCGCGCTGCTTCTGGTCGTGGGAGTTGTACTTCCCGTCGATCAGGTCACCAAGTACTGGATCGCGACCAACGTCTCGCCGCTGGATCCCATCCGTGTGATCCCCGGCTTCTTCTCGATCACGCACGCGCGCAATCCGGGTGCGGCGCTGGGTCTGGCGCAGGACGTCCACGTGGCGTTCTTCATCGTCCTCACGCTGGTCGCACTGGGCCTGATCGCGTCCTTCTATCGCAAGGTCGAGGCGCGCGACCGTCTGTCCTCCACCTCTCTGGGTCTGGTGCTCGCGGGAGCCCTGGGCAACCTGATCGATCGGGTTCGTCTGGGGGAGGTGATCGACTTCCTCCAGTTCGACCTGGGTCTGTTCATCTTCCCTGACTTCAATGTGGCCGACAGTGCGATCGTGATCGGGGTCGGCCTGCTGCTGCTGGATGTGGTGACAGCGGAGGCCGAGGAGAGCGTCGAGGTGGGAAAGGAGGACGGGCCCTGAGGTGCAGGGCCTATATCGGGGTCGGTGCGAATCTCGGTGATCCGGTACGACAGGTCGAACGCGCGCTGCTCGAGCTGGACCGCTGGGGCCGCCTGCGCGTGTCGTCGCTGTACCGGGCCGAGCCGCTTGGCGAGCGGCCGCAGCCCTGGTACATCAACGCCGTGGCTGAGCTCGAGACGAGCGACGCGCCCGCCTCGCTGTTGCGCCGACTGCAGGGGCTCGAGCGCCGCGCCGGCCGCTGGCCGGGGGGCGAGCGCTGGGCCCCGCGGGTGCTGGATCTGGACCTGCTGCTCGTGGGCCTCCAGGTCCTGGAGTCCCCGGGCCTGGTGCTCCCCCACCCGGCCTTCCAGCGCCGGCGCTTCGTGCTGAAGCCCCTGGTGGAGCTGACCCCCGAGGTCCGGGATCCCCGCAGCGGCCTCTCCGCCCGCCAGCTGCTGGGGGCCCTTGACGATCCACTCCGCGTTGAGAAGCTTGAACGGGCTAAGATAGTAGGGCGTGGCCTGGGCTCCTCCGCCGGGCGGAGTCGCGTGTGCCTGGAGGTCTCAAAGCTATGAAGTTCTTTCTCGACACTGCTCACGTCCCCCACATTCGGGAGGCAGCTGAGCTCGGGCTGCTGGACGGCGTGACGACCAACCCGAGCCTCCTCTCCAAGGAGGAGGGCGAGCCTCGGGAGCTGGTGCGCGAGATCGCAAAGCTCGTCGAAGGCCCCATCAGTGCCGAGGTCGTGACCCTGGACGCGGAGGGGATGGTCCGGGAGGGGCTTGAGTGGGCCAAGATGGCCTCCAACATCGTGGTCAAAATCCCCATGTCCATCGAGGGTCTGAAGGCCATTCGCACGCTCTCGAAGCAAGACATCAAGATCAATTGCACGCTGATTTTTAGCCCCATCCAGGCGCTGATGGCAGCCAAGGCGGGGGCGTCCATGGTGTCGCCCTTCGTGGGCCGGCTGGACGATATCCAGATTCCCGGGATGGAGCTGATCCAGCAGATTCTGGAGATCTTTGCCAACTACGAAGTTGGCACGGAGCTCCTCGTGGCTAGCATCCGGCACCCTCTGCATGTCCTGGAGGCCGCCCGTATGGGCGCGGATATCGCGACCATGCCCTGGGCCGTGTTCCAGAGCCTCGCTAAGCACCCACTCACCGACATTGGCATCGAGCGCTTTCTGGCCGATTGGGAGAAAGTCAAAAACCGGCCCTAGTCTGTGTCGGCCCCCGGCTCCCGCTCGTGGGGCGTGTCGCGCGTGATATTCTGTCTCGTCCACCCCTCGCTGGGGGTGGTTTTTCGTTCGGGCGAGGAGGTAGAGCGCCATGATCACGAAGGAAGAAGCACTCGAGTATCACCGCAGCGGAAGAGCCGGCAAGATCGAAGTCGTCGCGACGAAACGCTGCGATACTCAGCGGGACCTCTCCCTGGCCTACACGCCCGGCGTGGCTGAGCCCTGCCGGGAGATCGTCCGCCGACCCGATGACGCTTTCCTCTACACCAACCGCGCCAATCTGGTGGCGGTGGTCACGAACGGCACCGCGGTGCTGGGTCTCGGTAATATCGGGCCGCTCGCGGGAAAGCCGGTGATGGAGGGCAAAGCGGTTCTGTTCAAGCGCTTCGCGGGCGTGGATGTGTTTGACATCGAGCTCGCCACCGAGGATCCCAAGGAAGTTATACGGGTCTGTAAGCTGCTAGAGCCCACCTTCGGTGGCATCAACCTCGAAGATATCCGGGCTCCCGACTGTTTTGAGATCGAGGAAGCGCTGATCGAGGCGCTCGACATTCCGGTCTTCCATGACGACCAACACGGCACCGCGATCATCTCGGCGGCGGCCTTCCTGAACGCGCTCGAGCTGACCAACCGGCGGATCGAGGATGTGAAGGTGGTCTTTGCCGGCGCGGGTGCCGCCGGCATCGCCTGCGCGGACCTGTACGTCAAGCTCGGTGTTCTTCTCGAGAACATCCTCATGACGGACAGCCGAGGCGTGATCTACGAGGGTCGGAAACAGGGCATGAACCCCTACAAGGCGCGCTTCGCGCGTCAGACGGAGGCGCGGACCCTCGCGGACGCTCTGCGTGGCGCCGACGCGTTCGTTGGTGTGAGCGCGGCGGGTCTGGTCACGAAGGAGATGGTGCGCAGCATGGCGGACCAGCCGCTCATCTTCGCGATGGCCAACCCCGATCCCGAGATCACGCCGCAAGAGGTGGCCGAGGTGCGCGACGACGCGATCATCGCAACGGGCCGTTCCGACTACCCGAATCAGGTGAATAACGTGCTCGGCTTCCCGTTCATTTTCCGGGGCGCCCTCGACGTGCGCGCACGCAAGATCAATGTGGAGATGAAGCTCGCCGCGACGCGCGCGCTGGCCGACCTGGCGAAGCAGGGCGCCCAGGGCATGCCGGACGAGGTGATTCGCGCCTACGAAGGCGAGCGCTTCGAGTTCGGCCCCCGCTATATTATTCCGAAGCCCTTCGACCCCCGGGTGCTGCTCTGGGAGGCTAGCGCTGTGGCCGAGGCTGCGATGCGCACGGGCGTCGCGCGCATCGACATCGATCTCGGCGAGTATCGAGAGCGGCTGGAGCGATACCTGGGTGGCTCGCGCGAGGTCATGCGCTCGGTCATGAACAAGGCCAAGCGGGAGAGCAAGCGCATCGTACTGCCCGAGGGCACCGAAGAGCGCGTCCTGCGCGCCGTGCAAATTCTGTGCGAGGAGGGCCTCGCGGAGCCGATCCTGTTGGGAGACGAGGACGATGTACGGGAGAAGGCCGAGATTCTCGGGGTCGACCTCAAGGGAGTCTCGGTGATCGACCCCAAGAAGTCCGAGAAGCGGATCTATTATCGCAAGGAGTTGGCGAACCTGCGGCGTCGCAAGGGCGTGACGGAGGGAGACGCTGCGCGGCTGCTCCAGCGCCGGAGCTACTTCGGGGTGATGATGGTCCGCATGGGCGACGCGCACGGTCTGGTGGCGGGGCTCACGAAGTCGTACCCGGAGTCGGTTCGCCCGGCGCTTGAGATCGTGGGTCTCGCGGAGGGACACCGCCGTGCCGCTGGGGTCTACATCATCATTCAGCCGAAGCGGGTCATGTTCTTTGCCGATGCGGCGCTCAATATCCGACCCTCGGCAGAGGACCTGGCGGACATCGCGGGCCTGGGAGCCGCCACCGCCCAATGGTTCGGTTTCGAGCCGGCGGTTGCGATGCTCTCTTTTTCTAACTTCGGCAGTGCACACAGCGAGCATTCGAACTTAGTGGGAGATGCGGTGCGCATCGCTCAAGCGCGTTGGCCGGACCTCCAGATTGACGGCGAGATGCAGGCCGACATTGCATTGGAGCCATCAAAGCGCGCGTCGCGCTTCCCATTCTCAGCGCTCAAGGACGAGGCCAACGTGCTGATCTTCCCGAACCTCGAGTCCGGACACATCGCCGTGCGCTTGATGGGCAGCGCGGGCGAGGCCAGCGTGGTCGGTCCCATCCTGATGGGGATGCGCAGCCCGGTGAATTCCCTCCAACCCACCGCGAGCGTCGAGGACATCGTCAACCTGACGGCGATCACGGTTCTGCAAGCGCAGAAGGAGTACTGAGTCTGTCGGTCGAGGAGAAAATCAAGAAGCTGGATGAGCTGAACGCCCGCGCGGAGCTCGGCGGAGGCGCGGAGCGCGTCGAGCGCCAGCACCGAGCCGGTAAGCTGACCGCGCGCGAGCGGCTGGAGCTGCTGCTCGATCCCGGGACCTTTCGAGAGCTCGATCGCTTCAAGACCCACCGCTGTACCGACTTCGATATGCACGAAAACCAGATTCTCGGCGATGGCGTGATCACGGGGTCGGGACGTATCGATGGGAGGATCGTCTTCGTCTTCTCGCAGGACTTCACCGTGTTCGGAGGCTCCCTCTCGGGCGCCTTCGCCGAGAAGATCTGCAAGATCCTGGACCACGCGGCAAAGGTGGGGGCGCCCGTGATCGGACTCAACGACTCGGGCGGCGCGCGCATCCAGGAGGGTGTGGTGTCGCTCGCGGGTTATGCGGACCTCTTTCTCCGGAACGTGCAGTACTCCGGCGTAATTCCTCAGATTTCGGCCATCATGGGCCCTTGTGCTGGCGGCGCCGTCTACTCGCCCGCGATCACCGACTTCATCTTCATGGTGAAGGGCACGAGCAATATGTTCATTACGGGTCCGGATGTGATCAAGACGGTCACGCACGAAGAGGTCACTAAGGAAGAGCTCGGAGGCGCGATGACTCACAACTCGCGCAGTGGCGTGGCCCACTTCGCCAGCGGCAGCGAGCAAGAGTGCCTCGGTATGATCCGCGCCCTCATGAGCTTCCTCCCCCAGAACAACATGGATGATCCACCGTTCGTTGCGACCGATGATGATCCTCAGCGCGCGGATCCGGCCCTACGCAACTACGTGCCGGACAATGCGAACAAGCCCTATGACATGAAGATTTTGGTGGAGATGGTGGCGGACGATGGGATCTTCCTCGAGGTCCACGCGCAGTGGGCGAAGAACATTCTAGTGGGCTTCGCGCGGTTCGGAGGCTATAGCGTGGGGATCGTGGGCAACCAGCCGAACCATCTCGCGGGCTGCCTCGACATCGATGCCTCCATCAAGGGAGCGCGCTTTGTGCGCTTCTGCGACGCGTTCAACATCCCGATCGTCACCTTCGTGGACGTACCGGGGTTCCTGCCCGGCACCGCCCAGGAGTTCGGTGGCATCATCCGCCACGGGGCCAAGCTGCTCTACGCCTATGCCGAGGCCACGGTGCCCAAGGTCACCCTGATCACGCGTAAGGCCTACGGCGGGGCCTACGACGTCATGAGCTCCAAGCACCTACGGGGCGACATCAACTACGCGTATCCGCAGGCTGAGATCGCGGTGATGGGCCCGGAAGGGGCGGTAAACATCATCTTCCGGGATGAGTTGATGCAGTCCGACCGGCCGGAGGAAACGAGGGAGCGTCTCGTGGCCGAGTATCGCGAGACCTTCGCCAATCCTTATAAAGCCGCGGCGCTGGGGTACATCGACGCGGTCATCAAGCCCGAGGAAACACGCGCCCGAATCGTCGAAGCGCTGGTGATGCTCGAGAACAAGAAGGACCAGAATCCCCCCAAGAAGCACGGGAACATCCCGCTGTGAAGCCGGCTCCCCCTTCGCCGCCCTTCAAAAAGGTACTCATAGCCAACCGGGGCGAGATCGCGGTGCGGGTGATTCGAGCTTGCCGGGAGCTGGGTATCGGCTCCGTCGCGATCTTCTCGGATGTGGACCGGAACTCCCTGCACGTGCGTTACGCGGACGAGGCCTATCCCTGCGGTCCGGCGCCGGCGCGGGAGAGCTATCTCAATGTCAACCGCATCCTTGCGATCGCGCGAGAGTCCGGCGCCGAGGCCATTCACCCTGGTTACGGCTTCCTCTCGGAGAACGCGAAGTTCGCGCAGCGTTGCACCGACGCCGGTGTGGTCTTCATCGGACCCCGCCCCGACACCATCGAGGCGATGGGCGACAAGGTCGTCAGCCGTCGGCGTATGGCTGAGGCCGGGGTTCCGATCGTGCCCGGCTCGATGGAGAAGCTGACGGATGACGCGGCCAGGTCCTTCGCTATGGAGATCGGTCTTCCCGTCATCGTGAAAGCCTCGGCCGGTGGTGGCGGCAAGGGGATGAGGTTGGTCCAGGAGGAGGCCGAGCTGGAGCAAGCGATCAAGCGGGCCCGCTCCGAAGCCGGATCTTCCTTCGGCGATGATTCGATCTACGTCGAGAAGTTCGTAGAGAAGCCGCGGCATATCGAGATCCAGATCCTGGGCGATCAGCACGGGAACGTGATTCATCTCTTCGAGCGCGAGTGCTCTATCCAACGACGTCATCAGAAGCTAATCGAGGAGGCGCCGGCGAACCGCTTTCCGCCCGCCCTACGCGAGGAGATGGGCCAGGCGGCCGTCGCCGCAGCCAAGGCCGTGAGCTACGAGGGCGCGGGAACCTGCGAGTTCCTGGTTGACCAGCACTTCAACTTCTACTTCCTCGAGATGAATACACGCATCCAGGTCGAGCACCCGGTGACGGAGATGGTGACGAACGTCGATCTCGTCAAGACGGGCATTCGGATCGCCGCCGGGGAGCCGATCGGGTTCTCGCAACAGGATCTGGGCATCAACGGCTGGGCCATCGAGTGTCGCATCTACGCCGAGGACCCCGAGCAGAACTTCCGTCCCTCGCCGGGCGAGATCCTGGTGTACCGCCCGCCGGGGGGGCCCGGTGTTCGCAACGACGCGGGCGTCTATCCCGGAGCGGAGGTATCCGTCTACTACGATCCCCTGATCTCGAAGCTGATCTGCTGGGGGCGTGATCGATCGGAAGCCATCGCTCGCATGCGGAGGGCGCTCAAGGAGTTCGTGGTCAAGGGGATCAAGACCTCGATTCCCTTCCATCGGATCGTAATGGAGAACCCGAGCTTCGTTGAGGGCCACTTCGACACTGGCTTTATCGAGAACGAGATTCTGCCGTCCAGCGCCGGCACGCTTCCGCCCGACGAGGAGGAGCGGCGCGTAGGCGTGATGCTGGCAGCCATCGCGGCTTATAAGCGCGATCGGGACTGCGCCGCCCGCTCTCAGCCGCTGCGCTCCCGCAGTGCTCCGGGCCAGTCCTGGAGGTACTTCGGTCGCCGTGGGCAGATGCGGGGACCTCATTAGATGCGCTACGAGATCACCCAGGGGGGCGACACCTTCCACGTGGAGGTGAGTGCTGCCGGCGGCGACGCGTTCGACATCAGCATCGACAACGGCCCTGCGGTGCGCGTCGATGCGTGCAAGACGGCCCGAACCGTCTACTCCATCTTGATCGGATCGAGACAGTACGAAGGCAGTGTCGACGCTCGCGAGGACGGAACACTCGATGTCCACATCGGGACCAGCGCCTTCGATTTCACCGCGGTGGATGAACGCCGCAAGGCCCTGATGAGCGTGGCCATCCCGCTGGCGAGCGGTAAGCAGGAGCTCAGGGCACAGATGCCGGGGAAGGTGGTGAAGATCCTGGTCGAGGTCGGCCAGCAGGTCGAGATGGACGAGGGTCTGGTCGTGATCGAGGCCATGAAGATGGAGAACGAGCTGCGCAGCCCCATCCAGGGCGTGGTCACCAAGATCACGATCCAGGAGGGCGGGGCCGTCGAGACCGGGACCCTGCTGGTTATCATCGAGCCGCTCGAAGGGGAGTGATGGCGCGGCGCATCGTGCTCGACACCGACATGGCTTCGGATGTCGACGACGCGCTCTCTTTGGCTTTAGGACTGGCCTCGCCGGAGCTCGAGCTGGTTGCGATCACCCATGTGGGACGAGAGTCACGGCTGCGGGCCCAGGTTTCGCGTAGGCTGCTGGAGCTGGCCGGGCGCGGCGAGATTCCCGTTTATGCGGGGTGCCGGGTTCCCGTGCTTGGGGGCGAGGGCTTCAGCTGGTTCGGACACGAGGGTGTGGGCATTTTCGAGTCGGAGCCTGCGCCCCCGATTGAGGAAGAGCATGCGGTCTCCGCCCTGGCGCGGCTGCTGCGTACCCACGACGACCTGGAGCTGGTTGCGGTCGGCCCGCTCACCAATCTGGCGGTCATGCTCATGCTGGACCCAGATCTCGTCGGCCGCATACGTGGTCTCACGCTGATGGGTGGACATGTGCGTCGGGCCGAGTATGGCGGGCACGTCTTCGAGCCGGGCGTCGACTACAACCTGTGTGCGGACCCGCAGGCGGCGTACGTCGTGTTGCGCTCCGGCATTCCGACGCGGCTGGTGACTGCCGACGTTACGCTCCAAACCTGGCTCACGCGCGCCGATCTCGAGCGCCTGGATGCGAGAGGGACCGCCTTTCACGACGCGCTAGCGGAAGCGATCCGTATCTGGACGCCGCTCCAGAAGCGGATCTTCGGCTCGGCCGGCTGCGATGTCGAAGACGATAACGTCGCCTTCTTGCACGACCCGTTGGCGCTGGCGAGCGCCCATGACGAGTCGTTCTGCAGCTTCGAAGAGCTCGAGATCGAGCCCACGATCGAGGGAAAACTGCTTCGCACGTACGAGCGCAAGAAGCCTACGCAGGCGAGCTTTCGCATGCGCTGCGCAACGAGTGTGGATGCGAAAGGCTTCCACGATTATTTCATGGCGCGTGTCATGGGCCTGAACCCGGGCTGATCCTGAGCAAGAGCGCGGGCAGCTCGCTCAGGTCCTGAATGATGAAGTCAGGCTCGGCCTCACCCGTGTGGGGCGTACCGGGCTTGCAGAGCCAGATGGACCGCACACCAGAGCGACTGGCTCCCAGGATATCGGTGCGGATCTTGTCACCTACCAGCACGGCCCGCTCCGGAGCGATACCGAGCTCACTCAGCACGTAAAGCACGATCGCCGGGTCAGGCTTGCGCTTACCGAAATTGGCGGACCAGGCCGCTGCTTCCAGATACTGCAGGATGCCCGCGGACTCGAGGGAGCGGGCGTGGTGATCGCCCGGGATCACCGTGTTCGAAACCAGGCCGAGCTTATAGCGATGGGACAGCTCGGCCACCAGCTCTGGCACGTTAGCATACGGAGGTTGTGCCACTTCGCGCCGAAAGGCGTCCAACAGATCGCGCCGCACGGGTGCGCTGAGCTCCGCAAGCACCTCGTCCAGGTTCGGCTGAACGGCCTCGGCATCCAGATCGCGGTACGCTTGGCGCAGACGCCGGCCGCTCTCGACCACGAGCTGCTCCGGATCGTCGATCCCCGCTGCGTTCAGTCTGCGTAGCAGGATCGCGTCACGGGCCGCAGCGTCGTAGCTCGGCACCTCCGGTATGAGTACCCCCCCCATGTCCAGCAACACCGCGTCAATGCTTGTGGAGCTCACGAGCTATTCGGCCGCCGACGGGGTCGCGCTCTCGCTCTGTCTTCTGACCACCACGCGCGAGATCCAGATCCCGCTCTCGTAGAGCACGCAGAGCGGTAGGGCGAGCATGACCTGGCTCACGATATCCGGCGGCGTCAGCACGGCGCTGGCGGCGAACATCACAACGACCGCGTACTTGCGCCCGCGGGCGAGCGCCTCGGGTCGGGTGATACCCGCCAGAGCCAGGAAGAACATGACGACCGGAAGCTGAAAAGAGATCCCGAAGGCGAGATAGAGCCGCGACATGAAGGAGAAGAGCGTGTTCGTAGTCCAGCTCGTGGTGACGTAGTCCGCCTCCAAAGAGAGGAAGTACTCGAATACGTTCGGGAACGCGACGAAGTAGCCAAAGGCGCAGCCGCTGAAGAAGAGCATGCTCGTGGCCAGCACGAAGGGCATCGCGAAGCGTCGCTCGTTCTTGTAGAGCCCGGGCGAAACGAAGGTCCAAATCTGGTAGAGAGTCATGGGGATCGACACCACGAATCCGGCCAGCAGCGCGGACTTTACGTAGGTAAAGAAAAGCTCGGGGGGAGCGATCACGATGAGTTTATGGCCGTGGGCGCGCACCGGGCCGATGGCTGGTCCCATCAGCAGCTCGAATACGTCCTTGACCCAGTAACCCGCAATCCCGGCAAAGATGGCCCACGTGCCCAAGATCCAGAAGAGTCTTCGCCGCAGCTCGTGAAGATGGTCGATGAGGGGACGCGGAGTGTCATCCATCCCGGGAATTGTCGCTGTCGCGTTCCTGTTTAGCCCCTTGCTCTGGCTTGGGACCGGTGCTCGAACGCTGCTTCTCCGACTGCTCCTCGGGTTGTGCGTTCAACGACTGACGTAGCTCGGTCGAAGCGCGCCGGAATTCGGCGATTCCTCGTCCCAGGGATCGCGCGACCTCGGGTAGACGCTTGGGTCCGAGGACAAGCAGCGCCACCACCAGGATCACCAACAGCTCCGGCATGCCGATCCCGAACATGATGCATGAACCCTAGCGGGTTATCCCTCGGGATTCACTTTGCGAGTCAAAGGCAGGCACGAAGTCGCCTGCCGTGCGGGCAGGCGAGCACTGCTCGCCGATAACCCGCTAGTAAAGGTCGCGGGGCGCCGCTCCGTCGCGCCTGGGATCTCCTACCCCCCAGCGGCTATCCCGGCCCTTCGGAGCGGCAGCAACCCGCTTGCCCACTTAAATCACTTTTGCAGCCTCAGCGCAAGCGCAAACCTGACGGAACTTCGACCGAAAGTACCTCGAGCCGCTCCGTCGAAGAGGGAGCGAAGCGAATCAGGCTCTCACGCGGGAACTTGAGCAGGCTCTGTCCGCCGCGCCGCAGCACCGAGAGTCCCTCGTCGTCCTCGGTATAGTCGAGGACGCCGCGGATGCGGTCCACGCCCGCGTCGGTCCAGACCGTCAGCATGCGCTCGACGCGCCGTTCCACCCTGAGCTCTACACGTGCGCCCTGACAGCGCAGCACGAGCTCGGCGGCGCGTTGGGGATCGGCGCCCAGCCGGTACGGGTCTGGGGGAACTCGCACACGCCCGGCGCGAAAAACGCGTAGCAGGCGCCCGATGCCTCTAACCGTGGCGATGTCACCCGCTGGACGCAGGGGCACGCGGTCCTCGATCTCGCGCGGATAGCCCCGCAACGGGACGAAGAACACGCGCAGCAACGTTCCGGCCGCCTGGGCGCCGCCCACGACGCAGCTCAGCCTGTTGATCGGAGGCGCCAAGGTCAGGCGACGCTAGCTGAAAGCTAGCAGTGAAGCTCGATCAGGATGACGTTGTCCTGCGCTCCGGAGGAATCGATGGCGAAGGTCCCCTGCATGCGCAGCACGAGCGCTCGCGCCATGAGCACGTCCAGGGGAATTCTCGGCCCCTGGAGATCGTCGGGGGCTACCAGCACCTCTTCTGGGCTGTGGAAACGGATCAGGAGACGATTTCGCGCGGGTAGCTCGCCCTCCGCGGGGTGATGCAGGCTGCCGATGTAGAGGTCGCCGCCCGCGGGAACCATGCGGAACGCACGATCCAGCAGCGCGCCCAGCGCGAAGCGGATCTGCTCGGCGTCCGCCAGCACCGGCGGCGCAGCGTGGTCCAGCTCTCTCAGCACCACCAGGGAGCGTGCACGCGTCGTGGCTTGACGCTTCTCCAGCTCGGCAGCTACGAGCGAGGCCAGGTCCAGCGGCTCCAGTCTGGGCGGTTCGAAGCGGATAAAGCGCTCGAGACGGGAAAGCAGCTCGTCGAGCTGAACCAGATCGCCTTCCACCAGGGCTCCGAGCTTACGCCTCACGCTGGCATCATCCGGCCGCTGGTCCAGCAGGCTGGTATAGGTGCGAATGGCCAGCAGAGGCTGCCGGAACTCCTGTGCCAGCGGCGGCACCAGCTCGGAGAGACCAGGGTTCAGTGCGGGATCGAGCGGCTCGAGCGCTTGAGCTGGGACGGCTGCAGCAGCGGGGGTACGCGCGGACGCTGCGAGGGATTCAGTCGGCGCTGGCACGTCCGCGTTGCGCTGGGCGGATGCTGCAGCCGTAGCAGGCGTTGCTGGGGTAGCGATGGCCCCTGGCTCGGGCGCAATGCGCACATCCGCCGCTCCCAGTACGGCGCCCGCTGACGCGGCCAGGCTCCGCTCGAGCACCGACTCCAGCTCCTGCAGGTTCCCGGGCCAGGCGTACTCATGCAGTAGCGCAAGCGTGTCATCAGCCAGCTCGACCTCGCGCTTCGCCTGCCGGGCCCATGCCTGCGTCAGTTTCCGCGCCAGGGGCTCGAGGTCCGGCCGCTCGCGCAAGGCCGGAAGCTCCACGCGCAGCCAGGGCAGCGCGAGCAGGCCGCTCGTCATGCGTCGCACCCCGCTCGCCGAAGCGATCCAGCGCAGCGACTCGACGCCGAGCCAGCCGCTCTGGCCCAGTAGCTGCGCGAGCTCCTCCTGAACCGCACGCGACGCACGGTCCAGTCCGGATAGATAGACGCTGACCCTGCGGGCCGCGCACAGCTTGAGCAGGCCCGCCTCGATGCGGCCTGGCTCCAGGCTGGGCGCCGCAATCAGCAGCAGCTGCTCCCGGGCCGGCTCGGCCAGGTTCTGGATGTAACGGGCGAGCAGTCCCTTGCCGGTTCCGCCCTCGCCCAGCAGCAGCACGGGACGTGCGGCGTTGCGCGGGTCGATGGCATGACGCAGTGCCGGAAGCTCCAGGTCTGCGTACAGCAGCTCCACGCGCCGCGTCACCCACTCGCTGCGTGCGCGCTCACGCAGGCTGAGCGGACGTTGGGGCGCTGCGAGCAGCGCCTCCGCCTCGGCCAGGAGCTGCTCGCGTTCAAGGGGCCAGCCGATGCTGCGCACCGGGCGGTCGTCGATCAGAGAGCTCGCGAGCGCTGCGGGCGGCAGGCCTGCGGCGCCTTCGACGTAGAGTGCCGGCAGCGGTCCACGCGCGGGCTGCGGCAGGGTGCGCATGAACCCGAGCAAACGCTCCAGGCCCGCGAGGTCGCCCGGAACGGTCGCCGGCGCCGCGACCACCAGCAGATCGGGCAGCTCCTGCTCCCGCCAGTGAGCGCGCTCGGGGGGGCCGGTCCGCACCGGGCCCAGGGTCCGCAGCTGGGCCGCGAGGGTCTCGCAAAGGACGCGCTGCTCGCACACGATCCAGATCGTGGGCCTGTCTTGTGGGTTCAGCTGCACGGTAAGCTTCTCCACCCCGTGCTGGCGCAAGCTACGTGCCACGCGCAGCCGCTGCGCAGCTGTCATCCGCCGGCCCCGCACGCGCCGGAGCAAAGGTGATGCGTGGCGGGCCCGAGGCCCGTGCACGGGATGCGCAAGTTGGGGGGTTTGCTGCCCTATCGGGGCAATAGTTTAACACCCGCGCCCGACTCGGCCGCTAGCGGGCCTCGGCGCTACCCTGAGGGCGTGAAAGACGGTGCGCTTCGGCTCGGAAAGCTGCCGGCGTCGCTCCTGCGTGAGCTGCTGCCCGCACCCGAGACCCTGCCTCCCGAGGTTCTGCTGGGTCCGGCCGTCGGTGAGGATGCCTGCGCGATCGAGCTGCCGGGTGGAGTGTTGGTGGTAGCCACGGATCCGATCACGCTCACGAGCAGCGCGCTGGGCGCGCACGCGGTGGTGGTCAATGCCAACGATGTGGCCGTGATGGGCGTACGGCCGCGCTGGTTCCTGGCGGCCATGTTGCTGCCCGAGGGCACGAGCGCGAAGCAGGTGCGGGCGCTGTTTCGGGCCACACGCGAGGCGCTCGCAGAGATCGGCGCGACGCTGGTCGGCGGCCATACCGAGGTGACCGCCGCCGTGACGCAGCCGGTCGTGGTGGGCCAGATGCTGGGTCTGAGCGAGGACGGACACTTCGTGCGCAGCGGCGGGGTCGGCCCGGGCGACCAGGTGCTCCAGATCGGCCCCGCTCCCGTGGAAGGCGCTGCGGTTCTGGCGCAGGAGGCTGCATCCCGCCTGACGCGGCTCTCCGACGAGCTGCTGGCGGAGGCGCGCGAGGGACTGCGCCGGCCCGGGATCTCGGTGGTCGAGCCCGCCCTGCTGGCCGCCGAGCTGGGAGCGAGCGCGCTGCACGATCCCACGGAAGGCGGGCTGGCCGCCGGTCTGCACGAGCTGAGCGAGGCGTCGGGGGTCGCCCTGCATGTCGATCCCGAAGCCGTGCTGTGGTTCGAGCCCGGTCGGGCGATCTGCGAGGCCCTGGGCGCGGACCCCTGGGGGACGCTCGCGTCGGGAACGCTGCTGGCCGCTTTTCCGGCCGGCCGCAGTGCGCAGGCGCGGGCCCGACTCGAGGCGGGCGGATTCGCGGTAGGCTCGATCGCAGAGGCCCTGCAGGGCAGCGGTGCCGTGCGCACCGACGGTCGAGCGCTGCCCCGCTTCGAGCAGGACGAGGTCGCCCGCGTGCTGGCGTCCAGCGCGACCCAGGCATTATCCTGAGCGCAGGGGGAGCCGTGAATCGCGAGAGGCCGAACGAGCAGCGGGTTTTCGATCAAGGACCTCAGGTCGCTCTGCGACGTTGGTTCGGCGAGCCCTACGCCGGCGCGGTTGCCGCCGCCCGCACCTGCTACGCGGAACGGGTGATCGAGGCGTCCGAGATCACGCCGGGGCAACGTCGCCGCATCGGCCCGCTCACCTTCGAGGCCGGTCACCACACGGTGTACCAGCACGCCACCTTCGAGTTCTCGCTCGAGGGCGTGTCTCGCCAGCTCGTCTGGTCCTTTCTGCATCGTCATCCGTTCTATAACTCGGAGCAGCAGAGCCAGCGCTACGTGGTGCTGACGCGCGCCCAGGCGCACGTCCCGCCCTCCCTGGGCGGCGAGGAACGCGCGCTGTATGAGCACGCGATCCTCGAAGCCTGGCAGGCGTATCGCGACCTGACCGAGCTCTTGAAGCCGGTGGTGCGCGAGCGGCTCGGGGCCCTGTGGCGACTTTCGACGCGCAAGTCGGCCTCCTTCCGCAAGTCGATCGAGCGCGACATCGAGAAGCGCTCCATCGAGACCGCACGCTATGTGATTCCGGTCGCATGCCATACCGCATTGGTGCACACGA
>SMWZ01000011.1 GCA_004356455.1 Deltaproteobacteria bacterium
AACCCCAAACACGCCTACGGAAAGAAGCGTAAGCGTGGACCCACGACACGTATGGGCGAGGTAGCGATGCTGCGCCAGGCCCTGGAGCGGGCGCGGGTCTACGAGTCGCCGAGCGAGGGCGTTGGAGAGGACGAGGCGAAAGGCAAGGGCAAGAAAGAGGTCGACTACGACAAGGCGGCGCTGGCCCGGGTGCTGAGTGGCGAGTTCCTGATTCAGAATCACTGCTACCGCGCGGACGAGATGCTGGTTCGTCTCGACCTGTTTCGGGAGTTCGGGGTGCGGCCGCGCGCCTTCCATCATGCCGTCGAGGCCTACAAGATCCGCCACGTGCTGGCGGAGGAGGAGGTGGGGGCCGTGGTGTGGGCAGACTGGTGGGGACTGAAGATGGAGCTGCTCGACGCGGTTCCCACGAACGCCGCTCTGCTCGACAGCGCCGGCGTGCGCGTTGCGCTTCACTCCGATTCCCCGATCGATATTCAGCGCCTGAACCAGCAGGCCGCGGCGGCTCTGGGTGCGGGGCTGCGAGCCGGCCTCGATGTCGACCGCGATCGCGCGATCCGCTGGATCACCGCGAACCCCGCCTGGGTCATCGGAATCGAGGACCGGGTGGGAACCATCGAAGCGGGTAAGGAAGCCGACCTCGTAGTCTGGTCGGGAGACCCCTTCAGCGTGTACTCGCGCGCGGACCTGGTCATGATTGCGGGCGAGGTTGTATACGAGCGTGCGAATCCACGGGGACGCCCGCTGTCGGACTTCGAGCTCGGGATTCGGAAGGCGCCATGATTCGAGTACTGGCCACGGTCGCATTGGTGGGCGCCACGGTCTACACGGGTGACGGGCCGCCCCTCGAGGGGGCGACGGTGCTGATCGAGGCGAACCGGGTGGTAGCGGTTGGCCAGGACGTGCCCCTGCCAGAGGGGACGCGCGTGCTCAACCTGGAGGGCGCGGTTGTGACCCCGGGCCTGATCGACCCCTCGTCCCGTCTGGGTGTGGCCGACGTGCTGCGCGAGGCCACTGCGGTGGAGGGCACGGCCGGGCCCGACCACGATCCGGTGCGGGCCGCGCTGCGCGTGGAGGACAGCTTCAATCCTGCCTCGTTCGTGACGCCCATCGCGCGTTTGGGGGGTCTCACCTCGGCGGTCATCGTTCCATCCGGAGGGCTCGTCTCGGGTCAGTCCATCTGGGTCGACCTGGTGGAGTACGAGCCCGTACGCCGGAAATCACTCGCTCTGCACGTCTCGCTCAAGGGCGATCGGCAGAAGGGTGGCCGCGCGCGGGCTTTTTTGAGGCTGAGGGAGATCTTCGAGGACGCACGCCTTTTCCGCTCCAATCGAGGTCCCTACATCTCCGGCAAGCTGCGCCAGCTCTCCCTCTCCGCTGCCGACCTCGATGTTCTCGGGCGTGCGTTGAATCAGGAGATCCCGGTAGTCGTCGAGGTCGACCGGGCGGCCGACATCCGAACCGTGCTCGAGATCGCTCGCGAGCACAAGCTGCGAGTGATACTGCTGGGTGCCGCCGAGGGCTGGCTGGTTGCGAACGAGATCGTCGCCGCCCGCGTGCCGGTCCTGGTCGATCCCTTCCAGAACCTTCCCTTGACCTTCGACACGCTTCAGAGTCGCGAGGATAACGCCCTGCGGCTGTACCGTGCCGGCGTCCGCGTCGCGTTTACGCTGCGGCACGAGGCCCATCGGGCCCATCGCCTGCGCTTCGCCGCGGGCATCGCGGTGGCGTCCGGCTATCCCTACGAAGCGGCGCTGGCGGCCATTACGCGCGTCCCTGCCGAGATCTTCGGCATCGTCGATGCGGGTACCATCAAGCCCGGAGCGTTGGCCAACATCGTGATCTGGAACGGCGACCCGTTCGAGCCGACCACGTGGCCCACCCACGTCTTCATTAGGGGCCAGCCGGTCGACCTGCGCACGCGTCAGGACCTCCTCACGGAGCGCTACCTGCAACCGTAGCTGCGGGTCCCGGCTGGACTTGCGGGTCCCGGCGCGAGGCGGCTCGCGCCACCCGCCTACGTTCGGCTTCGCCTCACTGCGCGCGCCGCTTCGCGGCGCTTGCTGCGTTGACTGGGTACGTGGTTCACTAGCCGGTACGTAGGGGAGGGTGGATGTACGAGGATTTGCATGTTCTCGGTGCGGACGTGAAGGTGGTCTGATGCGGATTGGGGTAATTGGGCTCGGTAATATCGGTAACCCGATCGCGAGCAACCTGATCGAGGATGGCCACCAGGTCTTCGTCTACGACACGGACAAGGCGCGCGCGGAGCCACTGGTTCGAAGCGGTGCGGTGCGGGCGGACGGCCCCGGCGAGATCGCCGCGCGTAGCGAGATTACCTTCACCTCACTTCCCAGCCCTGCCGCGATCCAGTCCGTGGCCGAGGCCTGGCTCGAGGGCGCGCCGCCCGACACGGTGCTCGTGGACCTCTCCACCAACGCGCCCGAGACCGTGAGGCAGATTGGTGCGAGGCTGACGCATGCCGGACGTTACTTCCTGGAGGCGCCGCTCACCGGGGGTGCGCCTGGTGCCAAGGCACGCGCCCTGGTGTTCATGGTGGGCGGGGACGAAGCGGTCTACGCGCGCTGCGAGCCCGTGCTGCAGAAGCTTGGACGCGCGACCTTCCACCTGGGGCCGCTTGGGCTCGGCAATACGGCCAAGCTCGTGAACAGCTTGCTGGCGTTCTCGTCCGCTTGGGTCTCGCTGGAGGGTCTCGCGCTCGCCGCGAAGGCAGGCATCGATCTCCGCACCATGGTCGAGGTGATTCGTATCGGGGGCGCGGGCAACTTTTTCACCGATCGGATGGTGGAGGGCATCAATCAGCGGGGCCGCCCGACCCAGTTCTCACTCGCGCTGGCGGCCAAGGACGCGGGACTGCTCCTGGACGTCGCCCGCGAGAGCGCCGTGCCCATGCCGGTCGCGGCCGAGATCGCGCAGGTCTTTGTGGCCGCGCTGGGGGCCGGGCTGGGCGAGCGCGACTGGAGCGACCTGGTCGAGCTGATCGAGCGCCAGGCGAACGTGAAGCTCGAGCTTCCGCCGCCGCGGACCCAGGCGGACTAGCTTTTTAGAACATCGGCAGCGGCGTTGAGCGCGTTGACCGCCGCGGGTACGCCCGCATAGCACGCGGTCTGCATCAGTACCTCGATCAGCTCCTCGCGGGTGATCCCCAGGTTCCGTGCGCCGATCAGATGTCCCTTGAGCTCCTGGGTCTTGCCGAGCGCCGCCAGCTGGGCCACGGTGCAGAGGCTCCGGCTTCTGAGATCGAGCTGAGGGCGCGACCAGAACATGCCGAAACAGAACTCGGTCACGAGCTTGAAGAAATCCGGCGCTAGCTGCTGCGCGGGGAGGCCCCCGCCTTCGGCGCGCTCCCCCCAGAGCTTGGCTGTGACCTGGCGTCCCTTTGTGAGTAGATCCGTCTCTTCCGACATCGCCCCTCCCTTCCTTTGCAAGCTCAGTTGCGCTTGAGCAAGTTCACGGTGCAGACGCTTCCGCCCCCCACCAGGTGCGCCAGACCGATGCGGGCGTTGGCGACCTGACGCGGTCCCGCCTCGCCGCGTAGCTGCAATGCGAGCTCGTGGATCTGCGCCAGCCCCGTCGGGCCGCCCGGGTGACCGCGCGCAATCAGCCCGCCGTCCGTGTTGAAGGGGATGCGGCCGCCCAGCTGGGTGGCTCCCTCCTCCAGCAGCTTCTCGCCATCCCCCTCCGGGCAGAACCCCAGCAGCTCGTAGTACTCGAGCTCCTCGTTCGCGAACGCGTCGTGGCACAGGGCCAGGCTGACGTCGCTGGGATCGACGCCCGCTTGCTCGTAGGCCTGGCGCGCCGTATCCCGCGTCATGCTGGCGGGACCGACGACCGGGCCGAGGAAGGTATGGCCGGGGGTGTAGGTCTCGGTCTGCAAGGCCGACGCGATCACGCTCACGCGCGGTCGCTCGGGCCGGAGCCTCTGAGCCAGGTCCCTGCGCCCCAGGATGGCGCAGGCCGCGCCGTCGTCCACGGGGCAGGCCATCATGGCTGTCAGCGGCTCCGCGATCATGGGCGAGGCCAGCACCTCCGAGACCGTGACCTTGTGGTCGGGCTGCCGATGGCTCAGAGGGTTCTTCGCGCCGTGGTTCCAGTTCTTGGCCGCGATGCGGGCGAAATGCTCGGGCCGCGTGCCGCGCTCGTGCATGCGACGCATGGCCCAGAGCGCGAAGAAGGCCGCGGGCAGGATCACGCTGTCGATCGCGTCGCGTCCGATGCCTCGGCCTCCGCCCCCACCCCAGGCCATCTCGGTCATCTTCTCAAAGCCGAGCGCCAGTGCCACATCGCAGCGTCCGCTCGCAACCGCGTGTGCGGCTTCGCGAAACGCGACCAGCCCGGTCGCCGAGGCGTTCTCGACGTGCGTCACAGGGAGACCGGTTAGCCCAAACTCCTTCATGATCTTGATGCCGAGCATAGGTAGGCCCTGCATGTAGCCCACGAAGGCCTCGCCCACGTCGCGGAAGCCGAGGCCCGCGTCCTCGAGGGCCTTGAGGCCGGCCTCGCGCGCGAGCTCCGTCAGCGTCGTGTCGCGGTGCACGCCGAAGCGACACATCCCCACGCCGAGGACCGCGACATCTTCCAGCTTCATGCCAGCTCCCTACGCCGCGGCGAGCGGGCGGAAGCGGAAGATCACCACGTCCTGCCCTTTCCGGTTCTCGCGCAAGGTTTCCAGCTGCAGTTCCAGCTCCATGCCGATACGGAAGTCCTCGGCTCCGCCCGAGAGCACGGCCTGCACCCGCGGACCCTCGGGCAAGTCGACCTGACCCACGCCATAGCCCTGCGCGTCGGTCCGGCTGGTGCCGAACATCGGGACATGCACGTAGGTGTAGGTGTAGAGCGTCCCGCGCGGGCCCAGCAGCGTGTCCTCGGTGTCCTGGGAAAGGCATTTTGCGCAGACCTTCCGGCGCGGGAAGAACACCTCGCTACAGCTGCGGCAGCGGGTTCCCAGGAGACTCGGAGGCTCAGACGGATCTCTGGGGATGGTGAAGAAGCCCTTCTCGATCGGAACGCGTTCCTTTTCCGCTTGAGTCATTTTCGTATTCTACTACGCTAGCGATCGTGTAGGGAGAACACGCATGGCGAAAAGCAAACCCGCGAACCCAGGAACCCTGAGCCGGGCGGAGCTCGAGGAACGGATTCGGTCGGGCGCGATCGAGACGGTCCTGACCGTGTTTCCCGACCTTTATGGGCGGCTCATCGGCAAGCGCATCACGGGACGCTTCTTCCTGGAGCAGGTGGCGGAGCACGGCATGCACGCCTGCGATTACCTGCTCGCGTGCGACATGGAGATGGATCCGGTCCCGGGCTATCGTTTCACCTCCTGGGATACCGGCTACGGTGACTTTCTTTGCAAGCCGGACTTCTCCACCCTGCGCGTTGCGAACTGGCTTGAGACTAGTGCGATCGTGCTCTGTGACCTCTTCGATGAGATGACGGGTGAGCCCGTTGCGATCGCTCCGCGCGAGGTCTTGAAGCGGCAGGTCGCGCGCGCCCGTGAGGCCGGCTACGTCCCCATGGGAGGTTCCGAGCTCGAGTTCTTCGTGCTGCGCGAGACGTACGCATCGGCGGGCGCCAAGCACTACGAGGGCCTGGAGACCTTC
Source organism: Deltaproteobacteria bacterium (assembly GCA_004356455.1). Lineage (GTDB taxonomy): Bacteria > Myxococcota_A > UBA9160 > SZUA-336 > SZUA-336 > SMWZ01. The sequence continues at coordinate 5,622 of SMWZ01000011.1, forward strand.
GGATCCTACATCGAGGACTACCACATCCTGCAGGGCACCAAAGTCGAGCCGCTTGTGGGCACGATCCGTCGCCACCTCGAGGCTTCGGGCATCCCCGTAGAATTCAGCAAGGGCGAGTGGGGACCGGGCCAACAGGAGATCAATTTGAGGTTCTGCGACGTTCTCGAGATGGCCGATCGCCACGTGCTCTACAAGAACGCGGCGAAGGAGATCGCGCACGCCCAGGAGCTGGCGATCACCTTCATGGCCAAATGGAACGCGGCCTATGCCGGGAGCAGCTGCCACATCCACATGAGCCTCTGGGATGCGCCGGACGCCAGACGGAGCCTCTTTGGAGGCGATGGGGATCCGATTCCGGGCACGCGGGCGCGGCTCTCGCCGCTCTTCCGCAACTGGCTCGGTGGCCTGCTGGCGCACGCGCGCGCCCTCACACTGTTCATGGCGCCCTATGTGAACTCCTACAAGCGCTTCATGCCGGGCACCTTCGCCCCCACCGCGATCGGCTGGTCCTACGACAATCGCACCACGGGCTTCCGACTCGTGGGGCACGATCAGTCGCTTCGGGTGGAGTGTCGGATCCCGGGTGCGGACGCGAACCCCTATCTTGCGTTTGCGGCTCTGCTGGCCGCGGGTCTCGACGGGATCGAGCGCAAGCTCGAGCCACCCGAGATCTTCGTCGGGAATCTCTACGAGGCGGAGAACGTTCCTCAGCTGCCGCGCACGCTGGCCGAGGCCATCGAGCTCGCCGAGTCGAGCACCATGCTGCGCCAGGCCCTGGGGGATGCGGTGCTCGATCACTATCTCCACTTCGCGCGCACCGAGAAGCGCAAGTTCGACGAGGCCGTCACCACCTGGGAGCTGGCACGCTTTATGGAGCGCGCCTGACCTCCGGCACGCGCGCTAGAGCCCCGGTGATCGGGATCACCACCTACGGCCCCGAGGGAGATCCGCCTTCCTTCTCGTTACCCGTTGCCTATGTCGACGCCGTGGTGCGCGCCGGCGGGATCGCGGTGCTGGTACCCACGTCGGGCTCGTCCGTGGAGCAGGTGCTGGGTCTGGTGGATGCGCTGATCCTCTCCGGTGGCGGTGATATCGATCCCCAGACCTATGGCGGGGGCGAGCACGCTACGATCTACAGCGTGGTGCCGGAGCGGGATGCTTTCGAGCTCGAGCTCACCCGCGGCGCGCTCGCGCGTCCGGAGCTCCCGCTGCTGGGCATCTGCCGTGGCATGCAGATCATGAACGTGGCGCTCGGTGGGGACCTCGACCTGCACCTGCCCGACGTTCGTGGAGAGTCGGTCATCCACCGCCTGCCGCCTCGAAAGCCGACCTACCATCCGGTGCGTGTCGAACTCGAAGCCGCGCTCGGACTGATCTATGGTCAGGAGGAGTTCATGGTCTGCTCATGGCATCATCAGGGTGTGCGCAAGCTCGGGTCCGATCTTCGGCCGATCGCACATTCTGCGGACGGCGTGGTCGAGGGGCTCGTCTATGAGCGACATCCCTTTGCGCTCGGGGTGCAGTGGCATCCGGAGATGCAGGTGGCCGACGATCCGCTTCAACGCCGTCTCTTCGAGGCTCTGGTGGAGCGGGCGGGAGGCGCAGCGTGCGCTTGACCGACAAGGTATGCGTGATCACGGGCGCGGCCAGCGGCATCGGCCGCGAGGCGGCGCTGCTCTTTGCCAGCGAGGGCGGACGTATTCTGGCTGCGGATCGCGATGTCGCAGGCGCTGAGCGCGTTGTGAGCGAGATTCGGAGCGCGGGCGGCGAGGCGCAAGCCTTCCGCGTCGACGTCGGCAACGCCCCCGAGGTACAGGCCATGATCGCGGAGGCCGAGCGCTGCTTTGGGGGGCTGCAGGTGCTGTTCAATAACGCGGGAATCTTCCCTTTGGACGACGCTGGCCCCGAAGAGACCAGCGAAGAGGTCTGGGACGAGGTCATGCGGGTGAACCTGAAGGGGGTCTTTCTGGGCTGCAAGTTCGGCCTTCCGGCCCTGGTGCGCGCCGGCGGAGGCTCCGTCATCAACACCGCGAGCTTCGTCGCGCTCATGGGTGCGGCCGCTGCCCAGATCGCGTACACGGCCAGCAAGGGAGGTGTGCTTGCGCTCACGCGCGAGATCGCCGCGATCTACGCGCGCAAGAACATTCGTGCCAACGCTCTCTGTCCCGGACCGGTCGATACGCCGCTGCTGGCGGAGCTGACCGCCGATCCCGACGCGCGTGCGCGACGGCTGGTCCACGTGCCTGCGGGCCGATTTGCGCGCACGGAGGAGGTAGCCTGGGCCGCGCTGTTTCTGGCGAGCGACGAGTCCGCGTACGTGAACGGCACCGCGTTCATGGTTGACGGCGGGATCTCGACCACCTACATCACGCCGGAATGACGCCGATCGGGATCGTGATCACCGTCTTTCGCGGCGGCTGTCAAGTCGTCTCCGAGGACCAGGTGTGCGACCTCAAGCTGATCGGCCGCCACGCGCAGCAGGGGCTGTCCCTGGCCGTGGGCGATGAGATCAGCTTCGATCCGGAGAAGGAGATCGTGCTGGAGAGATTACCTCGGCGCACCCGCTTGCGGCGGCTTCGCCGGCGCAGCGAGCAGGTGATCGCCGCCAACATGGATCAGCTCGCCGTGGTCGCGTCCTTCCTCGAGCCCAGCTTTCGCCCCGGCGCCATCGATCGCTTTCTGCTCGCGGCCCACGCCGGTGGCCTCGAACCGATTCTCATTGTCAACAAGCTTGATCTGCTCAAGGGCGAGCCGTTGCCCGAGGAGGTGCGCGTCTACGAGCGCATCCTGCCTGTGTTCACTCTGTGTGCGCGCACGGGCAAGGGGCTCCCGCCGCTGCGTGAGAAGCTACGCGGCGTTCGGACCGTCCTGGCGGGACATAGCGGCGTCGGGAAGTCGACACTCCTGAATGCGCTTGAGCCGGAGCTGCGCTTGGAGACGGGCGAGGTCACGAGCATGAAGAAGGGACGTCACACCACCTCGCGGGCCATCTGGATCCGCCTGGCGGGTGACGCCGTGGTGGTGGATACGCCGGGTCTGCGTGAGATCGGGACGGGACCGGTGGACCCCGACTTGCTGGACGAAGTCTATCCCGACGTGGCCCGGTTCGCCTCCGACTGTCGCTTCCGGGACTGTCGCCACGACCGCGAGCCCGAGTGTAGCGTGCGCGCCGCGACCGAGCGGGGGGAGCTACCGCCCGCTCGCCTCGTCAGCTTCCAGCGGCTCATAGCCGAGATCGACGCCGAGCGGAGGGACTCGTCACAAGCAAGGTGAGCCCCACGAAGCTGCCCGCCGCCGCGACCACGAAGACCGTTGGATAGCCTGCAAGCTCCGCGAGAAAGCCGAGCCCGATGATCCCCGCGGAGAAGCCCGCGTTGAACGATCCGTTGAAGATGGCCATCAGCTTGCCACGGTCGTGCTCGCCCGCCTGCTCCAGCAGGAGAGCGTTGAAGGCGGGATAGAAGAGCCCGTGCGCGAGCCCGAACGCCGCGGCGATCCACTCGAGCATCCCCACCCGCAGGTTCGCCATCCATAGCACCACGATCGCGTATAGGGTCAGGGCCAGGACCGAGACGCGGTGGCGGCCGGCGCGATCCGCCAGCCCACTCAGGAACAGGCGCACGGAAAGAGCCACGGTGGCGTAGGCGATGAAGAAGCCGCCGATGCGGGTCATGCCGAGCTCGAGCGCGAAGGGCTGGTGGAAGGTGACCATCGAGCCGAACGAGGCTCCCACGAGCGCGACGATCACCACGAACCGCAACACGCCTGGTCGGCGCACCACCTCGGCCAGACTCGGTACCTCGTCCTCCGCGGACGGCGGGGTGCGAGCGTCCGGCACCAGGAGTGAGAGTCCGCAGGAGAGCAAACTCGCCAGCGCCGCCAGCACGAACACGGGGCCCCAGCCCTCGCGCTCGGCGATCGCCTCAACGATCGGGGGCGCGATCGCGTTCATGGAGAGCATAGCCACGCTGAAGATCCCGATCGCCTGGCCGAGCCGCTCAGGGGGAGCCTGATCCGCGACCAGTGTCGAGGCCGCGATGAACACCAGGGCGAAGGCGCCGCCCTGCAGGATGCGAAGCACAAGCACCAGCGGCCCCACAGACTCGACCCACAGAAAGCCTAGCGACGTGAACGCCATTAGTAGCGTTCCGGCCGTCACGAAGCGACGCCGGCGCGAGCGATCGATCCACACTCCGACGAGCAGGATCAGCACCACCGCCGAAACGCCGAACACCCCCATGACCGCCCCGATCTCTACGGCGCTTGCGTTCAGCCTCGTCGCCAGAAACTTGGGCAGCAGGAAGAACGACGAGAAGCCGAAGGCGAAACAGGTCTGAGTCAGGAGCAAAGCCACGAACCCGGGCGTCAGCAGCCGCGGCACGGGCGTGACCGAGATTTCGAGTTTCTGATGCATGTGCTCGCCTCCGGCCGCCGCTTTCCGACCGGGTAGGGTTTGACGAGCTGCTGAGAGAGCCCCTCCGGCCGGGTCGGCGGGAGGGGGTTGAGGAACCAGTGGCTAGAGGCCGCGCGCTTCCTCGCCCTCCCGATGGGGCCAGGTTACGTGGATCGACATCGTCGTCTTCGGCCGCAATCGCATGGTCTCGAACTTGAGTACTGAACTCGTGCGCCAGCGTCAAGCATCGCAGCGTCGGCCTCGATGCCCCGAACCACGGTTTTTCCTACTCTGCATCGCGAGGGAGGGCGCTGGATGGAGCTGGAGTTCTGGTACGAGTTCGCCAGCACCTACTCCTACCTCTCGGTGATGCGTACTGAGAAGCTCGCCGCCGAGGCGGGTGTCCCTATTCGCTGGTGCCCGTTTCTGCTGGGTCCCATCTTTGCCGAGCGGGGATGGGAGACCTCCCCCTTCAACATTTACCCTGAGCGTGGCCGCTATATGTGGCGGGATGTGGCCCGGCGCGCCGCACGGCACGGCCTGGATTTCAAGCGGCCCAGCGTGTTTCCGCGCAACGGGCTGCTCGCGGCGCGCGTCGCGCTGGTGGGACTGGAGCAAGGGTGGTGCCCGGAGTTCACACGCGCCGTCTTTCACGCTGCCTTCGCCGAGGATCGCGAGATTGGCGAGTGGGAGGTCCTGAGCGAGATTGTGCGCTCGCTCGAGCGTGATCCCGAGGAGGTACACGCGCGAGCCAACGCGCCCGGCAACAAAGCCGCGCTGCGCGAGCGTACCGCGACCGCTCGAGCGCGGGGCATCTTCGGAGCGCCGAGCTTTCTCGTGGGGGACGAGCTCTTCTGGGGAGACGACCGGCTCGAGGAGGCGCTCGCGTGGGCCTCCTAGGATGGTAAGCTCGGCGCGTGGAGCTGCGTGAGGTAGCGACGGATGTTTACGCCTGCCTGCAGGAGGATCGCGGGCTTGGCTACAGCAACTCGGGTCTGATCAAGCGGGGCAGCGGGCTCGTCGTCGATACTTTCTGGGATCTGGGCCATACGCGCGAGCTGATCAAGCATTACGAGCGCGTGCGGAGCCAGCCGCCCGGATACGTAGTCAATACCCATCATAACGGGGACCATTGCTGGGGGAATCAGCTGTTTCCCGAGGCCGAGATCATCGGCCACCGACTTTGTGCGGAGGCCATGCTCAAGGAACGACCGGAAGCCATGCAGGCCGTCCGCGACGCCGGCTCGAGCCCGGATCCCGCTCTGGCCGCGATGGCGGAACGCCTCTCCGACTGGGACTTCTCCGGGATCGAGCTCGCCCCGCCCACGAGGTTGATTGAGGACCGCCTCAGCTTGGATCTGGACGGTGTGCCGGTAGAGCTGATCTATGTGGGACCGGCGCATACCCAGGGCGATTTGATCGTGCACCTTCCGGAGCAGCGCGTGGTTTTCAGCGGCGACATTCTTTTCAGGCTCTGCACACCGATTGGCTGGGAAGGCACCTATGCCCACTGGTTCTCCGCACTCGACTACATCGTGGGGCTGGAGCCCGAGATCATCGTGCCGGGACATGGGCCTCTCTGCGGCGTGGAGGGGCCTAACGAGATGAAGGCGTATCTCGAGTACGTGTACAGCGAGTCGAAGCGCTTCTTCGAAGCGGGCTTATCGACGCTCGAGGCGTCCGTAAAGATCGAGCTTGGCCCCTATGCTGACTGGACGGAGCCCGAACGACTGCTGTTCAACGTAGAACGCGCCTATCGCGAGCTCCGGGGCGAGCCCTTCGATGCTCCAATCGACGCATTGATGCTGTTCCGCAATATGCATGAGCTCTACGTGCTCCGGGGCTGGGATCGACGGAAGCCTTGACCAAGCTCGCGCAGACCCGTTAGCCCGTAAGAGGCTTGAAGCGGAGACGATGCGGCTGGTCCGCGTCGACCCCGCGCCGGCGCTTCAGGTCGGCCGCATAGTCCTGGTAGTTCCCCTCGAACCACTGGACCTGGCTCGCGCCCTCGAAGGCGAGGATGTGCGTGGCGATGCGGTCCAGGAACCAGCGGTCGTGGGAGATCACCACTACGCAGCCCGAGAAGCCGAGCAGTGCATCCTCGAGGGCGCGCAGCGTGTCCACGTCCAGGTCATTGCTGGGCTCGTCGAGGAGCAGCAGGTTGGCACCACGGCGCAGGAGCTTGGCCAGGTGCAGCCGATTGCGCTCACCCCCGGATAGTGGCCCCACCTGTTTCTGCTGATCCGGGCCCCTGAAGCCGAACGACGCCACGTAGGCGCGCGATGAAATCTCGCGCGCCCCCACCCGGATGCGTTCCTCTCCCTGACTGATCTCCTGCCAGACCGTGGCCTCGGCGTCGAGAGCCTCTCGCGTCTGATCGACGTAGGCTACTTTGACCGTGTCGCCCAGACGCAGCGACCCCGCGTCGGGCTCCTCCTGACCTGCGATCAGTCGAAAGAGCGTCGTCTTGCCCGCTCCGTTGGCGCCGATCACGCCTACGATCCCGCCGGGTGGAAGCGTGAAGGAGAGATCGTCGATCAGCAGGCGCTCGCCGTAGCCCTTTCGTAGCTGCTTCGCCTCCACCACCAGCTTGCCGAGCCGGGGCCCGGGCGGGATGGAGATCTCCACGCTCTCGGGGAGACGCGCCTCCTCCTGCGCGCGCAGGCTCGCGTATGCGTTGAGTCGCGCCTTCCCCTTGGCCTGACGCGCGCGCGGACTCATGCGGATCCACTCGAGCTCGCGCTCGAGCGTGCGGCGCCGGGCCGAGGCTTGCTTCTCCTGGCGCGCCAGACGTTCCCCCTTCTGCTCGAGCCAGGAGGAGTAGTTGCCCTTGAAGGGGATGCCGCGTCCGCGGTCCAGCTCCAGGATCCAGCCTGCGACGTTGTCGAGGAAGTAGCGGTCGTGGGTGACGGCCACGACGGTGCCCGGGTACTCCTGCAGGAAACGCTCGAGCCAGGCGACGGACTCGGCGTCGAGATGGTTCGTGGGCTCGTCGAGAAGCAGCAGCTCCGGCTTCTGCAGCAGCAGCCGGCAGAGCGCGATGCGACGCTTCTCGCCACCCGAGAGTTTGCTCACCTCCGCGTCCGCCGGGGGTAGACGCAGCGCGTCCATCGCGATCTCGAGCGTGCGGTCGAGCTCCCAAGCGTTCTGCGCGTCGATCTGATCCTGCAGCTTGCTCTGCTTCTGGAGCAACGCCTCCATCGCGCCGTCATCCATAGGCTCGGAGAAGCGCGCGCTCAGATCCTCGAAGCGTTTGAGCAGCGCGCGCACCTCGGCGACGCCGTCCTCGACGTTGCCGAGCACATCCTTGCTCGGGTCGAGCTCGGGCTCCTGGGGCAGATAGCCCACCCGCAGCCCAGGCGCGGGCTTGGCCTCACCCGTAAACTCGGTTTCCACGCCTGCCATGATGCGGAGCAGCGTGCTTTTGCCCGCACCGTTTGGGCCGAGGACCCCGATCTTCGCGCCTGGCAGGAAGGCGAGCGTGATGCCGTCCAGGAGGACGCGGTTATGCGGAACGACCTTGCGCAGGTCCTGCATCGTGAACACAAACTCGGGCAAGGTGGCCCCCCTGCTGACGCCGTTCGTATAGCACAGGGGCGGCGGCGCGCCCGGCCCCGCGCCGTCTACCGGGCTTCGCTGCCCTCGGGCGCTGCATCGGAGAACGCCTCCGTCTGATCCGGGCTCGCCCTCTTGCCCGCGTGCGAGGGGCGCGTCTACCCTTAGGTCTTGATGCACCCGCCGAAACGCGCGCTCCTGTTCCTTTGTGTCGCGAACTCGGCGCGAAGCCAGATGGGGGAAGGGCTCGCGCGCTCGCTCGCCCCCGAGGGGCTCGCGATCTACAGCGCCGGCTCCATGCCCGCGGCCGTCCATCCCTATGCGGTGCGCGTGATGCGCGAGCTCGGGATCGACATCTCCTCTCAGTTCTCCAAGGGCTTGGGCCAGGTCCCGTTCGACGAGATCGATACCGTTGTCACGCTGTGTGCCGAGGAGGTCTGCCCCGTCTTGCCGAGCGATGTTCAGCGCCTGCACTGGCCCTGCCGGGATCCAACCGCCGGGAGCGGCTCCGATGAGGTGCGGCTGGCAAGCTTTCGCCGCGTGCGTGACGCGATCCGAGCGAAGCTGATCGAGCTCTTGGGATGACGCCTTGAATCGGTACCACCCGTTGGTCTAGGCTTACGGAGAGACTCCAGGAAATGCCCTACGCCGAAGGCCGCACCTACCACGACGCCGACTCCCATGTGATGGAGACGCCGGACTGGCTCTTGCCGTACGCGGATCCCGGGATTCGCGAGCGGATGCAGCCCCTTTACGTGAGCACGGTCAAGCCGGGAGAGGAGTCCTTCATCGATGAGCTTCGCCGTCGTCACGCCGAGCCCGAGTATCGCGCGCGGGAGGAGGCCGAGATCATGCTGCGCAAGAACTGGCGGGCGACGGGCTCGTTCATCAAGGAGGACCGCTCGCGCGCGCTCGATCTACTCGGCTTCTCGAGCCAGCTGGTTTTCAACACCTTCGCCAACCGGCCGCTCCAGCAGGCGGAGCATGGGGAAGACGTCGAGTTTGCCTATGGCTTTGCCCGCGCTCACAACCGCGCGCTGGTGGACTTCTGCTCCCTCGACAAGCGGCTGCTGCCGACGGGCTACGTACCGCTGCGCGATTTCGAGCGCGCCGCGGCGATGGCGCACGAGGCGATCGAGATGGGCTGCAAGGCGCTGCTGATCGCTTCGGCTTGCCCACGGGGGCACTCGCCCAGCCATGTCGGTCTCGACGTCGTCTGGGCACAGGCTCAGGAGGCCGACCTGCCCATCCTGCTGCACGTGTCCGGTGGCGGGCAGCTGCTCGACCCGAACTATTTCGTGAACGGCTTGCCGCCGGTGCCGGACTTCCACGGCGGCGCCGAGAACTTCCGTTCTGTGGACTATATGGCGATCCCCTTCCCGCCCATGCAGACCCTGGCGACGATGATCATTGACGGCGTCTTTGACCGCTTTCCGAGGCTCCGCTGCGGCGTCATCGAGCAGGGCGCGTCGTGGCTTCCGGGCTGGATGCGCCAGCTCGACTCGGCCCTGGATGCTTTTTACAAGAACGAGGTGCGTTTGCAGCAGCTCTCGTTGCGCCCGAGCGAGTTCATCCGCAGACAGATCCGGGTGACCCCCTATCCCAGCGAGGACGTGGGCTGGATCATCTCGCAGGCCGGCGAGGAGCTTTGTCTCTTCTCGTCCGACTACCCTCACGTGGAGGGCGGCCGTCATCCGCTCAAGCGGTTCGAGGCCACGACAGCCGCGCTCTCGGAGCGAGCCAAGCAGCGCTTCTACTGCGACAACTTCGTCGATCTCATGGGAGCCGCGCTGGCCTGACGCTTCGGCGCCGACGGCAAGCGATCAAGTCGTTGGTCGTTATCGCCGATCGTGTACCGAAGAGGGGCTTCGCATGCGCAACATCTCCCGACTCTTCCTCGAGTACGCCCGGCTCGACCGCAGGCGCACCAGCCGCGGTCTCTCGGTGAAGCAGCTCGAGCGCTGGAGTGAGCTCAAGTGCCGGCTCGAGCAGCAGCTCACGCCCGGAGGCCGGCGGAAGGGCTCCGAGCGCCGCGACTCTCTTCGGGTAGGGACGCGCCTCAACTGTACGTTCAAGTCGATCGGAACGCTGCAAAAGGCCATCATCGTCAACCTCTCGCGCACTGGAATGTTCATCAACACATCATCTCCGCTCCCGATCGGAACGCAGCTCGACCTGTGCATCCTGATCGAAGAGACGGGCGAGGAGATGCAGGTCCCCGCCAAGGTGGTGTCGAATAACGTGGGGCCGTCGTTCGATGTGAGACGGACGGGTATGGGGGTATGCTTCAGCCGCGATCTCCCAGAGCTCACCCGGCAGCTTGACGACCTCTACGAGGCGCAGATCAAGCGGGCCTTCGACGACGGTGAAGGGGGGGAAGAGCCCGAGGACCCCGAGGCTGTCGAGAGCACCGGAGAAGCCTCTCCAGAGAGCGAGTGAGCTTCCCTAGGAGGGCGACTCAAGAGTCGCCCGACGCGCGCGCAGGCGAGCTCAGCTCGCCGATAACGCGCTAAGACGGCTAGGAGCGGACCCAAGACGAAGTCTTGGGTCGGGCTCCTAGGGCGCGCGTCCCCGCCCTGTGAACGGACGTTACTCGCCCCGGGGCTAGTAACGCGTGTTCACCACTCCGCGGTTTCCGCCATGCCAGCCTCCAGCAGCAGATCCCGCCAGTCAATCTCCGCGAGCTGCAGAGCGTCGTCGAGACGCGCGGTGTCGCCGCGTGCAATCTCCAGGATCGCCATCTGGAGATGCGGCCAATCTTTCGCGATCATCGGAAGCGCGCGCGTCGTGACCAGCTTCTGGATGACCGTGTCGACGTCGGCGCCCGAGAAATCCGCGTAGATCCGTTCAAGAATGCGCGAGTGGAGGGGTTTCATGCGGTGCCGAGGCTAGCACAGCCTTGTGGGTCTGCTGCTCGAAGCCGAGCGTAAGCACCTCGGCTAACGAGCGTCCCCCCGGGCCCCTCCTCAGACCCCCGCGTAGATCAGGAAGGCTCCGAAGGCGCTGGCGACGAGCCCCGACACGCGCACTAAGCCGGGCGGACTGGACGCCCACCAATCGATGAGCGCGCCCAGTCGTTGAGAGCCAAAAAAAGGAATCAGGACGGCGGCCACGAGCGCGATGATCCCTAGGATCCGCACGGCCTCGGGCAAGCGGCAGCTCGGGGCGGCTGCGATTAGCACCCCGCCCATGATCAGTCGGACGCCGACTGCGACGTGAATCCCCAGGCCGGTTCGCCACAGGGAGGTTACCCCGCGCATCAAGGTCGCGGGCTTCACGACGCCCGTGGCCCCTACCAGAGTCATCAAGCCGCCGAAGACCGCGACCAGCGTTGCCACTATGCTGATAACTCCCGCCGTGCGATGTGGCTGGGCTCCTGGGACACGGTGGTGTAGGCGCCCTCACGCACGGCTCGCAGCCGGGCACGCGCCCTGGCGGCCGCCTGCGGATTCTTCGACGGCAGCCGAAAGCTCGTATACATGACTCGCCGCTCCCGCTGCTGTGGTGGCTGGCTCATGTGAAGCGTACAGCTCAGGTGCACAGTCAGATCGCCGGTGCGCGTCGGTAGCTCGATCTCGGGCAGGTCGTGGCTGCCGGGCCTCACCAGCGCAGGCCGCATCAGCGCGCGGTGCGAGCCGGCCAGCACACGCAGCTGGCCTGAGCTGGCGTCGGCGCCGGTGACGGAGATGCCGCAGGTCAGGCTGCAGCACTCGTAGCTGTGCCGGCCGAGGCTACAGTCCTTGTGCCAGGGCACGTCCGAGATGCCCTCTACCACGCCGATCGGCTTCATCAGCGCTTCGATACGGTTCTGCTCCAGCCCGGTGTGGACGTGGCCATCTCCCGTAAGCGTCTCGATGCGGAGCAGTCGCTCGTCTCTGAGCAGCCCCGCGGTTGCGGCTGAACACTGATCGAAGCCCTGCATGCGCACCAGCCGACGTGTGCCGTCGGCCGTCGTCGCCCACCAGCTGCGTCCGTCACCATCGTGGTAGGAGCTGGACGCACGGTCCATGTCGGCGCTGATCTGCGCCATTTCCTCGTCCGCGAACACACCCGCGAGATGGAGAAAGCCGGCCTCGTGCAGGAAGTGCGACATCTCCTCGACGGAATCGTCCGGATGAAACGCTCGCCTCAGCTCGAGCCGCCCGCCTTGCCGATTGCGGAACGTGACCGCGCCGGGCGTGTGCAGGCGTCGTCCGTCCAGCGCGGCCCGCAGCACCAGCCACCAGTCGAGGAAGTCGGACAGCCCGCCGCGCGGCATGTCGAGAGTGCCGCCGGTAAAGAAGGTCATCGGCGTACATTGGTCGTACACCAGCCGGGTCAGCTCATCGACAGTTAGCTTGAGGTGAGCGGCGTCGGGAAGCGTCCCCGGATACACGCGGACTCGGTCGGATTCCCACTCCAGCGACCAGATCTCCCCCTCGATCTCGATGCTGAACGGTCGTAGGCGCAGGCGCGCTGCTCCGGCTTCGAGCAGCTCCTGGCGGGCGTCCAGGACCGTTGGGAACTCGGTTGAGAAGAAAGCGTGTGGATCGACCGCGCTCAGGTCCTCATCGCTTCGCGTGCGCAGATCCACCGACATATTTGGCTATCTCATTGCCTCTCTAACGAGCTGAACGATGTGGCTGGGTGCCTTCTCGGGCGAGCCAGCGTCGAACGGCGGCTGCGGGTCGTACTCGATTCCGAGCTGCACGCCCTGCGCCAGATCGTCGCCACTGATCTTCTGCACCAGGCGCAGCGCCATGTCGATACCCGATGAGACGCCCGCCGCCGTCACGATCTTCCCCTGTTCGACGACCCGCTCGCCCGTTGCCTCGGCCCCGAATTCGCGCAGCATCTCCATGCGCGTCCAGTGCGTGGTGGCTCGAAGCCCGTTGAGCAGTCCCGCCGCGCCCAGAATGAGTGAGCCGGTACAGACGGAGGTGGTGAACTGCGAGCCTTCGTGAATCATGCGAACCCAATCGAGGAGCTTTGCGTTCTTACGCACGGCCTCATTGCCGGGCCCGCCCGGCACCAGCAGAATGTCCGCGTCCGAGACCTCGGAGGTTGCGTAGTCCGCCATCAGCTTGAGGAATCCCGTGTCGGTCAAGACCGGGCCCCGCATCTCGCCTGTGAAGAGAACCTGCGTGCCCGGTAGCCGAGAGAGCACCTCGTAGGGCCCGATGGCGTCGAGGGCCGTCATGTCTACGTAGAGCAGGATCGCGATCTTCATCGATGAACTCCCCGCTGGACTCCCGACGGCCCTCGGATCATAACGGATCACCCCAGACGCCTGCGAACACGAAATCCCGCAGGGGGTTGCGCTCCCGTGGGGCGAGGTCGCGCTGCTTGAGCTGCTCGGGAAGCGAGTCCGGCGCTCCCGCGTAGCCGATCGCAATGCCAGTCACGGCCTCGGAGCCCTCCGGGATCTTGTAGAGCTCCCGTGCCCGCTGCGGGTCGATTCCGATCATCTGGTGAACGCACAGACCACGGGCCGTGGCCTCGTAGAGAAGACCGCCCGCCGCAAGGCCGAGGTCATGTATGGCCGCCTTGTTCGGCTTCCCGTTGCGCTTGAAGTTCAGCCTAGCCACACCCAATGCAAGCACGGACGCGGCCTTTGCCCAGACCTGATTGCCTTCCAGCAGGCACGAGAGGAGCCGCTCGAACTCGCTCTTTTGTGCCCGCGTGGCCACGATGTAGCTCCAGGGCTGCTCGTTATAGGAGGAAGGCGCCCAGCGCGCTGCTTCGAAGAGCGAGCGCAAGTCGTCATCCGACACGTCTCGGTTGGCGAAAGCGTAAGGGCTCCAGCGTTTCGCGACGATCTCCTGCACGGGATACTCGGATTTGGCTTGTTTGATCACTCTCTGTTCCTTCTCACAGCTAGGGCTCCATCTCATCGATCTGGGCGTTATCGACCCGTAGCACAGTGACCACTTTCTGCTTGAGGTCCTGGATCGTCATCGAGTGGGCCAGGCGAATCCCGCCCGTGCGGCGGATGTGGGCGGGATCCGCCCTCACGATCTTTTGCAGCTTAGCGTTGGTTCCGTAGCACTCGATCCGAAGCGGAATGCAGATCTCCTGATCGATGGAGGCGATGGTGCGGGCGTAGAGCAAATCCGCTCCCGGCAGGGGGGACAGCTCGATCACGGAAACCTTGCGGCCGTCGATGACGGAATCGGTGACCTCCCCGGGCTCCGCGCTACTCACGTTGATGGGGAGGTAGCGCAGGTCGTCGTAGCTGATGGCCGTCCTGGCGATGCGAGCTCGCCG
>SMWZ01000127.1 GCA_004356455.1 Deltaproteobacteria bacterium
CCCGGCGGCACAGACGCGAAAAAGCGGGCAGAGTAGCGGTCAACTATGGGCGGTTTTGGCGCCCGATAACCGCGCATTCCGTTAGATCAGGCCCCTATACAGCGGCCCCTGGAATCGGTGCTGGTTTCAGGGGCTTTGTTTTGGGGTGCTCGGCCACGAGCTACTTGTCGGGAAGGGCGCCCAGGGTGTGAGGTAGAACCGCGGGCGCCCACTACGATAGGCTCGGATGCATGGTGCTCGAAGTTGCCATCCTCAACGTTCTCCCCAACCAAAGTGCCGAGTTCGAGAAGGCCTTTGCTGAGGCTCAAGCCATCATCTCGGCGATCCCGGGATATCAGCGTCACGAGTTTCGGAGATGCGTCGAGACTCCCGATCGCTACCTGCTCCTCGTACGCTGGAAGGAGCTCTTACGCCACTTTTACGATCCCTTCTCAGAAGTCGAGCACTACACGCCCCTCTAGGAGGGTTCCGCCGGAGCAGCCTCGTCAGCTTTCCGACGGTGATGACGACTGTCGCAAGCGGAGTCTTTTGGGTCGCCGAACCGGAGCACCCGCTGCCCAGCGGCTGGACGGATCCGTCACCGACAAGTCACCAACAGTCATTGACTCATCAGAGTCTTTGTCCTTCGGGGACTTATCTCGACCCACCTCGGGTTTGACTCCCGCGTCCGCTCTTGGGTGTCATCACGTGGCAAACGCTTGATCTACCTGTAGCGTGCGAGGTTGTTGAGTGATCCGATAAGTACCTGATCCACTGGCACTATCCGTCGTGCGGGTCGACTCACACGCAGGGGTTGCTCAGGAACTCCCGCAGGTACCGCCGAACATCGCGCATACGAGGCGAACTCGCGCTCCCCAGGTTCATCAGGAGCAGGCCGCGGGGAGACCCCTCAGATGGCGAACTCAGGCGTCCTCCGGTTCACGCAGCCTCTGCGCGCGGCATATCATGCAGAAGAGGTTAAGCTAGGAGATCCATCTGGAGGTAACCATGGAACGATTTCTCGGCAAGTACTCCCCCCAGCTCTATATCCTCATGCGCGTGATGATTGGCCTCATGTTCGCGTGTCACGGCGCACAGAAGCACTTGGGCGCCTTCGGGGGCTCAACGCCACCCGTGTTCAACCAGTTCTGGTTCGGTGGCGTGATCGAGCTTGTGGGCGGGCTTCTCGTCGCGGTGGGATTGTTCACGGGCTACGCGGCGTTCCTCTGCAGCGGCATGATGGCCGTGGCGTACTTCCAGTTTCACTGGTTCGGAGGACAGAACGCGGGCTTCTGGCCGCTCCTGAACGGAGGAGAGAAGGCATTGATGTACACGTTCGCCTTCCTATTCATCGCGAGCCGGGGGTCGAGCTCGGGGAGCATGTACCGCTAGCGGGCCCGGGGCCAAGACTGGAACCTGAGGCGCGTACCCTTCTTCGTCCTCGTTGCGGCTGTGATCGGGGCTCTGGTGCCCGGCAACACCCGCTGATTAGGACGCTGCGTCCTCGTACTCCAGGGCCGGGTACCAGTCGCTTCCGCGCCCTTCCGGTGTCAGATCAAGTACATTCCAGAGCGGCCACATGAAGTCGATGTGGCGCGTGTTGCCGGTCGGATACGGTCGGAAGAGCAGCTCGGATCCCCAATAGTGATGGATCTTCCCATCGCGCCGCACGAAGATGTTTGCCATGGGCCATTGCGCCTGGTCTTTGTCTTCCGCGAGGTAGTCATACTGGTAGGTATTGTTAGCGGACGATACGAGCCGCAGGTTCGTCCAACCCCGGCTTGCCCCGAATTCGGCTATCCGGTCGATCCCGGACCGCGCACATACAGCGACGCTCATCCTCTGGCTGATGTGAGGCACTGCACCGTTCAGCGAGTCCAGAAACGAAGTGCACAGGGGGCATGCTCTCTCCATCTTCGGGCCGAACATGAAACCGTAGAGCAGCAGGCTATTCTGACCTCGTTCGAAGAGCTCGCCGAGCCGTACCTTCTCCACACCCCCTCCGCAGCCGCGTTCCTCGAATACGTAGTCTTCCTTTACCTCACCGCCCAGGGGCAGGGCACGCCTGAGCGCGGCCACAGTCTCTACCTGCGCGCGGAGCGCGTCTTCTGCTTCGGTCAGCGCATCGCGAGCCTCGCGATACTCCGCGTTCTCGTTTGGATAGAATCGTCGTTCCATGATTTCCTCGTTCCTCCTCCTAAACTCTACTATGGATGGGGCGGAGTACGGAGG
Source organism: Deltaproteobacteria bacterium (assembly GCA_004356455.1). Lineage (GTDB taxonomy): Bacteria > Myxococcota_A > UBA9160 > SZUA-336 > SZUA-336 > SMWZ01. Next base: position 2,212 of record SMWZ01000127.1, read on the forward strand.
AGCGCGATCACGGACTCCAAGGAATCGCCGGACTTGTTCCCCTCGAGTTCACGGGTCGCGAAATCAAGTAGGGCCCTCTCATGAGCGGTCACGTGTTGGAGCAAGCTCTGTTTCCCAGCGGGAGCAAGCGCCTCGGCGCGTTTGAACTCCTGCACGAAGCGCTGGAGCTGGTTCTGGAAGCCCCGCATCAGGTCTTTCCAGGGTGCCTTTGCGAGCTCGGTCCCCAGTGCAACCCCCTCGGAAATCCGCTCGGGACTCTCCTCTCCCGAGCACCCAGTCTCGCGCACGGCCGGTAGCGGGAACTCCTTGGTCTCTCGTTCAAGCTGCTCCAGTACCCGGAACTTCCGAGCCTGCGCAGGCTCCGAGTATAGGTCGGCGATCGTTCGGAATAGCGCTTCCCCGTAGACCTCTCCCTGAAAACGCTCCTCCAGGTAGGTCTTGTAGCCGCTCGACAGCTTGTGACTTTCTTCCAGGTATTCCCTCGTCATGCCGTGGCCTCCCGAATCATTTCGCTGTGCCTCCACTCAACGACTCAAGCGGCGTCCCGGCGACACCAGACGTTGCGCGACGGAGTCGGACTGGGTCGAAGACGCGGAGCGGGTGGGCAGGAGCAGGATCATGAGGGCGGGCGCGAGCAGTACGTCGGCGAGAAAGGCAGCCGCGATCGCGAAGCAGGTCAAGACGCCCGTGTTGAAGAGGTTTTTCATCGGGGACAACGCAAAGCCCGAAAACCCGATGCAGAGTACGATCGATGTGAAGAGGATTGCGCGGCCGGTGGTCTCGAGGGTGCGCGCGACCGCCTCGCGCGGGTCGCCACACGCGCGGTAGTTGCGCTGGAAGACATGCATGAAGTGGATCGTGTCATCCACCGCAATCCCGAGCACGATCGCACCGATCATCATGGTGGAGAAGTCAAGGTCAAAGCCGAACCAGCCCATCAGGCCGAGCGTGAGTAGGATGGGAGTGAGGTTCGGCACCATGCTCAGCAGGCCGCCCCGTAGGGTTCCGAGCAGCAGAATCATCAGGGGCGTGATGATCAGAAGCGCGAGCGCGTAGGACTGAGCCATGCTCTGGATCACCGCGGCGAAGGTCCGGGAGAAGATGACGGTTCCACCGGTGAGCGTGATCCTCACTCGATCCCCGAGACGATCGCGCAGGAGCTGCTCGACCTTATTCATGAACGGAACGGTCTCGATGGCATCCAGCCAGGGTATGCGGAGCTGAAAGCTGGCCATGCTGAATCTCGAGTCGACAAAGTCCTCCAGATCGTCCGAGCCCGAGTTCTCGAAGAGCAACAGCTCCTGCGCAACAAGCCTGGGGTCCTCAGGGACCCTGTAATACTCCGCTCGGTTCTCGTTCAGGGCCTGGTGTGTCTCCTTGAGAATGTCAGCGAGCGATATCGAGTTCGCTGCAATCACCCCGTTCACATCCAGGGCGAGGATCTCGGCGCGGAGAGCGTCCATGCGAGCCAGCACTTCGGGGTCCTGGAAGCCGTTCTCGATGCCCGGCGTCTCGAGCAGGATCTCCAGGTCGAGCGCACCTCCGAGGGCTTCGTTTATGAAGTAGGTGTCTTCTCGAACGGCGCTTCCTTCGGGAAGCCACTTAAGGGGATGGTGTGAGAAGGCAAGCTTTGTGGTCCCTAGCGCTGCGACGGCCAGCAGGGCGCCGGTCACTGCGACGATCGTCTTCGGATACCGCTGCGCGGCGTGGCCGAAGCCAGACAGCACGCGATCGCTCAGCGACGCGGAACCCCCGGGCGCCCTCGTTCGCCTGCGACGCAAAGGGACGCTGGCGAGGAGCGCCGGAAGCGGACCCAGAATGAAGACCAGTGTAAACAGCACACCGAGCGGGCCGAAGATGCCGAAGTGGGACACGGGTGCGAGCGGAGAGCCCGCGAACGAGACGAGGCCGGCGGCCGTTGTCAGCCCGGCCATGGCGACGGGCAGGCCGGAGTGATGCATGGCCGCGGCGATGGCGTCCTCTCTCCCAGCCCCTGCGTCGATCTCGCGGTAGACGAGGACCAGGAGATGGACCGCGCCGCACACGCCAACCGCAAGCAGAAAAGACGGAAGCACCTGGATAGGTAGGGTGATCGGAACGCCGGATGCGGCCATGCTGCCGCCCGCACACAGGAGCGCGAGGATCACGACGGTCAGGGGTAGGACCACGCCGGAGATCCTCCGGAACAGGATCAAAAGCAGGAGCGCGATCAAGAGGATAGAGGACGCGACGCTCACCAGGATGTCCCGCTGCATGCGGGAGAATATCCAGAACTCCAGGATCGGCCCTCCGGTGTGCCGGATCCGGAAGCCGGGAGCAGCGTGCTCGGCCGTAAGCGCGAGGATCGCTTTGGCGATGCGAAGCTCCTCCTCCTCGGTCAGGAACTCAACCTCGTCGCTCGTCTCCTCGAAGCCCGCAAGCTCGTCCTGCACGCGCTCCAGTGAGGAGTAGCGATCGAGCTGGATGACGAGGGTCGTGACCCGAGCATCATTGGAGACCAGGGAGTTTCGGAAGAGCGGGTTGGCGAAGACGCGCTCACGGAGCCGCGTCAGATCGGCGTCGGTCCGAGGCCACTCTTCGAGCAGGTCCTCGACCACCAGCTCATCCCCGCGACCGTAGGTATTGCGGGCATTGACGATGCTGGTCACGTCCTCGACCTGGGGGACTTCCTCGAGCGCCTCGTGCAGTCTCTTCAGACGAGCCAGAAACTCGAGATCGAAGACATCGTCGGTCTCGAGCGCGAGCAGCACGGTGGCGTCGCCGCCGAACTGGCGGGTGAACTTGTCGTAGGCGATTCGTACCGGATCGGACGCATGCAGAAAGCCCTTGTCGGAGACGTCTACTTCCAGCTCGGGTAGCCGCGAGACAAGGCCTCCGACCAGCAGCAGCGATCCCGCAAGGACGACGGTCCGGTGACGTACGATCCAGCGCGCCCAGCGCTCGAACGCGGTTTCTACCCGATCGCGGAACGGCCGCCGCTCATCAGGCCGCATGGGCTCGAACATCGGGGTCCTCCGTCCGAATGCTCAGGGAAGAGCAAGTGTGGTGCCAGCCTTTGTCCGCAGCCACAGTAGCGTACGAGGACCCCATCGTGTTCAGCTGTCGGATCTCGAATGCAGCTGCAGGTTCTGATCTGCAGGGTGGGCCATCGGTCCGGGGTTCGATTCCCCCGGGCCTACCGCTAGCTAGGTATCGTTCGCTGGCTGCTGGACGATCATCCGCTTGGGGATCGGGATCTCGATGCCTTCCTGCTCGAACCGGTTCTTGATTCGACGGAGCATCTCGCGTCTCACGGGGAACATCTTGTCGGGCTTGGTTTTCATCATGAACTTGATGACGACGGCCGCGTCGCCGAAATCGTCCACGCCTAGCATGAGCGGCTCGTCGATGATGTCGGGACCGTAGTTCTCATCTTTGCGCATCTCTCGGGCGAGCTCCATGAGCAGCACCATCACCCGATCCACGTCCTCGTGGAAAGCGACACTGATCTCGAAGACGGCTCGTGCCCAGCCGTAGCTCCGGTTCGTAACTCGGGTGATCTGTCCGTTGGGGATGAAGTGAGTTCGACCCTCCAGGTCTCGCAGCACTGTCGTGCGCATGTTGGCGCGCTCGACAATGCCGGTCACTTCACCAATGCTGACGAGGTCTCCCAGCTCGTACTGGTCCTCCAGCAGGATCATGAAGCCGCTGAAGTAGTCGCGCATCAGATTCTGCGCACCGAATGCAA
>SMWZ01000128.1 GCA_004356455.1 Deltaproteobacteria bacterium
CAAGCACGAGCAACGTGGTGTCGCCGTCCGCTTGCACTCGATAGGGCGAAGGTGTGCCGGTTATGGCAGTGACCTCGCCGAAGAGCGACCCCGGCCCGAGCAGACGGCTTTCGCCACGCGAGGGCGCTTCGAGCCGCACGTGTCCGCTTTGGACCACGTACAGCTGCCGCCGCTCTGACCCCACCTCGAGGATGCAGTCCCCAGCCGAGAAGCGGCATTCAGTTGCCTCAGACGTCATGGCCGCCTGCGGCCCTCGCTTCCGCTCTACGTTTGCCACGCGAGCAGAATCGTCCCGCGGGGGGCAGGGCTTGAGGCCGCAGCTGCGTATCTCGGATCCGGCCTGATCAGCCCTTGCGGTGGCGCTCCAGCAGCTCGCGCAGCTCCTCCCGATCGTGGAAACCGGGCGTGAGCCGTTCCAGCACATGTCCGTCAGGGCTGATCAGGACGTGAAACGGGAACTGATAGGCACCGTACTCGCGGGCGAGATCGGTGGTACCGAGCAGCACCGGGTAGCGGATACCGTGCTCCTCGGCCCAGCGGGCCAGCTCTTCGGGCTCGCCCTCGTCGACGGAGATTGCGAGGAGCTCGAGCCCCGCCGGGCGCTCTGTTTCGTACAGGGCGTTGAGCTCTGGAATCTCGATCACGCACGGCGGACACCAGGTGGCCCAGAAGTCCAGCAGTACCGTTTTACCCCGCAGATCCGCCAGCGCGACATGGCCACCCCGCAGCCGCTCGAGCTCGAAGGCCGGGGCCAGCTCCCCACTCGTAGCTAGAGGCTGTTGGGTGCAAGCCAGCAGCAGCACGCTCAGCCCGAGTGCGGCAGCGGGACGGCTCATAGCAAGCTGCTCTCGAGCCAGAGGGAGAAGTCCAGTAGGAAGGTGAAGTTCTCGTTCAGCCGGATCAGAAGGTCGAACACGATCAGAACCCCCACCGTAACGAGCAAGAGGCCCGACACCACCTCGATGGCCTTGAAGTGCTGCTTGACCCGAGCGAACACGTGGAAGAAGCGCTCCAGGCTCAAAGCCATCAGCAGGAACGGAAGGCCCAGGCCCAGGCTGTAGAGCGCGAGCAGCCACACGCCCTGGGCAACTGAATCCTGCCCCGCCGCGAGCGTCAGAATGAACCCCAGAACGGGTCCAATGCAGGGCGTCCAGCCAACGCAAAGGCGCCGCCCAGCAGATAGGTCCGCATCAGACCCGTGCCTGCATCGATGGAGAAGCGGCGCTCGCGGTAGAGCCAGGGAATGCGCAGCAGACCCATCAGGTGCAGCCCGAACACGATGATCAGCAGGCCCGCGATCTGCGCAGGCGTGATGATCCAGCCGCCGAGCTGAAACCGGAAGCCGGTCAAGCTGCTGCCGATCACCGTGGCCGATGCTCCCAGCAGCACGAACACGGTGGAGAAGCCCGCGATGAAGCCGAGCGCGCCGAGCAGCACCTTGTGCCGGCGCTGCGCGGAATCCAGAGCGCCGGCTTCAGACTCGCGCAGCTCCTCGATACTGAGGCCCGACACGAACGACAGGTAAGCTGGCATCAGAGGCATCACGCACGGCGAGACGAAGGAAAGCACTCCGGCGCCGAGGGCTGTCAGGGCCGACACCTCAGTCATACGATCGCACCCGACCTGAGGTTACTCAGTAGGAGTCGGGGGGCTCCCTGGAGGGATCGCGCCCGACGAAGACGAGCGCGCGATCGTTGGTCAGGTGCTCGGGAACAATCACATAGTCTCCGCGGACGGCTGGCTGAATGATCGCGCGCGCGATCTCGTTCCGCCCGCCCGTCAGCACCCACGCCAGGCCTCCCGTCAGGCTGCCGCCGAGAGCGTAGGTCAGCTTCACCAGTCCGTAGGGAAGGGTCAGCGCGAAGGAGGATACTCCCAGAGCGAACTCCATGGTTGCACCCCGTTCGGCATCCTGGGCCACCGCAGGCGCGGCCCCGCCCATGAGAAACACGTAGATCGAAAGCAACAGTATGAAGCGCTTCATGACTCTCCCCCCCCGGGGAATAAACTAAAAAACCTTGCGTGTGTCCAGCAGCAGCGTGACCGGACCGTCGTTCGTCAGCTCAACGCTCATGTGCGCGCGAAAACGACCCGTTGCGAGCGGCACCTCCAGGATACGGGCCGTGGCCAGCAAGAGCTCGATCAGCCGCTCGGCCTCCTCGGGCGGAGCCGCATCCGCATAGCTGGGGCGGCGACCCCGCCGGCAGTCTCCGAGGAGCGTGAACTGGGAGACGATGCCCAAGCTGCCGCCCGCCTCGAGCAGGGAGTGGTTCATCCGTCCCTGCTCGTCCTCGAAGATGCGCAGATGGACAAGCTTGGACGCGAGCTGCTCGGCGTCTGCGGGCGTATCTCCACGGGCGACGCCCACCAGCGCCAGCAGCCCCTGCCCCATCTCGCCCACGCGCTCGTCGCCTACCCGGATGGTGCAGCAGCGGACCCGCTGGGCGACCGCTCTCACGGCGAGGTCTGATCGGCGAAACGCCCACGGTAGACCGCGCTGCCCTCGGTGCGCTCCAGCACGATCTGGCAGATGCGGATACCCGGGTGCAGGGCCAGCGGGGCCTGCGAGACGTTGCTCATCTCGAGCACCTGGTGATTCGAGACCCCGGGCTGAATGAAGCCCGCCGTGACGTGCACCATCAAACCGAGCCGCGCGATCCAGCTGCGGCCCTCGATCCAGGCGCAGAGATTGGGGGGCAGGAAGAGACGCTCGCGCGTGATGCCGTGAACCGTCTGTCCCGGCTCGATGACGTAGTGGTCGTCCATGGTGACCACCGTCGTCTCGAGCTCGAGATCCGTCTCTTCCGACAGGTGGATCGGACCCCCTCGATGAGGCACGGGAACGCGGAGCTCGCGATCGAGATGAAGATCGACGGAGGCGGGCCCGATCTGGCTCAAGTCAGCCAGCGGCTCGATTCGCAGCCGCCCGCTCTCGAGCTCCTTCAGAATCTCATCCCGTGTCAGTACACACATCCAAGCACCCCTTTCTACCGCCCTCTGGCCTCCGCTACTGCCGCGTTATCGGCCGGCACGCGACTTCGTGCGGACCTCTGTCTAGGGTAGGTTCTCCTAGCTCATGCATCCCTACTTCTCGCCGCCCCTACCTCATGTCTTCGGTCACCGAGGGGCGAGTGGAGAGGCCCCGGAGAACACGCGCGAGGCTTTCGAGCTTGCATTGAGCCAGGGCGCCCGCTTCCTGGAGATGGACTGTCACGCGACCCAAGATGGCGAGATCGTCATCCTTCACGACGCGGATGTCGACCGTGTCACCCCGGGTAGCGGAGCGGTCAAGGAGTACCGCTTCGCGCAGCTGCAGCAGCTGGATGCGGGCTTCCACTTCAGTCCCGACGGCCGCAGCTTCCCGTATCGTGCGCGCGGCGTGCGCATCCCGCGCCTGGCCGAGATTCTGGAGGCCTTCCCCACAGCCCACATCAATCTGGAGCTCAAGCAGGCGCAGCCCGCCATCGCAGAGGAGGTCGTGCGGCTGCTCCGGCGCGCGGGGGCGACGCAGCGGGTGCTGCTGGCGGCCGAGCAGGACGCGCTGATGGCAGTCATCCGGGAGCTCGACCCTGGAGCCGCGATCGGCTTTTCACGCGGGGATATACTCGCCTTTTTTCAAGGTCTAGATGAGGGATTCGAAGGCTACCGCGCCCGGGGCCACGCGCTCCAGATTCCGCCCTCCTTCATGGAGCGGCCGCTGGTGAGCGCCGAAAGCGTGCGCGCCGCCCATCGGCAGGGGCTCTTCGTCCATGTGTGGACCGTTAACGAGCCCCAGGAGATGCGACGCCTGCTGGCGCTCGACGTGGATGGCATCATGTCCGACTTTCCGGCGCGCGCTGCAGAGGTTGTTCGCGCGCACGCAGCCGTGCGCTAGCCCAGCGTGCAGCGTCGGCCACGCCCTCGTCTCGATCGCCCAGGAAGGACTCGACCAACGGCAGCAGCGCGGAGTCACCCAGGTTCCCTGCTGCCACCAGGGCGTTCCGCCGCAGCCCGGCGAGCTTGGCGCGCTTGATGGCCGAGCCCCGCATGCGCTCGCGCAGCGCGGCGTCGTCCAGGTCCAGCAGCTCCCTGAGCGTGGGCGCATGCCAGTCGGCCCGCGGCTCAAAGCGCGGCTCCTGGGCCCGGGGCCGCCCGCGTCGCTGGTTCCAGGGACAGACCTCCTGACACAGATCGCAGCCGAACACGTGGTCTCCTATCGCCGCGCGCAGGGCCTCGGGTCCGGGGCCCCGTAGCTCGATCGTGAGGTACGAAATGCAGCGCCGCGCATCGAGCACGCCGGGCTCGGGAAAGGCGTCGGTCGGGCAGACGTCGAGGCAGGCTCGGCAGCTGCCGCAGTGATCCAGCATCGGCTCATCCGCTGCAATCTCGAGGTCCGTCAGCACGACCCCCAGGAACAGGTAGGAGCCCAGCTCAGGGTCGATCAGGCAGCTGTTCTTGCCAATCCACCCCACGCCCGCGCGTGCTGCCAGCAGGCGCTCCGGCACGGGGCCCGTATCGACGTAGCAGCGGAAGCGGGCCCGGGGGAACTCCGTGCCCAGCTCTCCCACCAGCGCATCCAGACGCGCGCCCACTACCTCGTGGTAGTCGTCGCCCCACGCATAGCGCGAGACCCAGCCGCTCCCACGGGCACGAGCGGCGCGCGAGTCCGGAGCCCCGGTATCGTAGGCAACTCCACATACGATCACCGAGCGCGCGCCGGGCAGCAGGCGTGTCAGGTCCCCTCGCTCCTCCAGCCGGCGCGCAATGTAGTGCATCTCGCCGGCGTAGCCGCGCGCCACCCACTCGTGCACGCGAGCCATCTCCGGGTAAGCCTGGACGGGTGTGATGCCGAGGCGGTCGATACCGGCCTGCCGTCCCAGGACCCGGACTCGTTCACGGACCTGCGCTGGCTGGCCCTCGAAAGCCGAGTCCACCATCGCTACGATTTCCTCATGCCCGCCAAGCTTACGCCGCTGGTACTGCTGGTGTCGACATGGCTTCTGGCCTGCTCACACGAGGTGATACGCCTGCAGGCCGCTCCACCATCCCCCGCGCCGCTCCAGGCTCCACTCCCCCTGACAGTAGCCATCTCGCTGGGCTCGTTCGAGCGCGCCTTGCTGGTGAACGGGGTCGCGCTCACAACGATCTATGCCCGCCAGCTGCGCAAGAGCGGCCTCTTCGAGGGGGTGATGTTTCCGGTACCGCTGGGAGCAGAGCCGCGCTGGGAGATCGAGCTGTCCGGATGGGACTCGGCCAGCGAGCCGAACAGCAACTTCTGGAAGGGGCTCCTCGCCACCCTTCCGCCCCTGGCGCTCTTCATCACGTTCCAGAACGACTACACCCTTCAGCTCGAGGCGTTGCTGCTCGACGACCGTGAGATCGTCGCCTCCTACTTGGGAGAGGCGAGCATCCGACACCGGTACAAGAAGTACGCGAATCGCGTGGACATGAACATCGAGGCCCTGGAGGTCACGGTGCGTGACGCCACCAGCCGCATCGTGGGGGCGCTGGTCCAGGACGTGCGCCGGCTGGCGCAGCTCAACCAACGAGTGCGTTGATAGCGTAACCTCTCTCGGGTGCTGGCCTGCTGCATGGCGATCCTGCTCGGCGCGGCCGCGAACGCTGCCCAACCCTCCCGGGAAGATCTGCTGCAAGAGCTGCTCACTTCGGCCCCGACCCGGCTTAGTGCCCGCTTCGAGACGCTGGAGCCTGACAAGCTCGACCTGCTCCGCTCGCTTCCGGCTTACGCGACCGAACGCGGGCTGAAGCTCAAGGCGCTGCTGATGATCGGGCCAAACGGGCCCGGGCGAGCCCATACCGTGGTGGTCGTGCTCGCTCAGGAGGAGAGCTTTCGCATGAGCGTCGTTCTGACCTCAGGCGGGCGCATCTCGCGCAAGGGCACCACCCCGATCGCCGCCGATGCCCTCGCGCGCTGGGTGCGGGGGATCACCGCCTCAACCCTGCTGATCCCGGCGGGATCCGACATCTCCAGCCTCGAGGCGAAGCTCAAAGACGCAGACTTCGACCTGCTGCTAGCGCTGTTCAACCCCGACGAGCTGGTCCTATTCGTGGCCGATCTTCGAACCGGCGATCGCTCCCTGGCCAAGCAGCTGATCAAAGTCATCAACGGTCCCATGCGAGCCATGCGCCCCACCTACCCTCGCGAATGAGGTGTTCGGGGGGCGCATCAATCCTAGGTCGAGCATGACCGAGGCGCCGCTTGCAACCCGGGA
>SMWZ01000129.1 GCA_004356455.1 Deltaproteobacteria bacterium
CCTCGCCCCGGGTTCGAAGCGCCGCCAGGTCCGAGCCCGCACCGGGCTCGGAAAAGCCCTGGCACCAGATCTCCTCGCCCGAGAGGATCTTGTCGAGGTAGCGCTGCTGTTGCGCCGGCGTTCCCTGCGCGATCAGCGTGGGACCGACCAGGCTCGTGCCGACCGAGACGTTGACCGTATCGGGGGCCTGCGCGCGCGCGTACTCCTCGCCGAAGATGAGCTGGTCGACGATGCCCGCGCCGCGGCCGCCGTACTCCTTGGGCCAGGTCAGCCCCGCCCAGCCCCCCGCGTAGAGCTTGGCCTGCCAGCTGCGCGCGAACGTGATCTTCTCGGCAAGCGTCTCCGGCAGCTCGAAGGCCGGAGTTCCCCAACCCTCGGGCAGGTTGGCCTCGAGCCAGGACCGCACCTCTTTGCGGAATTGGACCTCTTTGGGCGTGGGGTTCAAATCCATAGGAGGGGCCTTTCCTGCGGCCGTAGAGGTCGAAAGCGCAAAATCTGACGCTCCATCAGATTTCACCACAGCTCGGTGGAAAGCTCAAGGCTGGCCGGGGTGCGGGGGAAGTTTTCGACGAGGCTGAAGTCTTCGGGGACTTTGTAGCCTCGCCCCTGTTCATGTAGCCGAGCTACGAGCCGGACCGCCTGGTCGCGGTACTGCTCAAGCCTTCCAGCTGATAGCCTGGACCTCGCTGTACTCGTGCAGCCCCCACATGCCACCCTCGCGGCCGATGCCGGACTCCTTGAAGCCTCCGAACGGCGAGTACAGGAGGTTGTTGGCGTTATTGATGGTGACGCCACCCGTGCGCAGACGCTTCGCGATGGCCAGGGCTCTGGTGGTGTCGTTGCTCAGGATTCCGCCGGAGAGTCCGTAGCTCGAGTCGTTCGCGATGCGGACCGCGTCGTCCTCGTCTTCGAAGGGGATCACGGAGACCACGGGGCCGAAGATCTCCTCCTGCGCGATCTTCATGTCGTTCTTCACGTTCGCGAAGATCGTGGGCTCGAGGAAGTATCCCTTCGACAGCTCTGCGGGGCGGCCTCCGCCGCAGACCAGATCGGCACCTTGTTCCCGGCCTGACTCGATATAGCGCTCGATCGACTCCCGGCGTTCCCCGCGAATCACGGGGCCGAGGATGGTCTTCGGGTCCGCGGGATCGCCGATCTTCACGAAGCTCTTGACGAAGCCGCTCATGTTCTCGACCAGCTCGTCGTGCCGCTCGCGACTCACCAGCACACGGGTGTGCATGGCGCAGCCCTGGCCCGCATGGAAGTAAGCAGGTGAGGCCGCGCCCGGCGCGCCCGCGCGCAGGTCGTAATCGTCCAGGATGATCGCGGCCGACTTGCCGCCCAGCTCGAGGTGCACGCGCTTGAGTGTGCGGGACGCCGCCTCCATCACCCGTTTTCCGGTGCTCACCGAGCCCGTGAAGCTGATCTTATCCACATAGGGACTCTCGGTGAGCTCGATGCCGAGCTCGGCGCTCTCGCCGCAGACCACGTTGTAGACGCCGGCGGGCAGGTCGCTCTCCTCGACCACTTCGGCGAGTAAGAGATCGATCAGCGGTCCCAAGGGCGAAGGCTTGAACACCATGCTACAGCCCGTGGCCAGCGCCGGGCCGAGCTTCTGCACGCTGACGAAGAGCGGGAAGTTCCAGGTCGGGATCATCCCGCACACACCTACGGGCTGGTGGTAGGCCATGCTGCTCACGACCATGGGACCCATCGGGCCCTGCACGCTCTGTATCGGCAGCAGCTGCTCGAACTCGAAGCGTAGCGCCAACTCGGCGTAGGTGCGCAGCAGCGTGATGGGGACCTCGAGCTGGACCTGATGGGTGAGATACTCCACGCCGTGCGCGGCGATGAGCACCTCTCGAAACTTCTCCTTGCGCCGCTCGATCCCGTCGGCGATTTGGTTCAGGACCCGGGCGCGCTCCTGGGGCGTGGACTTGGGCCATGGTCCCTCGTCGAAAGCTTTGCGCGCGGCACCAATGGCCCGCTGCATGTCCTCGCGCGTGGCATCGGGGACGATCCCCACGCTCTCCTCGGTGGCCGGGTTGGGCAGCGCGTAGGTTGCGCCGGAGCTCGCGTCCGTCCACTTGCCATCGATGTACATGCGATACGAGTGGGCTGGGGCTGCCATGTGTTCGCCTCCTTGCCGGACTTGTGCCGAGCGTCTGATAGTATTTCGGATACTACTCGAAGCGGGCTCATGGCGTACACCGTCAAGATCGACAAGCAGAGCTGTCTGAGCTCGGGCCGCTGCGTTACGGTCGCAGCCGAAGCTTTCGGCTTTGACGGCGATGAGCTGGCCGAGACCCTACCCGGTGTGGCCTCGGTTCCGGACGAGCGCCTGCTCGAGATCGCGAAGAGCTGTCCGTCCTACGCAATCCTGCTGTTCGACGAGCAAGGCCGCGAGCTCGATCTGACGAGTTAGTTCGGCTAGAGCCGCATCCGCTCGCGCATGCGGACGATGGCTTCCTCGACCTGATCGCGTTGAGCGAAGGCCGAGAGGCGCAGGTAGCCCTCCCCCTGGGCGCCGAAGCCGGCTCCCGGCGTGCCCACGACGTGCGCCTGCTCGAGCAGGCGATCGAAGAAGTCCCAGGATCCTACACCGTCTGGGGTCGTCGCCCAGACGTAGGGGGCGTTGACGCCGCCGAAGACGCGGAGGCCGAGCGAGCTCAGTCCCTCACGGATGATCTTGGCGTTCGCCAGGTAGTAATCGATGCTGGCCTGTACCTCGGCCCGACCTTGCTCGCTGTAGATGGACGCCGCGCCGGCCTGCACCGGATAGGAGGCGCCGTTGAACTTGGTGCTGTGGCGGCGGCTCCAGAGCGAGTGGATCGAGACGGCGTTGCCCTGGGCATCGATGCCCTCGAGCTCCTTGGGCACCACGAGATAAGCGCAACGAAGGCCCGTGAAGCCGGCCTTCTTGGAGAAGCTCCTGAACTCGATCGCAACCTCGCGCGCGCCTGGAATCTCAAAAATGGAATGGGGCAGATCCTCCTGCGTAATGTAGGCCTCGTAGGCGGCGTCGAAGAGGATGATCGCGCCGCAGTTGCGCGCATACGCGACCCAGGCCGCGAGCATGTCGTGGGTCGCAACGCTGCCCGTCGGGTTGTTGGGGGAGCACAGGTAGACGAGGTCGACGGCCTCGCCGGGTGGCTGGGGCAGGAACCCGTTGGCCTCGGTGCAGGGCAGGTAGAGGATCCCCTGGTAGCGGCCATCGTCATCGCGAGGGCCGCTGCGGCCGGCCATCACGTTGCTGTCTACGTAGACTGGATAGACGGGATCGGGCACGGCCACGCGGGCCTGCACGGCGAAGATCTCCTGGATGTTGGCGCTGTCGCACTTGGAGCCGTCGGAGACGAAGATCTCGTCAGGCGAGATCTCGACGCCGCACGCGCGAAACTCGTGCTCCGCGATGGCTTCGCGCAGGAAGGCGTAGCCTTGCTCGGGGCCGTAGCCGCGGAACCCCTCTGCGGTTCCGAGCTCGTCCACGGCTCGATGCATGGCGTCGCGCACGCTCTGCCCGAGCGGCAGGACCACGTCCCCGATCCCCATCCGGATGATCTTGGCGTCACTGTGCTGCTCTTCGAAGAGACGCACACGCTGCGAGATCTCGGGGAAGAGATAACCCGCGCCAAGCTTCAGATAGTGGTCGTTGATCCGTGCCATGAGCCCAGCAGCATACAATTCGATCAGAGGGTGCGCAGGATCAGGTCTGCCAGGTCGGCCACACTCCCGACCGCATCGGTCATGCGGATGCGTACGCCGGGATGCCTTTCCGAGCTCCGCTGGATCAGGGCGGGGATGTCCTGGGTCAGGTGGTGCCCGGGAACCAGAAACAGGGGATGCACCTGAATCTCGCTCGCGCCGTCCTTCACGCAGCTGTCGATGGCCGTGTCGATGGACGGCTCCGCGAGCTCCATGTGCGCGACGTAGACGCCGAGCTCGGGGGCACGCTGCCGCACCTGCTCGGCGATCCAGAGCAGGTGCGCGTGGGCCTCGGGTCGACGGCTCCCGTGGTCGACAATGATCAGCGCTCGGGCCATGGGCTAGGAGTCGCTTCCCCAGTAGTCGGCGCTGATGATCAGATCGTTATGCACGCGAAGCGCGCACGCGAGCCTGAGCTCGGGGGGGACGCGGTTCCTGCGCTTCGTGTCCCGTTCGACCGGGGATTCCCGCGTGACCCGGCCTTCCAGCACACGCACGCCGCACTTGGCGCAGACCAGCTCATCGCCACAGGCGCTGGCGATGGGAAGGCCTGCGGAGCGGATGGCGTCGATGAGCAGCGTTCCTTTGGGTACGTCGAGAACCTTGCCACTCGGTTTGAAGCGTAGGGTGGACATTTGGCTGCAGGGTACTGCATCGCTGGGCTTGGTTGAAGAGCGGCAGCCTCAGCGTCTAAGATGGCGATGCATGTCGACCGCCGGCATCCTCATCATTGGTAACGAGATCCTCTCCGGGAAGGTGCAGGACGAGAACCTGCCCTACCTGTTGCCGCAGCTGCGTCAGCTCGGGGTCTCCGTCGAGCGCGTGCAGGTCCTGCCGGATGTGGTGGAGCTGATCGCGAGCGAGGTACGGACTTTCTCTAAGGCCTTCACCTACGTGATCACGACCGGGGGTGTGGGTCCGACACATGATGATGTAACGATGGAGGGTGTGGCCCGTGGTACGGACTCCGCACTGGCTCCGCATCCGCGCATGGAGGAGCTGCTGCGCAAGGCGCTGAAGGACAAGCCGCCCAACGCCAGCCAGCTCAAGATGTGCATGTTGCCGGAGGGGGCGCTACTGATCGAGACTGCGGATCTGTGGTTCCCCCTGGTCCGCCTGGGGAACGTCTACGTCTTCCCCGGCATACCACGTCTCCTGCAGAAGAAGTTCGAGGGCGCGCGCGACCACTTCAAGGGAGAACCCTTCTTCCTGCGTCAGGTCTTCGTGTCCTGCATGGAGAGCGATGTCGCGCAGGCGCTGAACGAGGTGCTGGAGGAATTCCCGGACCTGATGCTCGGTAGCTATCCCCGGCTCGATCAACAGGGCTATCACACGTTGTTGACGCTGGAGTCGCGCGATCAGGCCTACGTGAACCAGGCGCTCGACGCGCTGCTCGCTCGGATTCCGCAGTCGGAGCTGCTGCGCGTCGAGTAGTACTGGCGCGTTATCGGCGAGCGCAGCTCGCCTGCGCGCACTACGCTCGGCTTCGCCTCGCTGCGTCGCTTCGCGCACTGCTACGCAGTCCTTCGGGCCTTGCCTTAGGCGATTCGGGCCAGCTTCTCGCGCGCCAGGAAAATGGCTAGACGCCGGCCGCCGATGGTGTGGTTTGCGATCGTGACCTCGACCTCCACGGAGTCGCCCCGAGGCCGCTGCAAGACCATATCCATCGGCCCGCAAGCCTCCCCGGCGTCCAGCCGGGCCTCGAGATCGCGGTACCGGTTACGGGAGACCGGGCTCACGAACTCAGAGAGCTCGTGCTCCAGCAGCTGTGTGGCCTCCACGCCGAAGAGCGCCTCCGCGGCCGGGTTCATGTCGTAGAGGCGGCCGGTATCGAGGCAGACGGCGAGATAGGCGTCGCTGACACGATCGATCGCTGAACGAACACGCCTGCCCGCGTTGAGTGTGCGGCGATGCCCCCGGCGTGGCTTCGGGCCCCGCTCCGAGGGCTGCATGATGTGGCGGATCCCGGCGCAGAAACGCGCTTCGAGCCAGCGCAGCGCGCTTTTCAGCTCTTCGCTCTCGGTCTTCTCACGGGCCACCTCCACCGCGGTGGCGATGGCTCGCTCGAGCCCCGCTGAAGGGTTCCCGCCCAGGCCGTCCAGCGAGGGCCGGGCGCTCGCCAGGTCGGCGCTGGCCAGCCGGCAGTAGCTCCTGAAACGGCGCACGATTTCGGCGCGTGGATAGGGGGGCGGTTCAGCCCGCCCCAGGCGCCGATGAACCTCCGCCTCGATCACGTGGCGATATCGGTCCATGTGCAGCGCGGCGATCCGCAGGACCGCGCTGTCGCTCTCCCCCATGCTGATCCGAATAACGAACTCTCGCCGTCTGGACCAGGGATTGGCCCATCAGTACGCTGCTGCGATATGAGCTGGCTCGCCTATCTCCACCCCGCCCTGATGCTGGGGGTGCTGGTGCTGGGCCTAGTCGTGCTGCGCGAGGGCCTGCGCATGCGGCGTGCGCGCTTCCTGCGGCAGCCGTTTGATTCGCGCCTGCACCGCCGGCTGGCCCGGATCTTCGTTGGCCTGGTCGTGCTCGGCTTCGGCGCGGGTCTGGCGTCGATGGGCTGGCTGCGTGGAGAGGCGGTCTTCGAGTCCGTGCACGCGGTGCTGGTGAGCGGCGTGCTCACGAGCCTGCTGCTGGCGGCGAGCCTCGGGCATTGGCTCGAGCGGGGCACGGCCCCGGGCTGGATCCGCCCGGCTCACCTGCTGCTCGGCGCGGGGGGCTTGCTGCTGGCGCTGACCGCAGCCATCGCCGGCTTTGCCATACTTCCGTGACTAGCGGGTGACTAGCGGGTGACTAGCGGGTTATCGGCGAGCAGAGCTCGCCTGCCCGCGGGCGCCGGACTTCGTCGGCGCCCTAGCTAGCGGGGTATCGGCGGCAAAGCCGCCTGCCCGCACTCCGCTCGGTCGCTTCGCGCACTGCTACGCAGGCCTCGCTGCGCGCCCTGGCGAGCTTGCGCTAGCGGGCGGGCTAGCGGTTGATGTTGAGGACGCGGTTGGCGAGGGCGCGGAACTCGGGATGGCGCAGGAGCTGGAGCGTGTCGTGTGACGCCAGGGCCCGCCGGATCTCCGGGTCGCGGGCCAGCTTCACGAACGCGGGATCGTTCTTCAGCTGCCGGATGCGAGGCCCGAGCTCCTCCAGCACCTCCCGCGCCGAGTGCCGGAACGCGCGTGGATCGCTCTTGGCCGCGTCGCTCACGACACCGAGCTCGGCTAGGTCCGTTCGCAGGCTCTCGTCGTAGGCGATGCTCAAGAAGCTGGTCCGGTTGACGGCCCTGTCCGCCCCGTTGTGCTCGACATAGAACCAGAAGTGCCGGTCTCTCTGGAGCGAACGGATGCGCGGATGTTCGAGCAGCTTCTGGAAGCGCTCGGCCGTGTCGGCGGGGCGGGCCAGGAACTGGGTCGCCATGCGCGTGCCGGGGCCGGACCCACCCAGGGCCGCGGGGACTGCCCTCTCCACCACTGCTTGGCTTGTGGCCACGAGCCTGGAGGAGTTGGTCTGGGGCATGTGCTGCAGCCACTCGACCGCACCCGAGACCCGCAGCGCATCCAGAAAAGAGACCAGCACGCCCAGCAGCAGCAGGATCACGGCGCCGTGGGCGATGCCCACGAGCCCTCCGCCGACGCGATCGAGGGCGCCGCCGCGGGGCCAGCGGGCGAGCCGGTCCCCCAGACGCCGCTTGATCAGCCAGACCCCCGCTCCCGCCCCGATCAAGCCCAGCACGAAGCAGATCACCCCCGCCAGGGCCAGGCCCAGCAGCCGGGGCAGGTCGAACCAGTGCGCCACGAACGGGCCGGCCAGCGAGGCCCCCACGAAGGCCGTCCCGTAGGCCAGCAGCGGCCAGGCGATGCGCATGGCGCTCGCCAGCGCCCCCCGTCGCGCCCCCATGAACACGTAGAGTCCCAGTATCGTCAGCCCGATCCCGTCGATCATGTCGCTTCGCGAATCGGCAAGCGCGTTAGGGGGCTAAAGCGCGGCCTGCTGCTCCAGCAGCTTGCGCGCGCCGCACTTCGTCGCCGCCCGGGTAGCGGGTTATCGGCGAGCGGAGCGGGCTTGCGGGCTAGCGGGTGTCTTTGAGGGCGCGCTTGACGAGGGCGCGGAACTCGGGATGGCGCAGGAGCTGGAGCGTGTCGCGTGACGCCATGGCCTGCCGGATCTCCGGGTCCCGGGCCAGCTTCTCGAACGCGGGATCGTTCTTCAGCTGCCGGATGCGAGGCCCAAGCTCCTTCAGTGCCTCCTTCGCCGAGTGCCGGAACACGCGTGGATCGCTCTTGGCCGCCTCGCTCACGACGCCGAGCTCGGCCAGGTCCGTTCGCAGGCTCTCGTCGTGAGCGATGCTTAAGAAGCTGGTCTGGTTGACGGCTTTGTCCAGCGCGTTGTGCTCGACATAGACCCAGAAGAGCCGGTCCTGCTGGAGCGAGTCGACGCGTGGATGGCGGAGCACCTTCTGGATGCGCTCGACCGTAGCGGCCGGATGGGCCACGAACTCGGTCGCCAGACGCGTGCTGGGGCCTGACTCACCCAGGCCTGCCGGGATGCTCTTTTCTATGGCCGTCTGGCTCATGGCGACGAGCCTGGAGGTGTCGGTCTCGGGCATGCTGTGCAGCCAGTCGGCCGCGCCCGAGATCCGCAGCGCATCCAGAAACGAGACCAACACGCCCAGCAGCAACAGGATCACCGCGCCGTGGGCGACTCCCATCAGCCCTCCGCCGATCCGATCGAGACCGCCGCGGGGCCAGCTGCCCCGCCGGTCCCCCAGACGCCGCTGGATGATCCAGACCGCGATTGCCGCCCCGATCAGGCCCAGCACGAAGCAGATCGCCCCGGCCAGGGCGAGGCCCAGCAGCCTCGGCAGATCGAACCAGCGGCTGATGAGTGGGCCGGCCAGAGAGGCCCCGAAGAAGGCCGCCCCGTAGGCGAGCAGCGGGCAGGCGGTGCGCATGGCGCTCGCCAGCGCCCCCCGTCGCGCCCCCATGAGCACGTAGAATCCCAGTATTGCCAGCCCGATCCCGTCGATCATGTCGCTTCGCGAATCGGCACCCCAGTCATGGCGCTAAAGCTACCAGGCCCAGGGCGCCGACGAAGTCCGGCGCCCGCGGGCAGGCGAGCACTGCTCGCCGATGACCCGCTAGCTAACAGCCCTTTGGCGCAGCAGGTGGTCGCACAGCACCAGGGCCACCATCGCCTCCACCATCGGGACCGCGCGCGGCAGCACACAGGGATCGTGCCGGCCCGAGGCCGCGAGGCGCGTGGACTCGCCCTCGGTGGTGACGGTCTCCTGCTCCAGGCGGATGGTCGCCGTGGGTTTGAAGGCCGCGCGCACGACGATCGCTTCCCCGTTGGAGATGCCGCCCTGCACGCCGCCCGAGCGATTCGAGCGTGTGCGCACGCGGCCCTCCTCGACGAAGAAGGGATCGTTGTGCTCGATGCCCGTGAGGCGCGTTCCGGCGAAGCCCGAGCCGATCTCGAAGCCCTTGCACGCCGGCAGCGACAACAACCCCTTGGCTAGCTCCGCCTCCAGCTTGTCGAAGACGGGCTCGCCCAGTCCGGGCGGAACCCCCTGCGCCACGCAGGTGACGACGCCGCCCAACGAGTCCCCCCGCTTCCGTGCCTCGTCGATGCGTTGCACCATCTCCTCGGACGCCTCCGCATCGGGACAGCGCGTGAGCTGGGCCTCGACCT
Source organism: Deltaproteobacteria bacterium (assembly GCA_004356455.1). Classification (GTDB taxonomy): domain Bacteria; phylum Myxococcota_A; class UBA9160; order SZUA-336; family SZUA-336; genus SMWZ01. Next base: position 9,388 of record SMWZ01000129.1, read on the forward strand.
GCTCACGCGTGACTTCGAGCGGATCGACCTTGGCTTCGATGCTGTGGATGCGGCTCACGAACGCCACCAGCCGCTCGAGCCCGGCCTGGTGCTCCAGCACCTTGCGCGCAACCGCGCCCGCCGCCACGCGGCCGACGGTCTCGCGCGCGCTCGCACGTCCCCCACCCTGCCAGTCGCGAATTCCGTACTTGGCCTCGTAGGTGTAGTCGGCGTGTGACGGGCGATAGACGTTCTTTAGATGCTCGTACGCCTCGGGGCGCGCGTCCTGCGTGCGCACCAGGATCAGGATGGGCGTGCCCAGGGTCTGGCCCTCGAACACGCCCGAGAGGATCTCGGGGGTATCGTCCTCCTGGCGGGGGCTGGTCAGGCGGCTCTGTCCCGGGCGCCGCCGTCGCAGCTCGGTCTGGATGTCGGCCTCGCTCAGAGGGATCCGGGGCGGGCAGCCGTCGATCACGACGCCGACACCTCCCCCGTGGGACTCTCCCCAGGTATGAATGCGGAAAAGATGTCCGAAGCTCGAACCCACGCTCGGCATCATAGGCTGCCGCGTTTGCGGCGGCGACCGCCGCGCGAACGCAGCAGCACGTAGGTGGCCCCGGTGCCCCCGTCCTCGGGTCGGGCGCTGCTGTAGGCCAGCACCAGCAGGCGCGCTGGACCCCGGGCCAGCCAACGCGGCAGGTTGGCCTTGAGCACCGGAACCCTGTTGGGAGAGTTGCGCCCCTTCCCGTGGACGACCCGCACGCAGCGCAGCCCGCGTGCGTGGCAATCCCCGATGAAGCGCTCCAGCAGGGGCCGGGCGGTGGCGGCGTCGAGCCCATGCAGATCCAGATCCGCCTGCAGCGCGAACTCGCCGCGCCTGAGCTGGCGGACGATGCGCGGATCGAAGCCCTGTACCGCCCCTTCCATGAACTCGTCGGAGTCCTGCAGCTCGAAGGGCGCTTCACCCGACACCAACCGGTCGAGTTCGCGCAGGACCTCGCGCTCGCGCTCTGAGATCGGGATCGGCTTCCGGAAGGTCACCTGCGGCAGATGGCGATCGCGCTCGATCGGCCGCACATCGGCCATCTCCTCCTCGAAGAGGGCCCGCTCATCAGCCTCGGGCTGAGGGGGCCGCTTGGCCATCGTTCGGTCTCCTGAGCTGCGCTTCATGCCAAAGGCGGGTACGAAGTCACCCGCCGTGCCGGCAGGCCGGCTCCGCCGGCCGCTACCCGGCTAGTACGACGGGTAGGATGACGGCTAGTATTTCGCCAGTCTAAGAGTTTTCTTCATCAAGGCCGAGAGCGGCAGCCCTTGGAGCTCGCTTGGCGAACACCAACGCGCGTCGCTTCCGGGGCGCAGGCGTCCCGACGGCCGCGAGAGCCGAACCACGCGCAGCGTGAGCGCGCGGTGGCTGAAGATGTGCCGCACCCGGCCGAGCTCTCCCTGCGCCCGTGCGCGTAGCCCCGTGCGCTCGTGCAGGGACGCCAGCAGCGCCTCCGGGCGATCCCCCGCCACCGATGGAAGCTCCCACAGGCCCCCCAGCAGACCTTTCGAGGGTCGTCGTAACAGGAGCAGCGCGCGCTGACGTCCGTTCCCGCGCTCCAGCAGCCCCGAGATCGCCTCCACCTCGCGGGGCTTGGGCTTGGGGAGGGGCGCGGGATAGTCCTCGGGCCGGCCCGTGGCGTACGCCGCGCAACACCCGCTGAGCGGGCAGCGCGGACAGGCGGGCGAGCGCGGCACACAGAGCAGGGCGCCGAGCTCCATCAGGGCCTGGTTGAACTGGTCGGGGGCAGCCCTGGGCACGAGTTCCTCGGCGATCCGCCAGAGGTGCGCGGGTGCGAGCTCGGGCGCGGCCAGCAGCCGGGACAGGACGCGCGCCACGTTGCCGTCGACCACCGCCGCGCGCTCGCCGAACGCGATGCTGCGTATCGCGCCGACCGTGTACGGGCCGACACCCGGGAGGGCGGCCAGCTGCTCGGCAGCGCGCGGCAACTCCCCCGCGTGGTCCCGCACGATGCACTCGGCCGCGCGCTTCAGGTTGCGCGCGCGGGCGTAATAGCCGAGACCCGACCATGCGCGCAGCACGTCCTGCTCGTCGGCCAGCGCCAGCGCCTGCACGTCCGGGAAGCGCTCGAGGAAGCGTTCGTAGTAGGGGATGACGGAATCGACGCGAGTCTGCTGGAGCATCGTCTCCGAGAGCCAGATCCGATAGGGATCGCGTGTGCGCCGCCAGGGCAGATCCCGTTGGGCGCTGCGGTACCAGGCCAGCAGCTGCCGCCGGATCAGGTCCCGCCTGGCTCGGGGGAAAGACGTAGGCATTTCGGATCTCAACCGCCCTCGATCAGCAGGAGTGAGAGCTTGGGCTCGATATGCTCCTTGATCCAGCGCGGGTCGAACCACTCCAGCGGGTCCACGAACACGCCGTGGATGAGCATCGCGAAGTGGAGGTGATCCCCGCCCGCGAGGCCAGTGGTTCCCGTCTTGCCGAGCGGGTCGCCCCGGCTCACGGCTTCGCGGTGCGTGATCGAGATCTCGGAGAGGTGACCGTACAAGCTGAAGAGCCCCAGCCCGTGATCCAGAATGACGGTGTTGCCATAGATCCCCAGCGGCTCCGCAAAGATCACCACGCCATCGTTCGCCGCCAGGACCGGCGCGTGAGCGGTCGAGGCCAGGTCATACCCCATGTGCAGCTGCGTATCGACCGTGCGTCCGGCATACAGGTAGGTGCGGTGTTCGGCAAAGCGGGCTCCCACCTTCGAGTTGGGCAGCTGCAGAAACGCGCCGCTCCAGAGTTGGTCTTCACTCGACGTGCGGCAGATATCGCGGATCTTCCTCGCGTTCTCCGAGCGCATCTCGTTATTGATCTTGAGGTAGGCGCTGAGCAGGTCGCCGTCCGGGCTTCCCAGGAGCTCGGTGACTTTGAGCTGCATGAACGGGTCCGAGAGCTCGATGCGGTCCCTGGGAAAGCTGCGCTCGATGACCTCGATCGGGACGCGCACCTCCGAGCGGTTGTGGGCGCGGTCCGTCGCCACTACCACCGGGCCCTGGCCGGGCTGCGCGTGTGGCGGGAACACATAGAAGGCCAGGCTGCGCTCGGGATCGGCCGGGTGCGGAAAGCCTGGAAAGAAATAATCACCGAGCTCGATGCCGTGCCGGACGTTCTCTTCGTCCACTCGGTAGACGACAGCTTCCGCGCCGCCACGGCGCACATAGGTGAGGCCCGTCTCCAGCGAGATCGGTGGCGCCTTGGTGTCGATGAACATCGGAATCCCCACCTCTGACCGGTTCCCGAACCACGAGTAATCGCGAGCCTCGATCACCAGCCGGGCGCTTCCGTCCGGCAGCTCGATTTCCTCCGGGTTCAGGTTGATCTGAATGTGGCGCTGAATGTTGACGTCGGCGCCGGTGAACATGTTCCCGGGGTAGGTCTCGTTAAGAAGCTCCAGCACAAGATCTCCCTTGCGCAGGTAGACCCGAACCGTCTCGATCCCTGTGCCTTCGTCGAAGACGTAGAACTCATGGCTGCCCTTGGTGCCCAGGTAGATCGGCGTCGTCCGTGTCTCGATCACGGGCGGAGAGCGCTCGAAGCGAGTGAAGAGGTACCCGGTCAGGGACCCCGCCATGATGATTATGAGAACCCAAATCAGGCGCATCGCTCTTCTCCCCCCCCAGGAAAGGCGATGGCGGACCGCTCAGGCCTCCTCGGCCTCGCGCAGTTTCGCCAGAATAGAGTAGTCCTCGAGTGTGGTCGTATCTCCTACCGATCCCCTTCCCGCCGCGATGTCTCGCAGGAGCCGTCGCATGATCTTCCCCGAGCGGGTCTTGGGCAGGGATTCAGTGAAACGTATCTCATCCGGGCGTGCGATGGCACCGATCTCCTTTGCCACGTGCTGTCGCAGCGTTTGGCGCAGCGCGTCGCTGGGCTCGTTCCCTTGCTCGAGCGTCACGAAGCCGACGATCGCGGTTCCCTTAATCTCGTCGGGGCGGCCCACCACCGCGGCCTCCACGACTTCCGGGTGGGAAACGAGCGCGCTCTCGATCTCCATGGTCGAGAGGCGGTGGCCCGCCACGTTCATCACGTCGTCTACCCGCCCCATGATCCAGAAGTAGCCGTTCTTGTCCTTGCGGGCGCCGTCCCCCGTAAGGTAGATCCCCTTGTACTTGGACCAGTACTGCTCCTTGTAGCGCTTGCGGTCACCGTAGATGCCGCGCAGCATACCGGGCCAGGGGCGCGTGATGACGAGGTAGCCCCCCTGATTGGTGCCTACGGGCTTGCCCTGCTCGTCGAGGATATCGGCGAAGATGCCCGGGAAGGGCAGCGTTGCCGACCCCGGGGTGGTGGTGACGCAACCGGGCAGGGGCGTGATCAGGATCCCGCCCGTTTCGGTCTGCCACCAGGTATCGACGATGGGGCAGCGCTTCTTTCCGAGCGTGCGGTGGTACCAGATCCAGGCCTCGGGGTTGATGGGCTCGCCCACGGTTCCCAAAAGCCGCAGGGATGCCAGCGAGTGTTTCCTTACGTGTTTGTCGCCCCACTTCATGAAGGTGCGGATGGCCGTGGGCGCCGTGTACAGGATGGTGACGTTGTACTTGTCCACGATCTCCCAGAAGCGGTCCACGTCGGGGTGGTTGGGAGCGCCCTCGTACATGACCGAGGTCACGCCGTTCGAGAGGATCCCGTAGATCACGTAGGAGTGACCCGTGACCCAGCCGATGTCGGCGGTGCACCAGTAGGTGTCTTCCTCCTTGAGATCGAAGATGTATTTGGCGGTCACGGTCGTGTGGACGAGGTAGCCGCCGGTGGTGTGCAGGATGCCCTTGGGCTTGCCGGTCGTGCCGGAGGTATAGAGGATGAAAAGCGGGTGCTCTGCGTCGAGCTTGGCGGGCGGACAGTCACTGGACGCGGTCTTCATCTGGTCGTGCCACCACTGGTCCCGCCCATTCTTCATCAGAATGGACTGCCCGGTGCGCTGGACCACGAGCACGTGCTTCACCGAGTCCGCGCCCTGTAGGGCTTCGTCGATCGTGTCCTTGAGGGGGATGATCTGACCGCGCCGCCAGCCTCCATCCGCCGTGATCACGAGTTTGGCTTTGGCGTCGTTGACGCGATCCCGGATGGAGTCGGCGGAGAAACCTCCGAAGATGATCGAGTGCACCGCCCCGATGCGCGTGCAGGCCAGCATCGCGACCGCGAGCTCGGGCACCATCGGCATGTAGATCGCGACGCGATCGCCCTTCTTGACGCCGAGACCCTTGAGCACGTTGGCGCACTTGCAGACCTCGCGGTGGAGATCCCCGAAGGTCAGCACGCGTTGGTCGCCGGGCTCGCCCTCCCAGATGATGGCGGCCTTGTTGCGGCGCCAGGCGTTGGGTCCCTCGAGATGCCGGTCCAGGCAGTTATAGGAGATGTTGGTCTTGGCGCCAACGAACCACTTCGCGAACGGTGGCTTCCAGTCCAGCACCTTCTTCCAGGGCGTGAACCAATCGACATGTTCCTTCGCGAGCCGGGCCCAGTAGCGCTGGTAGTCGGTCTCGGCTTCCTTGCGCAGTCGCCTGTACGCGGCCTGCCCGGGCACGTTCGCCCGCCGCGCGAAAGCCGGATCCGGTTCGAACAGGCGCTTCTCCCTGAGGACAGATTCGATCGCGATCTGGTGGGTCAAGCTCCGTCTCCTCTACGCTCGCATCCAGGCCTCGACATCGTCGATCTCCCTGGGGATCGCGCTGGTGAGAATCTCGACTCCGTTGTGCGTAAGGACGACGTCGTCTTCAATCCGCACCCCGATCCCCCTCAGCTCCTCCGGGATCTGTTCGTTGTCTACGCTGAAGTAGAGCCCCGGCTCCACGGTGAACACCATACCCGGCTCGAGCGGCCGGGGCTTGCCCCCGACGCTGTAGTTTCCCACATCGTGGACGTCCAGCCCGAGGAAATGCCCCGTGGTGTGCATGTAGAAGGGCTGGTACGCCTGCTCCTCAAACAGGTCCTCCGGCGCCCCTCCCAGCACCCCCAGCTCCAGCAGTCCCTTGACCAGGGAGCGCGCCGCTACCTCGTGAATGGAGCGCAGGCTGGTGCCCACGTCGATTGCGGCTAGGGCGTCCTGCTGTGCGCGCAGCACCGCCGCGTAGACCTCGCGCGCCCGGCCCTCGAAGCGGCCGCCCACGGGATAGGTGCGCGTCACATCCGAAGCGTAGCCGTGCAGCTCTACCCCCGCGTCGATCAGCACGAGCTGGCCCGCGGCGAGACGGCTGCAGTTCTCGGTGTAATGAAGGATCGTCGCGTTGTTCCCTGCCCCCACAATGGGTGGGTAGGCCGGGCCGGATCCTCCGCGCGCACGGAAGACATGAAGCAATGCGGCCTCGACCTCGTATTCCCAGGCGCCCTCGCGACACGCGCGGGCAGCGGCGTGATGGGCTTCGCGTGAGATGTCCGCCGCCTCGCGCAGGATCTCGAGCTCGCCGTCCTCTTTGAGCAAGCGCATCTCGTGCAGCATGGATTGCGGGGCGACGATCTCCTCGGGGGCCGTGATGCCCGCTCGTACTCGACTGCGCACACGCTCGAGTGCCAGCTGTACGATCTCGTCGATGTCGCGGTCATCGCCGAAGCGGTGGTAGAGCCGCGGGACGTTCTCTAGATAGAGTGGCAGCCGCTCCGTTAGCTCTGCGATCGGATACGCCTCATCGGCGCCGTAGTCCCGCAGTGCGCCCTCCACACCGGGCCGGCGACCGGTCCACGTCTCTGCCGCGGGTTCGCGGGGCTGCACGAAGAGCACGAAGCGATCGCGGCTGAGCAGCGCCACAGCATTGGGCTGGTTGAATCCGGTCAGGTAGAGGAGGTCGGAACGTTGTCGGAACCCGTAGTCCACGTCATTGGAGCGGCGCACGAGCTTGGCTCCCGGAACGAGGGCCACGCCTTCGCCGAGCTGCGCCCGGAAGCGAGCTCGCCTCTGCGCGAGCACATCCTGCGGGATGGGGCCGATCGGGTTCAAACTCGAAGCTCCCGGGCGCCGAGGGTACCGTAACAGGCTCGGGGATGGCACATCGGGTGGGCGATCCGGCCTAGCCGCGCGACGGAGCGCGCTTCTTTGACGGCGGTTTGTAGGCCTGAGGACGGCCAGCCGGCTTCTCCCCGGCGCTCGCCGCGCCGCGCGCGCGTGCCAGCACCGCCAGCGCCTCCTTGCCGATGGCCTCGAGTCGCCAGCCCCGCAGTGCCTCGACCTTTTCCAGCTGGTCGAGCGACTTGGGGTTGGCCCACGCGATCTCTTCGAGCACCGCGTTGGGACAGAGTACGCCCGGATCCATGCCGAGCTCCTTGGAGTGCACGGTCCGCCAGCGCTTCAGCTGATCGAGGCGGCTCTCGCCTCGGCGGTCCAGCCGTCGACGTGCGCCGCCCTGGGGCCTGCGCTCGAGCGGCGGGTGCTCGGGTCCATCGAGGCCGCGCTGTACGCCCTCCAGAATCTCGTTGCCGTGGCGTCGCAAAACCAGATCGGTGACGCCCTTGCGCTTGCCGAGCGCGCGCTTGCCCTGTGGTGGGTTCAGGGCCAGCTCGAGCAGTGTTCCGTTGCCGAGTACCTTGAACGGGGGCTTGTCCATGTGGCGCGCACGCTTGTCCCGCACCAGGAAGAGCTCACGCAGCACCGCGAGCGAACGTGGCGAGAGCTTCTTGGCACCCTTGATGCGCAGGTATCCCTGCTTGTCGAACTGGCGCTCGGGCCACACCTTCTCTTCGAGCAGCGCGAACTCCTGCCTGGCCCACTCGCGTCGCTTCTTCGCGCGTAGCTCCTTCTCGATAATCGAGGCCAGCTCGATCAGGTAGTGCACGTCGGAGGCCGCGTACTCGAGCTGGACCGGGCTCAGGGCTCGTCTGGACCAGTCGGTGCGCTGCTGGTCCTTGGAGAGCTTGATCCCGAAGTGTTGCTCGACCAGCGCGCTCAGGCCGACGGCGGGGTAACCCAGGAGCTGGGCGGAGATCATGGTGTCGAAGATGTTGCGTACCCGCATGCCGCCGTGGCGCTGCAGCACGTAGAGGTCGTAGTCCGCGGCGTGGAAGATCTTCCGCACCTCCGGGTTGGCCAGGATCGGTGCGAGCGGCTCGAGGCTGCCGCCGTTCTCCTTCAGCTTCAGTGGATCGACCAGAAAGATTCCGCTCTTGCACGCGATTTGCATCAGGCAGAGCTTGTCGACGTAGTGGAAGAAGCTGTCCGCCTCGGTGTCCACCCCAATCACTCGATCCCGGCGCAGACTCTGGGCCAGCTCCTCGAGGGCTTCGGGGGTCTCAATCAGACGATAGTCGCCCATGAGCCTTTCGCGCGAACCCGTGGCGTGAGTGTGACTCCCAGGAGAGTGCGCGACGAGGAGGGCCTGCCGGTTAGAGGCCAGCAGGAGAGAGGGTTTCGCAGCCCTTTCCGAGGCTTGTCAATTCTAACGAGCCCCCAGGGGGAAACCAGTGTGGGTTTCCCCAAAAAACCGAGGTAAATTACCTATGCTTGAGAGTGCATGGGGGAGAGCAGTCGCCTACGCGTCCAGCGGCCGGTGGCCAGCCAGGCCAGGGTCGCCCCGCTGTTGACCACGCTGTAGACCAGGATCGCGATCCAGAGCCCAGTGGGGCCGAGCGAGGTCGCGGTTGCCAGGAAGTGACCCAGCGGGACCGCCACCAGCACAGCGCTGCCGTTTGAGATCAGCATGGGGGTGGTCATGTCCTCGGCCGCCTGCAGCGCGCGGAACGCCACGAAGTAGGGTCCGATGAAGAGCATCGATGCCGCCACGAAGAGCAGATACTCGGTCCCCACCGCGATCACGGCGGGGTCGTCCGAGAAGAGCGCCATCAGAGGCTCACGAAACAGGAAGAAGACCGCCGCGAAGAGCCAGCACACAACCACGCTGATCGCGCTGGCGACACCCACCGCGCGCCATGCGCGGCGACGGCTGCCCGCACCCAGGTTCTGGCCCACAAGTGTCGCGCAGGCGTTCGCGATGGGAAACGCCAGCATGAACGCCACCATCTCGAGTCGGATTCCGATGCCGTAGGCCGCCTGCACCTCCGCCCCGAAACGACCGGCGAGCACGAGGAAGTAGACGATCACGAGCGTGCGGCCGGCCAGGTGCAAGGTCGGCTGCCAGGAGATCTGCAGCAACTGTCGGAGCACGCGCCAGTCAGGCACGAAGTGCCGGAGTTTCAGGTGGACGCGAGAGTGTCCCGCCAGCAACACCCAGCCCGCGAGCGTAAGGCCCAGCAGCGAGCCCAGCGAGGCGCCGAGCGCCACGCCCGTGACACCGAACGCAGGCGCGCCCAGGTGTCCGAAGATCAGACACCACTCGGCGAAGAGCGACACAGGGGCCGCGAGCACCGTGACGACCATGGGGGTGGTCGAGTCGCCGGCACCGTTCAGGATGGAGCCAAAGAGCGGGATCAGGATGAAGCCGAACATCAGGATGAAGGTCAGGCGAACGTAGGGGACGCCGGCCGCCAGCACCGCCGGATCGCTGGCTACGAGGCCGAGCAGCTCGCGTGGGAAAAGACCGCCCACGAGCGCGAAGACCACGCAGAAGAGACTTCCCAGCAGCAGAACCTGGCCCGCGACGTGATCGGCGTCCTCGGTCTTGCCTGCGCCCACACTGCGGGCGATGATGGCCTGCGCGCCCACTGACGTTCCCATGACCAGCAGGAACGCAATCTGGCGCAAGGACTGGTTCGTGACCACCACGGCGGCCAGGGGTGTGGCCCCGAGCAAGCTCACAAACTTGAGATCGATCAGCTGATACGCTGCCGCGCCGACCATGCTCGTGCAGATTGACGGAAGCGCGAGCACCCCCAACGAGACGAGCAGGCTTCCGCGCGTGTGGTCACGCCGCCGCCAGCTAAACTTCGTCGCCCCGACGGCGGTCGTCTCGTCGCGCTGCATCCAGGCAGCGTATCACGCGTATTAGACGAGAAGCTTTTGCATCAAGGAGTGGAGCTCCAGAGAGGTCTTGAGCATGACCACGGTTGGAGCCAGCACAGCTGCGAAGGCCAGAAGCTTGACGAAACCCTTGTTGTTGGCGAGGTGGAGCGCCACGTAGACGGGTGTGGGAATGAGGAGTGCCAGGTTCGCGATGGCCCAGATCGGTCGACCCGTGAGGAAGCCGTGGATCCCGAGCAAGATCGCGAACAGGGCCAGCACCGCGGAGCTGATCAGCAGGACCACGAGCCGTTCGTCCGTGAACTGTGCGACCTCTCGTCGCTGCGCGGAGACGAGCGGACGGAGGTCTTTGCTCTTCCGTGCTTTGTTGATGCCTTGGATGAGCATGCCGGTCATGCGGTTGCCGACCTTGGCGGTCTGGCCCGGAAGGCCGAGAATACCGGCCACGTCCCCGGGCTCGGCGCCTCCCTGCGCCTGCACCCGGTTGCGGTAGCGCTTGGGAATCGAGTGATATGCGTCGGTGAAGTGCATTTTGCCTTGTTCGTCCACGTACGAGTACGTCTCCGCCGCCGCGGGGTGCGACGGGCTCCAGAGCATCAGGCCGAGCACGAGGGCCGCAAAGAGCGAGATGGGACGCATCACGGGGGTGGTTATCGGCGGCGGGGGCCGAGAGCCTGACCCCGGGCTGCTGAACGGCGCGCTGGGGGCGTGCCTTGGCTAGACTGTCCCGAATGCGCTGGTCGGGGCTCTTCATTCCGACGCTGCGGGAGGATCCCGCGGATGCCGAGGCGATCAGCCATCGGCTGATGCTGCGCGGAGGGTTCATCCGCCAGCTGGGTGCGGGCATCTACTCCATGCTGCCGCTCGGCTTCCGGGTGCTGCGCCGGGTCGATGCCATCGTGCGCGAGGAGATGGAGCGGATCGGGGCGCAGGAGTTCCTGCTGCCGGCGCTCCACCCGGCCGAGCTCTGGAAAGAGAGTGGCCGCTGGGAGGAGATGGGGGAGGCTATGTTCCGGCTGCGCGACCGCAAGCAAGCGGAGCTCTGCCTGGGCATGACCCACGAAGAGGTCTTCACCGCCATCGCCAGGGACGAGCTCCGCAGCTACCGCCAGCTGCCGCAGATCTGGTACCAGATCCAGACCAAGTTCCGGGACGAGGCGCGTCCCAAGTCCGGCGTGCTACGCGGACGCCAGTTCACGATGAAGGACTCCTACTCCTTCGACCTCGATTCGGCGGGTGCCGATCGCTCCTTTGACCTGCACGCCGAGGTGTACCGGCGCATCTTTGCGCGCTGCGGCCTGGACGTGATCGAGGTCGAGGCCTCGTCCGGTGCGATGGGCGGCAGCGAGTCTGTCGAGTTCATGGCCATCTCCGACGCTGGCGAGGACTGGGTCGTGACCTGCTCCGGCTGCGGCTATGCGGCCAATCTGGAGAAGGCGATCTCGGCCGCGGCCCCGATCGAGGATCCCGAAGACACGGCCAGCCCGGAGAAGTTCGCCACGCCTGGCATTCATACCATTGAGGAGCTGGCGCAGTTTCCTGGAGGCGCCCCCGCCGAGCGCCAGATCAAGACGCTGGCCTATGTGGCGGAGGAGGCGCTCGTTCTCTTGCTGCTGCGCGGGGACCACGAGCTCAACGAGGTGAAGGCGATCGAGACCCTCGGCACCACAAACGTGCGACCCGGGCGTCCGGAAGAGATCCGCGAGGCCCTGGGTGCACTTCCGGGAAGCCTGGGCGCGGTCGGTGTGACGCAGCTGCCGGTGTATGTCGATGAGACGCTGCGGGGGCGGCGCGGCATGACGACCGGCGCCAACGAAGACGGTTTCCACCTTCGCCACGTAGATGTCGAGCGTGACCTGCCATCGCCGCGCTGGGCGGACCTACGCGGCGCGCAGGCGGGCGACGCCTGCTCGAAATGCAGCAAGCTCCTGGAGGTACAGAAGTCGATCGAGGTGGGGCACATCTTCAAGCTCGGGGTGCGCTACTCGGAGTCGATGGGGGCCCGGGTGCTGGATGCAGCGGGCAAGGAGGTGCCGATCGTCATGGGGTCGTACGGCATCGGGCTCGAACGTATCATGGCGGCAGTAATCGAGGCGCATCACGACAAGCACGGGATTCGCTGGCCCGTCTCCATCGCGCCCTTCCAGGTGGTGGTGGTCTCGGTCAACGTGAAGCAGGCGGAGCAGGCGAGTCGAGCCGAGCAGATCTACGACGACCTGCGCAAAGAAGGTCTCGATGTCCTGCTCGACGATCGCGACGAGCGGCCCGGCGTCAAGTTCAAGGACGCGGATCTCGTGGGCATTCCCTATCGCGTCGTGCTCGGACCACGCGCGCTGGCCAAGGGCAACGTCGAGCTCTTCGAGCGTGCGACCAGCCAGACGGTCGAGGTTTCGCTTGACCAGATCGTGGCCGAGCTCAAGCGGAGGCTCGGATGAACACGACACCGCTCACGGTCCTGGGCGAAGACGAAGAGATCTTTCGCAAGACGGTTCGCGAGTTTTCGGCGCAGGAGATCACGCCGCGGGTTGCAGATATGGACCGCGATGGCGCCTACGCGCCCGAGATCATTCCCAAGCTCTTCGAGCTGGGCGTGATGGCGATCGAGACCCCCGAGAAGTGGGGCGGCGCCGATGGGACCTTCTTTCTCGCGACGCTCGCGGTCGAGGAGATCTCGCGCGCGGACGCCAGCGTGGGCGTGCTCGTCGACGTGCAGAACACGCTCGTGGCCAATGCTCTGCTGCGCTGGGGTTCGGAGTCCCTCAAGCAGCGTGTGCTGAGCAAGATGTCCTCCGGCACGGTAGCGTCGTATGCGCTCTCGGAGGCCGGGTCGGGCAGTGATGCGTTCGCGCTTCAGACGCGGGCCACGCTGGATGGCGACGTCTACGTGCTCTCGGGTCGCAAGCTCTGGATCACGAACGCCGCAGAGGCGGGGCTCTTCCTCGTCTTCGCCAACGCTGACCCCGAGGCCGGCTATCGTGGGATCACCTGCTTCGTGGTCGAGCGCGAGTTCGAGGGCTTCGAGGTGGGCCGGAAGGAGGACAAGCTCGGGATCCGCGCCAGCTCGACCTGCGAGCTGATACTGGAGGGCGTGCGCGTACCCCGGGAGAACGTGCTGGGTGAGATGGGGAAGGGCTACAAGGTCGCGATCGAGACGCTCAACGAGGGGCGGATCGGGATCGGCGCGCAGATGGTGGGTGTCGCGCAGGGTGCGTTGGACGATGCGCTCTCCTATACCTCGGAGAGGAAGCAGTTCGGACAGCCGATCGGACATTTCCAATCCGTGCAGTTCGAGCTGGCGCAGATGGCGACCGAGATCGAGGCGGCCCGCCTCATGGTTTACAACGCGGCGCGGCTCAAGGACGCGGGAGAGAGCTTTGTCAAGCAGGCGGCGATGGCCAAGCTCTTCTCCTCCCAGATCGCGGAGCGCGTTACGTCCATGGCCGTGGAGCTCTTTGGCGGTGTCGGTTACACGCGAGAGTGTCCAGTTGAAAAGCGCTATCGCGACGCGAAGATCGGCAAGATCTACGAGGGGACGAGCCACATGCAGCTCCAGACGATTGCCCGGCTGCTGCAGCGGGATGCATGAGCTCGCGCCCTCCGGTGCGTCCCCAGGTCTATCTGCTTGATGCGCACTACCAGATCTTCCGCGCCTACCACAGCCTGCCAGACCTGCGCTCACCGGACGCTATCCCGGTTGGCGCCTTCCGCGGCTACACCGCCACGCTGATCAAGTTCCTGCGCGAGCGTTCCCCGACACATGTGGCGGCGGCCTTCGACCATGCCATGACCAGCTTCCGTAACGAGCTCTACCCGGAGTACAAGGCGGGTCGCACCGAGGCACCGGAAGACCTGGAGCCGCAGTTCTCGCTCTGCGCCCAGGTCACGCGGGCGCTCGGGATCCCTCTCTTCGAGCTGGAGAACTTCGAAGCCGACGATGTGATAGCGACGCTCACGCGCCAGCTGCTGGAGCAGGGTGCCGATGTCCTGATCATTACCCGCGACAAGGACCTGGCTGCGCTCGTGTCAGACCGGGTCTGGCTCTTCGATCTCGCCACGGGGGAGCGCAGCGGGCCCAAGGAGATCGAGGAGCGCATGGGGGTCCCGCCGGAGCTCGTGCCCGACTATCTGGCGCTCGTGGGCGATGCGGTGGACAATATCCCCGGCGTTGCCGGCATCGGGGCGCGTACGGCTTGTGCGTTGCTACAGAGAGTCGGCGGGATCGAGCAGCTGCCCTCCGACCCCGCCGGCTGGGAAGCGCTCGGGATCCGCAACGCGCAGCGCGTCGCGCAAAGGCTCGAGGAGGGTCGCGAGCGGCTGGCGCTCTCCCGCGAGCTGGTACGTCTGCGTGACGACCTTCCGCTCGCGGCGAAGCTCGCGGGCCTGCGCTACGAGGGCGCGGAGCGCGGGCCGCTCGAAGGACTCCTGTGCGAGCTCGGCGCCCAGAATATGCTTGAGCGCGTGCCGCGTTGGCGGGACGGATGGCCAACGCACTGAGCCTCTGCCGCGTGCTGCTGGCACTGCCCTTCGGCCTGCTGATGCTGCGCACGGATCCCGGCTCTGCCCTCTGGGCCGCGGCGCTCTTTTGTATTGCGATCCTGACCGACCTGATCGACGGCCCGCTCGCGCGTCGTCGGGGTACCGTGAGCAAGCTGGGAGGCGCGCTCGATCACGGCTCGGACTTTGTCTTCGTGAGTACGGGACTCTTGGCACTGGCGTGGCGCGGCGCGATTCCCTGGCTGCTGCCGCTGCTGGTTGCGCTGGCCTTCGCGCAGTACGTGATCGATTCGCTCTGGATCGATCGCCGACCGGAGCTGCGTATGAGCGCCATAGGGCGCTACAACGGCATCCTCTACTTCGTACCGGCGGGCGTGGACATCGGCGTCCGACTCGGCCTGGCGGCCCTCGCCACCCCTAACCGCTGGCTGGCCTGGGGACTCGTGCTGACGACCCTGATCTCTATGGTCGATCGGCTGCTCGCGCGCTCGGCTCGTCTCCCAGGAGCTCCCGACTCGCCCGACGCAGGAAGATGAGACCGATCGCTGCGTTGAAGAAGATGAAGAAGTTGTGCATCACGAGTCCGAAGATGGACATCTCGCGCGGGTGGTCGGGGAAGAGAATCACCCAGAGCACGATCGCGATGCTGCGCATGGGCAGGGGCGCGGCGGCGCCGAAGAAGATCACCGGCAGATACCCCAGCACCTGGCCGAAGGTGGCTGGCACGCCGAAGAGGCCTAGCGCCAGCGTGTAGACGAAGACGGCCGACAGGAAGGCAGGGGAGCGCAGCAAGATCAGTGCGCCGTACTGCCAGGCCCGAGACTGACGGAAGGCATGAAAGATGGGGCGATCTCGCAGGCTTGAGCGCTTGAGCCAGGTGCCGTTGAAGTAGAGCAGAAACAGCGGGAAGAGGACCGCCGCGCCGATCGCAATCCGCGGAATGAGGCGGAACTCCTCGGGCAAGCTTTCGCCGCTGATCAGGATACCGAGCGTCGCCCAGCCCAGCAGGTAGTAGAACTCGCAGAACATGATGAAGAGCATGCTCGAGCCGACCTGCCAGCCGGGAATGGCGTAGCGCCGGTTGAGATAGAGCGCCATGGCACCCTTGCTGACCTGCTCGTTCACGATCGAGAGGATGTAGGCGCTGCCGCGAATCGGCAGGATGTCGCTGAAGCGCACGCGCGCGTTGAACCAGTTGATGACCTTCCATGTGACGAGCGAGTCGATCATGAAGTAGAAGAGTGAGTAGGGAACCATAAGGGCGAGCCAGCGGCTCCAGCTCACGTCGCGAAAGCCCTCGATCAGGTAGGGCACGACGCTCATGCCGGCGGCGGAGGCCGGCTTGTCGATCCGGTAGTAGAGGAAGGCGAAGCAGGCGGCGGTAACCAGCCATGGAAGCACTCGCAGCCACGCTGCCCTCCTCGGTGCGCGCTCGCTCATGTCGCCTCCGCAGGCTGGAGGCTCCGTTGCAGGGTCTGCTCCAGCGGGGTTAAGCTGATGCCCAGCTCCTTGGCGGCGGCCTCCGCATCCACACGTGTGTCGGTCACGAGAACTTCGATGGCGTCGGGCGAGAGCCCGGGTCCCAGCAGCCGCGTGCGCGCGGCGAGCAGCCAACGCACGGGCGTGACCGGGAGCGAGCGGATCCGGACGCTTCGCTCCAGCAATTGCGCGGCCCGCTCGTTGAGCTCGCGGTCCGAGAGGCGCTCTGGACCCGCCAGATCGAGCGTTCGGCTGCGCGCGAGTTCGGTTTGGGTGGCGCTGCGCAGGCACGCCAGCGCCAGATCTTTCACGTCGAGAGGCTGCTGTAGATGCCGTCCACCCCCGAGCAGCCAGGCCGAGCGCCGCGAAGTGTTGCGCACGAGCGCGCGTGTTCCCTCGGTCCCCGGGCCCAGAACCAGCGGAGCGCGCAGGATGGTGTAGCTAAGTCCCGAGCTGCGTACGCTGTTCTCCGCCTCTCCCTTGCTGCGGAAGTAACGGTTGCTCGAGTCGGGGTCTGCGCCCACAGCGCTCACCAGTACGATCTTCTTGAGCCCGCAGCTGCGCGCCGCCTCCAGCGCTACGCGCGTTGTTTCCACGTTGGAACGCTCGTAGCTGGAGCCCGCGCGCTCGACCAGGACACCCGGCAGGTGAATCAGGGACTGGGCGCCCTCGAAAGCTTCCACCAGCGTCTGGCTCGAGGCGTAGTCGATGCGGGCTGCCCGGCCCCGTGTCCCGGCCAGGGGCGGAAGCTCACCCGCGGCGCGTTTCGAGCGCACCGCCGCCACGACCTCGATCGACTGCGAGAGCGCGAGGCGAAGCACCTCC
>SMWZ01000130.1 GCA_004356455.1 Deltaproteobacteria bacterium
CGGGGCCCGCAGCGCTCGGCCGCGTGATTTCAGCCGAGTTCCCGAAGATCTCGTCCGACAGTAGCAGGACCTCGCCCGGCAGCACTTCTCGATCTGCCGCGCTGATGCCCGCGGTGAGCAGGACCAGTGTGAATCCGAGCGCCAACACCAAGGGTCGGCCTCGTTCGACTATTTGCTTGAGTCTCATCTCATTTCTCCCTTGTTTCAAAAAACCGTTTCACTCGACCACGATCACGTGGCTCTCGAGCAGAAGAATGTCCAGGATCGGATCCTCCCCCATCAGATCGCCCGTGGCCGTGGCCCAGAAGTTTCCGCTGGGCGCCCCCAGGTAGGGGTAAGCAGCCATCTCGAAGCGGTAGAAGGGTCCGTCGATCGTGTTCGCATCGACGCGCGTGCCGCCCAGGACCTCGTACCCGATCTCGTCGAAGGAGCCGCCATAACGCCCCACCTCGGCGTAGAACGTGGTCTGGGCGATGTGGACCCCCCTGAGCCCGAGATACGCCTCGCCGCGCTTGGTGCGGTACATGAAGTTCTCGAAATTGGGGAAGGCGATCGAGGACAGGACCCCGATGATCGCGAGGGTGACCAGCAGCTCTATGAGCGTGAAGCCATGGGCGCGCCTCGTCGTTCCGCCACGAGGACGCTGGAAGGCGCGCACGGTAGCCAGCATGCTCATTCATCACTCCCTTCGGCAGCCATTCGACCCGCCCGCCCGTGAGCCCGGCGGGGTGGGGCATTAGCTTTGCGTCACCGCCTTTCGACGGCTTTGCCTTTTCGAGAAGTGGGCTTGCTCATCGAGCCCAGTCTCCCGCACGCCTCGGTAACGTCCCTCAGAAGGCTACAAAGGCGTACAAACTTCCCCATCGGCAACCGCTGGTAAGTTCTTTACCTCGTGCAAGCAGATCATCCACCGGAGCCTCCGCGACCGGGCCGTCCAGAACCCGCTGCATGGCGAATCGCTTCGCGGACCCAGCACTTGACGGCCGCTCTGCCTTCTAAATGCAGGTCGGCGCGGGAACGCTTCGGGCGGCGCTGTGTTCTTCCGATCTAGTGTTCTGTTCCGCGCGGGACACTAGGGGGGCATCCCTTGCTGCGACAGGTCATCGGCTCGATCCGTGAGTCCCTTATAAGATGGGGGGACGCCGCAGGGGTCGCACCCCGTTTGGCGGCCAGCGCCGTGCGACGCGGGATCCTGCCGCTTGGTTTCTCAACCCTTGCCACCCTGCGCAGGGAGGGCCTCTCCGACCTGCACTGGAAGGTTCTGGGGGATTCGCTGGTGCGCTTCTTCCGCGAGTCCGGCCCTGTCCTCACCAAACTCGGCCAGCTCCTGGCAGTGCGTAACGACCTGCTACCCCAAGCCGTCTGCGCTCGCCTCGAGGCGCTCTACACGGGCCAGCCCGCGATGCCGAAGCGGCAGCTCAGGCGGGTCCTGAAGCAAGCCTATCCCTCGGGAAGCCCGTTTGCGGAGTTCCACGCGCGGCCCATTGCAGTGGGCTCGATCGGACAGGTGCATCGAGCCCGTCTGCCGGACGGATCGCCCGTCATCGTGAAGGTCATTCGGCCCGGGATGGCCCGGGCCATTCGCCGTGACCTGAACGCGGCGCGGGTGTTCACAAAGCTGTTCTTCATGCTCTTCCGCCGCGATCGCAAGTCGACGCGTCTCATGGTCTCGAGGGCGCTCGAGGACCTCGCCCAGGCACTCGAGCTGGAGTCGAACCTGGAGCATGAGGCCGAGACGGTCGAGGACTTTCGAAAGCGCCTGGCCCGCAATCCCAACGTGTACGTCCCCATCTGTTACCGGGACTGGTCGCGCCGAGACATCCTGGTTTTAGAGGAACTCACCGGGAAGCCGCTCTCCCTGGTCCGGGAGCAGAGCAAGGAACATCCGGATGTCAGCAAGAGAACGGCCCATCTCGCACTGAAGGAGATCCTCAGCCAGATCTTCGAAGAGGGAGTTTTTCACGCGGACCCTCACGGAGGAAACCTGTTGCTGCTGGAAGACGGGCGCCTGGGCCTCATCGATCTGGGACTGACAGGTGAGCTCGGACTCCACGAGCGGCGCCACATCGCCCGCGCCGCCAAGGCCTTCCTGTCCCGGGATGCCGACGCGGCCATCCGCGCCCTGCTCGAGTTCGGGTCAATCTCGCCGGACTTCGATCTCGAGTCGTTCAAGACGGACGTCAAGGAGGTCCTTCGCGAGAATAAGGACGATATCCTCGCGCACGCCACAGGCAGAACAGCGAAACGCAAGAACGGCACCTTTCGACTCGGGGAGCTGGTCAACGAGCTCATCCGGGTCGCGGGCCGACACGGGATCTATCTCCCGCCTTCGACCACACTGCTGATCAAGACCGTCGTCACGATCGAGGGTGTGGCGCGCTCCCTGGATCCGGAGCTGAATCTGGTCGTTACCGCAGTTCCCATCATCCTGAAATCGCTCACCCCCCGCTTTCTGCGCTGGAGCTACTGGACGGGCTCCGGGTAAACGCGCGCGGGCGCGAACCCTCGGGACGGGGGGCGGCTCGGCGGTCTCGGGTCGGCTAGAATCCGGCACGCGGTTCGCACAGGAGCGGATTAGATGGGAACGGAAGCCTGGACGACGCTTGGCGTTCTCGCGCTCGTCATGGCCCTCCTGGTCTTCACACGTGTCGCGCCCTACTTGGTCCTCTCGGCTGGCCTCGCGATTCTGCTGACACTCGGCGTAGTCACGGAGCAGGAGTTCCTGGGAGGGCTGGCCAATCCTGGGATGGTCACGGTGGGGGTGCTCTTCCTCGTGGCTTCGGGCCTGCGCGAGACGGGAGCGATGAGCTGGATCGCCGAGCCCCTGCTGGGCCAGCCCCGCTCCACCGCGGCCGCTCAGGCGCGCATGCTCGGTCCGATAGCCGCCTTGAGCGCGTTCATGAATAACACGCCTCTGGTCGCCGTCATGCTCCCGGTCATTCATGACTGGGCTCGCAAGTTCGGAATCTCGGTCTCGAAGCTCCTGATTCCCCTCTCATACGCTTCGATCCTGGGCGGCGCCTGCACGCTGATCGGCACCAGCACGGTCCTGGTGGTCGACGGCCTGATCCAGCAGGAGTTTGGAGCGGATCGCGGTATGCGTATGTTCGACATCGCCAAGGTCGGTCTGCCCTGCGCCCTTGTCGGCCTGTCCTACCTGCTGATCTTCAGTCGCTGGCTCCTCCCTGACCGCCGCGCGGTTCTCAGTCCCGACGACGACGCGCGCGAGTACGTGGTAGAGATGCTGATAGAGGACGGCAGTCCCCTGGCCGGAAAGACGATCGAGCGTGCCGGCCTACGCCAGCTGCCCGGTCTCTTTCTGATCGAAATCGATCGCGGTGAACAGGTGCTCCCGGCGGTCTCATCGAACGTGGTGCTACGCGAGCGAGATCGACTCGTGTTTGCAGGGATCGTGGAGTCGGTCGTGGATCTGCGGAAGATTCGCGGTCTGGTACCCGCAACGAATCAGGTCTTCAAGCTCGACGCAACGCGTGCCAATCGGAGCCTGGTCGAGGCCGTGGTCTCGGAGGCCTGCCCCATCGTGGGGATGACGATTCGGGAGGGAGGTTTTCGGACCCGCTACAACGCCGCTGTGATCGCGGTCGGACGCAACGGACAGCGGGTAAAGCAGAAGATCGGCGACATCGTGCTGCAGGCGGGAGACACTTTGCTCCTCGAAGCGCGCGCGTCATTCGCTGCCCAGCACCGAAACAGTCGCGATTTCTTTCTCGTCTCGCGAATCGAGGATTCGACACCGCCGAGACACGAGCGAGCCTGGGTCTCGCTTGCGATTCTTGCGGCGATGGTCGCCGCGGTCACTCTGGGCGGCCTGAGCATGCTGAACGCCTCGATCCTGGCGGCGGGTGGCATGATACTGGCCCGCTGCACTCCGGCCTCAGTTGCGCTTCGAAACGTCGACTGGCAGGTTCTGGTCGTAATCGCTACTGCGTTCGGAATTGGCCGCGCGATGCAAACAAGCGGTGCGGCCGAAGGCGTTACAACCTGGTTGGTTTCCCTGGCCGGAAGTGATCCACACGTCATCCTGGCGATTCTTTGCGGGGTAACGATGGTGTTTACGAACGTGATGAACGCAAACGCCGCCGCCGTCTTGATGTTTCCGATCGCGGTTTCCACCGCCCAGGAGTTGAGCGCATCAGGTATGACCGTCAGCCACATGCCCTTCGTGATCGCGATCATCATGGGGGCAACAAGTAGCTTCGCGACACCCATCGGCTACCAGACGAATCTGATGGTGATGGGCCCCGGGGGCTACCACTTCAACGATTTTCTGAAGATCGGTGTACCTCTGAGCCTATTGGTCTGGCTGACCTCGGTGCTTCTGATCCCTCGCATCTGGCCCTTCTGATCGTGGCGCGTTTGAGAGATAGGGAGTGTGCGCTCTAGCGGTGAGGGATCCTGACCTGGCCGCCCTGGCGGGGGCCGGGCCTGATCGCCAGGCTCAACACCGCGATCAGCGAGAGCGAGCAGAAGATCGCGGATCCCCCCGCAGCCCCTTTCGAATATAATCGGCGCGATGCGAGCCCTGAGCTACTTCCTGGTCCTAGCGGGCATGCTGGTGGGCTACTACGAGCTGCTCGGGCCGGGCCCGTCCCCCTCTGAGCTCGTCGCGGATCTCGAGTGGTGGCGGTCCTACGGCTTCGCTCATAGGCGGGACGCGTTTGACGCTCTCGAGCGGCTGGCGGCGGGGGGATTCCCGGGCGCGCTCGTTCCCCTCGGGCTCTTCTGGCTGCCGCCCCTGGCCATACTCGTCTGGGGTTTCAAGCTCTTCCGCTCAGCTGTGCTGCGCACCCTGTGCACGACCTGCTTCTTCGTGCTCGTAAGCTTCGTCTACTACGGTTACATGGCCGACCGCGTGTGGCGCTTCTTCGAGTGGCGCTCCCCGGCGGTCGCGGCCACGGTCGCCGCCACCACCGCGGCCGGCCTGTTCGCGCCCTCCCTGCTGCGGGCGGCCCTGGAGCGCTCGCGCGTTTGGACCGCGTTTGTAATGGCCATGGTCTTTGCAGGGGTGTTTCTGTTGAGCACGGAGGTTACGGGGACGAACTCCGATATGCGCTTCAACCTCAGCCCCTGGCCAGTAGTGACGCTCTTCGGCCTGCTCCTGATCGGGAGCGCGCTCGCGGCCTTTCACTGCGCGGCTGGACTGGGTATCTGGATCGCCGCTCAGCTCGGCGGCACACGCGGTCTGGTCGCCGCAGCGCTGGTGGCGGGTGCGCTCATGCTTGCGCTGACACTCCTCATCTTCCGCGCTCCCAGCGTCGGAACCTTGCTCACGCTGACGAGCATCGGAGCCGCCTACGCGCTCGTTCGAGTCCGGGTTGGACCCGAGAGCCGGGACGAGGCCGCGCGCGCCGGCCTGCTGGTCCTTGCTGCAGGCGTGTTCGCGTTCCTTACCATCAATCTATCGAATCAGGCCGCGGCCGCGTATCAAACAAAGGCGCGCAACGATACCGCGATGCAGGTCCTCGTGGCGCTGGAGCGTTTCAGGGAGGAGCGCGGCGCCTATCCCGAGCGGCTCCGGCATCTGGTTCCGGACTTCTTCGAGGAGGTTCCCCGCCCACGCATGGGACTGATTCTCGACGACGATGACGAGTTCACCTACACGAACCTGGGGGACTCCTACCTGCTCGAGTTCAGCAGCGTGACGTGGGTGCAGTGCGGATACAGCCCTCCCTACGACGTAGCCAAGTACAGTGAGGACGACTTCGAGGACGAAGACGAAGAAGACTTCGAGGAGCGGCCACAGGATCCCGAGCTCACGGCGCTGCTCGCCGACCACGGCCTGGAGGGGGCCTGGAATTGCCAAGACGCACCGCCAAAGCTCTGGTAGGCTAGATCTCGGATGAGGCTGAGAGCGACGTATAGCGCACTCGCGGGATGGCTCGCGTTCTTGATGAGCGCTGCGGTCTACACAGCGTCTGCCCAGGAGGCCGCGGTCGGGGTCACGCAGGACGCGGTCAAAGCCCCGAGAGCGAAGGACGTGGTCCCCGGCCACCCATTCGAGACGGGGGACGTCATCGGCTTCGACAAGCTCGAGCTGCTCAAGGACTACATCCCCGAGCCGTTCTGGGAGAACCGCGAATTCTTCTTCTTCGAGGGCATGGAGCTAAAGATCGGCGAGTTCTACAAGGAGTATCCGATCTCCGAGGGCCGCAAGACGGCGAACAAAAAGTTCGGAGGCCAGGCGCGCCTCGGGCGCGACCACTCGCTCGAGGGCTTCACCATGGGCAGGCCCTTCCCCAAGATCGACCCGCAAGACCCCGAGGCGGGTGCGAAGCACGCCTGGAACTTCCACTACAAGCACGACGCCCTGGAAGGACAGGCCTCCTTCTTCTTCTCTTACTGGGACAACGGCGAGGAG
>SMWZ01000012.1 GCA_004356455.1 Deltaproteobacteria bacterium
CGCTGGCCTCGGCCGATCGCTACCGCTCGCAGCGCGCCGGAAACCCCATTCGGATCGCTGCTTACGTGCTGCATCCGGTGGGCGTGATCCTGGATACCCTGATCTTCAAGCCAGCCTGGAGCTTGGCCCAGCACGAGCCTCTGCGGACCTTGGTGGGAATGAAAAAACCTGCTCCCATCGACCCCATCGCGCCCGCGACCGCCAATCCCTTTCTGGAGCCCTACCGGGAAGAGCCCTAGCCCAGGAGGGCTAAGCCCCCCATTTTCCAGGCCCCGCCCGCATACTTGGCGGGCGGCTCAGGCGAAAGGTATGTTTTTTGCTTGAGCCACTGGAAGCCACGGGGAGTTCTGTGATCCTGCGACACTTCGCCTCGCGAATCGCCCTCGGCGCGGGCCTGCTGGCGCTCGCGTGTGGTCCCGCACAGGACCTGGCAGGCCTTTCGGCGTCGCTCGAGCCGCCCGCGCCCGCCCGCCTCAGGGGCGTGGTCTTCGAGAACTACTCGGCGGGTGCCCGCGAGGTCGAGGTCCGGGCTGCCCGTGCCGAGGTCGACTACGTCGGGCGCGTAGTTCGCCTTCAGCGCGTCCGGATCGATTTCCAGGACCCGCTGCATGGCCGCATCCAGGTGCGGGCCAAGCGCGCGGAATTCCTTCTGGATAGCGATGACTTCGTCCTGCGTGAGCAGGTGGTGGGCACGACGGATGGGGGGGAGCGCTTCAGTACGGCTCAGGTGCGCTACGAGCAGGCGGCGCAGCGGCTGTGGACGGATCAGCCGGTGCGCCTGCACCGAGAAGGTTTGGTAGTGGAGGGGGCGGGGATGGAGATCGACCTCTCCACCCGCCGGATCCGGCTGATGGGCAAGGTCGAAGCCAGGATGAAACGCGATTGAGGGGCCTGCCTGCGCTCGGGGTCGGCTGCGCTCTGGCGCTGCTGAGCTTCGGATCGGCGGAGGCTGAGGACGTGGTGGCGGCCGGGCCGCCGCGCGAAATTCCGCTGGAGCAGACCGCGCAGCGCTTCGGTCTGGCGGTCTCGCGCGATGCCCCGATCACGATCACCTCCGATGAGCTCGAGGTGACGCGGGATAAGAACGGCTCGGAGCGGGTCGTTTTCAGACGCAACGTCACGGTTGTTCAGGGAGACATGCGTCTGCGCTGCGATTGGCTGCAGGCGGAGTATCCCGGCGGCGCAGGCGGTACGCCGCAGCGTATCGTTGCGCGCGGATCCGTGCGGATGATGCAAGACGACGTTGAGATCCGCTGTACGGAGGCCGTCTTCACCAACGATGCTTGCAAGGCCGTGTGCACCAGCGAGAGCGATCCGGCCGAGCTCCGACGAGGGGAGAACGTGATCAAGGGCAAGGAGATCATCTTTGATCTCTGCACCGGGTTCCTCAAAGTCCGCGGCAGCGCACGGGTCGAAGTGAAAGCTGAGAAGGGTGGCTCATGAGCGAGTCGCTCGTTGCCCACGATCTGGTCAAGCGCTTCGGCACCAAGGAGGCGGTGCGGGACGTCAGTCTCAAAATTCGTCCGGGCGAGGTCGTGGGGCTCTTGGGCCCGAATGGTGCCGGTAAGACCACAACGTTCAATATCGTCGTGGGGCGGATCCGGCCGACCCAGGGGAAGGTCTTCCTGGGTGATGAAGAAATCACCGATCTGCCGATGTACAAGAGGGCGAGGCGGGGTATCACCTACCTGCCGCAGGAGCCGTCGATCTTTCGCAAGCTCACCGTCGAGGAGAACGTTCTGGCCATACTCGAGACGCTTCCAGGTACACGTAGGGAACGTGGCGAGCGGCTCCATAAGCTCCTCGCGGAGCTGGAGCTTCAGGACAAGGCCAGGCAGCGCGGAGCGACCTTGTCGGGGGGCGAGCGGCGCCGTGTCGAGATCACCCGCGCGCTGGTGCTGAACCCGCGCTTCATGCTGCTGGACGAACCGTTCTCCGGGATCGATCCGATCGCCGTTGTGGACATCCAGAAGATCATCTCCCAGCTGCGCGACCGGGGCATCGGCGTAGTTATCACGGATCACAACGTCCGCGAAACGCTGACGATCTGCGACCGGGCCTACATCATCAAGGACGGTCGCATCATTCGGGAAGGAACGCCCGAGGAAATCACTGAAGACCCGACGGTTCGAGAGATCTACCTGGGTCCGAACTTCAGCTTGTAGGTAAGACGATGGCGTTGGAACTCAGGCAGCAACTTAAGCTCACCCAGCAGCTGGTCATGACGCCCCAGCTGCAGCAGGCCATCAAGCTGCTGCAGCTCTCGAGGCTCGAGCTCGTAACGGCGATGCAGCAGGAGCTGGTAGAGAACCCCTGCCTGGAGGAGGTCGCCGACGAAGAAGCGCCCACCTCGCCGGGGGAGTCCGAGGGCGAGACCTCTCCCGATGCCGAGGCCGAGTCCGAGGGCGAGACCTCTCCCGAGGCCGAGCCGGCGGTGCCGGACCCCGTCGAGGAAGAGGCGCGAGAGCCCACCGCAGAGGAGGTTATCGGAGACGTGGACTGGGACTCCTACATGGAGTCCCGACCGCAGACCAGCCTGGCCCAGGGCGATGACGGGCGGCCGGCCCTCGAGGAGAGGCTGGTGCGCGGAACCTCGCTTGCGGAGCACCTGCGCTGGCAGCTCGGCTTCGTCGAGCTCTCGGACGAGGAGCAGACCCTGGCTAACCTCATCGTTGGGAATCTTAACGAGAACGGCTACCTCGATGAGGATCTCGAGGCGATCGCATCCACGGTCAACACGTCCCTGGAGCTGACGGAGAAGGTGCTCCAGCGAGTCCAGGGGCTCGATCCCATCGGTGTGGCGGCGCGGAATCTGGCGGAGTGCCTGCTCGCGCAGGCGTACTTCCACGAGATCAACGATCCACTCGTCCTCCGCATTATTGCGCATCACCTCGATTTGCTACAGCGCAAGGACTACCGCGGAATCGCGCGGATCGAGGACGTTAGCGTGCAGGAAGTGGCCATCGCGGCGCGAGTCATCGGCAGCTTCGAGCCTCGACCCGGACGTCAATACAGCGACGAGACACCGGTCTATATCACTCCCGATATCTACGTCCACAAGGTGGGAGATGACTATCATGTTGTGCTTAATGAGGACGGCATGCCGAAGCTGCGAGTGAGCTCTGCCTACCGCGCCGTCCTAAACCGCGACAACGGGGCGGCCAAGGAGACTCGGGACTACGTGCGGGAGCGGCTACGCAGCGCGGTCTGGCTCATCAAATCGATCCATCAGCGCCAGCGTACGATCGTGAAGGTGATGGAGTCCATCATCCGGTTCCAGCGCGAGTACTTCGATCGGGGCAGCGAGTACCTGCGCCCCCTCAACCTGCGGGACGTGGCGGATGACATCGGTATGCACGAGTCGACCGTGAGCCGGGTGACCACCGCCAAATACGTGCAGACGCCACACGGGATCAACGAGCTCAAGTTCTTCTTCAATTCGCGAATCCAGACGACAGACGGCGAAGCGATCGCCTCGGAGAGCGTCAAGGAGAAGATTCGGAAGATCATTGGGAAGGAGGACCCGCGTCGTCCCTACTCGGATCAGCGCATCGCGGTGATCCTGGCTAGACAGAACATCAACATTGCTCGACGGACCGTCACGAAGTACCGCGAGGCGTTGCGGATCCTGTCTTCGACAAGACGCCGAGAGATCGGGTAGACTAGTGCCCTGTTGCGGGAGTTCCGACTCAGTTCTCGCGGCCGAGGCGCCGCGCTCGCAAGGCGCGCGAGCGAGGCGGATCCGTAGAGTCAGCGAGCGAGTGCAACGCCGCGAGTGCGGATGCACCGGTCGCGGAGAATGCGAGCTAAGTTCCGGAACAGGACACTAGGGCGCCTTTTGGACAGGCAGTGTGTGCTGCTTCTCTGAGGTACCAGTACCATGAAGTTGAACGAGATCCTTGTACGCGAAGCGTGCGTCGTCGATATGAAGGCGAGGACGAAGAAGGAGGCTTTGCGTGAGCTTTCCGAAGTTCTTGCCGGGTCGGTCAAGGGGCTCGACGGTGCTGGCTTGCTCGACATGTTACTGGAACGGGAGAAGCTGGGGACGACCGCGATGGGCGACGGCATCGCGATCCCGCACGCGCGGATCGAAGCTCTGGAGCGGCTGCTCGCCAGCTTTGGCCGCAGCCGACAGGGTGTCGACTTCGACTCCGTTGATGGCAAGCCCACCCACCTCTTCTTCCTGCTGGTTGCGCCCGGCAGGGAAGGAAGCGCGCACCTGCTAACGCTGGCACGGCTCTCGCGCATGCTATCGTCGCCCGAGTTTCGCTCGAAGCTTCTGGACGTCGAATCCAATGATGACTTTTTCCGAGTCCTCGAGGAGGAGGAGTCGAGGCAGTAGTCCGATGTCGAACTCGAGTCCCAGCCGTGTTCATGGGACCCTCGTGGAGGTGGCGGAGGTCGGAGTGCTGCTTCTCGGGCGCAGCGGGATCGGGAAGAGCGAGTGCGCCCTCGAACTCGTGATGCGAGGACACCGGCTGGTCGCGGACGATGTGATCCTGATCTCCAGCGGCGAGAGCGGTAAGCCCGTAGGCTCGAGCCCCGATCTCGTGCGTCACTACATCGAGCTGCGGGGAATCGGAATTGTGCACGTTCCGAGTCTCTTTGGAACAGATTCCGTTGCCGAGCGCGCGGAGATCGAGCTGGTCGTTCAGCTCGAAGCCTGGGGATCCGGCGAGGTGGAGCGCATGGGGCTCGATCCCAAGACGATCGACGTGGTGGGATTCGAGCTGGCTGCCCTCACGCTCCCCGTGGCCCCAGGCCGCAACGTCGCGTCCCTGGTCGAGGTGGGAGCGAGAAATCATCTGCTTCAGAAGGCGGGCCGCAGCGGGGTGGCGGAGCTCGAGGATCGCGTGTGGTTGACCCTACGCCGGCGGGACCCGTGACCGGGCGGGGTGCAGACGCAAAGCGTGCGGGTAAAATCGAGTCGAGGGTGAACCAACCAGACGGGCCATGCTCGTGGAGGTGCGAAGCGTGATCGGGGTCCTGATCGTCACTCACTATCGCATGGCGGAGGAGTTCTTGCAGGCGCTGCAGCTAATTGTGGGCGAGCTCGGACATTTCCAGGCGATCGGGCTCGATCCCAGCTCTCCACCGGAGACTATGCGCATGCGCATCGCGAAGGCGATGCGCGAGGCGGATACGGGAGGCGGGGTTCTGATGCTCGTCGACATGTTCGGTGGTACGCCTTCCAACCTCTGCCTCTCGTTCCTCGATGATAGTCGGGTCGAGGTTGTTACGGGCGTGAATCTGCCCATGCTCGTGAAAGTGGCGCGGGCCGATGGGAACCTGTGTCTCAAAGAGGTCGCAGAGTTGGCGCAGGAGTATGGCCGGCGCAACATCTCCATTGCGAGCGATGTGCTGGAGGGACGGAAGCGGTCCGAGGAAGGTTCGTGAAGCGCGCCGAGGTCGAATGTGTGATCTCGAACGAGCTGGGTCTTCATCTGCGCGCGGCCGCAGCTCTGGTGAAGATCGCCGAGGGCTTCACGAGTGAGGTGACGCTGTACCGCGACGGGATGTCGGCCAACGGCAAGAGCATCATCGCCCTGGTGACCCTGGCGGCGGCCAAGGGCATGCGGCTGCGGATCGTGGCCGAGGGCTCCGATGCCGATGAGGCGGTCTCGGCCCTGGGGGTCCTGGTCTCGGATGGCTTTGGAGAGAGCACATGAGCCAGGAGCCTTCGGGCCGACACGGCGTCGCGGCGTCGCCGGGCATCAGCATCGGTCCCGCCTTCGTGCTGCGGCGCGAGCGGCTCGTGATCCCCGAGTACCGAGTCGAGCCGGCCCAGGTGGACGAGGAGATCGACCGCCTTAAGCGGGCGTTCGCCGAAGTGCGCGCCCGACTCGAGGAGATCCGAGGGGGCATGTCGGACACGGGGCTGGTCGGGGACATCTTCAACGCTCAGTTCCTCTTCCTCGAGGATCCAACTCTGCTCGATCAGGCTGTTTGCAACATTCGCGAGTCCCGGGTGAACGCGGAATGGGCGCTGCAGCGCGAGCAGAGGCGCCTGGAAGCGCTCTTCGAGTCCATCGCTGATCCCTATATCCGTGGGCGCAGCAGCGATGTGGGATTCATGGTGCGTCGCATCTTGCAAGCGCTCATGGGCCGCGAGCCCGAGGGCCTGGCGAACGCACCGCCCGGTGTGATCGTCGTTGCGGAGGACCTTTCGCCCGCCGAGCTGGCACAGGTCACCCGCCGTTCGATCGCGGGGCTGGTCACGGAGAGTGGCTCCCGAACCTCGCACGTTACGATCATGGCCCGCAGCCTGGAGATTCCGGCCGTCGTGGGCGCTGGGGGCGGGCTGGTGCGCGAGATCGCGGACGGGGATCTGCTGATCGTCGACGGGCACCGCGGTCGCGTACTCGTTGATCCCGACCCGGCCACGGTGGCCGAATACCGCAAGCGGCTGGCTGACCTCCAGGCGCTCTCGCGGCGGCTCCTGCGCTACGTCGACCTGCCCGCTGAGACACGAGACGGGGTCAGCGTGCGCATGTTGGCGAACGTGGATCTCTCAGCTGAGATTCCAGACGCATTGCGCTACGGGGCCGAGGGCATCGGTCTCTACCGCACCGAATTTCTTTTCATGAACCGTCGTGACATTCCGAGCGAGGAGGAGCAGATCGCTGCCTACCGAGAGATTCTCGAGGCCGTGGTACCGCACGCGGCGGTGATCCGGACGTTGGACCTGGGCGGCGAGAAGCTGCCCACCGGTCTCGAGCTGGCTGAGGAGCCCAATCCGGCGCTAGGCCTGCGCGGGGTGCGGCTGTCGCTCGCGCGTCCAGCGGTGTTCCGCACTCAGCTGCGCGCTCTGCTGCAGGCCAGCCAGTACGGCAAGCTCAAGATCCTGCTCCCCATGCTGTCGGTGCTCGAGGAGCTCGAGTTCGCGCGGGCCGAGCTGGTGCACGTGCGTGAGGAGCTGGCGCGCGAGGGGAAGGCGATGGCCGCGGAGATCCCGCTGGGTGTGATGATCGAGACGCCCGCCGCGGCCATGATCGCGGACCTGATCACGCCGCACGCGGACTTCCTCTCCATTGGAACCAATGACCTGCTCCAGTACACGCTCGCCGTGGACCGCACGAACGAGCAGGTGGCGTACCTCTACGAGCCGATGCATCCGGCCCACATCCGCATGATCCAGCGCATCTGCCAGGCCGCCAGCCGTTCGGGGATTGTGGTGGGGATGTGTGGAGAGATGGCCGGCGATCCGCTGCATAGCTGGATCCTGTTGGCGCTCGGGATTGGGGAGCTGTCGATGGCCCCGTTCGCGATCCCGCTGCTGAAGAAGATCCTGCGGGACTCCACGCTCGTAGAGGCGCGGAATCTGCTCTCCTCCATCCTGCGTATGGGGAGTGCAGTCGAGATTCGGGAGCACGTGGAGAAGACGATGCTGGCGCGCTTCCCGGTGGAGTTTGAGGGAATGCGGCCGGCAGGGTAGGATTCCAGCCCAACGGGGGAGCGTGCGCAACTTGGCTCGGGGACGCTCCCCTCCAACAAGAGGGACGTTATGGCTCGCACCCGCTTCACCTCTGAATCGGTGTCGATGGGTCACCCCGACAAGCTGGCCGATCAGATCTCGGACTCCGTGCTCGATGCCTATCTCGCCCAGGACACGGCCTCTCGTGTCGCCTGCGAGACGCTGATCAAGACGGGCTTCGTAGTGGTGGCGGGAGAGGTGACGAGCGAAGCCACGATCGACATCCCCACCCGGGTGCGCAAGACGATCCTCGATGTCGGCTACGACGACGCCAAGCTGGGCTTCGACGGAGCCTCCTGCGGCGTGCTCGTCGCTCTCGAGGAGCAATCACGCGACATCTCTCAGGGGGTCACGGA
The DNA here is from genome assembly GCA_004356455.1 of Deltaproteobacteria bacterium. GTDB lineage: Bacteria > Myxococcota_A > UBA9160 > SZUA-336 > SZUA-336 > SMWZ01. Next base: position 7,831 of record SMWZ01000012.1, read on the forward strand.
AGGCGAGGGCCTGTTCAAGGAGCAGGGGGCGGGCGACCAGGGGCTCATGTTCGGCTTCGCGTGCGATGAGACTCGGGAGCTGATGCCCCTGCCGATCATGCTCGCGCATCGACTGGTGGCCCGCCAGGCGGAGGTCCGCTTCTCTGGCGAGCTCGATTGGCTTCGACCCGATGCGAAGTCTCAGGTCACTATCGAGTATGCCGATGGCCGCCCGGTACGCGTTGACACCATCCTGGTCTCTACCCAGCACGACCCCGACATCGCTTACGACGATCTCAAGGCGAGTGTGATCGAGGTCGTGATCCGGCCCTGCATTCCCGGGGAGCTCTGGGACGAGGATACGCGAGTCTTCGTGAACCCGACGGGTCGCTTCGTGATCGGCGGACCTGCGGCGGACACCGGTCTCACTGGACGCAAGATCATCGTTGACACCTACGGCGGTATGGGGCGTCACGGGGGTGGCGCGTTCTCGGGCAAGGACCCCACCAAGGTCGACCGATCCGCGGCATACGCCAGCCGCTGGGTGGCCAAGAGTCTGGTGGCGGCGGGCGCTGCGCGGCGCCTGGAGCTGCAGGTGTCCTACGCGATCGGAGTCCCGGAGCCGGTATCGATCCTGATCGACACCTTCGGGACGGGGCGGGTCAGCGACGAAGCGATCGGCCGCGCCGTGCGGAAGCGCTTCGACCTCACCCCCAAGGCGATCATCGAATCCCTGGATCTCTTGCGACCGATCTACCAGCAGACTGCGTACCATGGCCACTTCGGCCGTACGGAGCCGGATTTCACCTGGGAGAATACCGATAAGGCCGACGATCTCCGTCGCGATCTCGGCCTTTGACGGCTGGAGGAAAGATGCCGACCCCGCTGCCTTTCAAAGTTGCTGATCTCGGCCTGGCTGAGCTCGGACGCAAGGAAATTCGCCTGGCGCAGCACGAGATGCCGGGCCTGATGGCGCTGCGGGAGCGCTATGGCGCCACGCAGCCGCTCAAGGGCGCGAAGATCATGGGCAGCCTGCACATGACCGTTCAGACTGCCGTCCTGATTGAGACCCTGCGAGAGCTCGGGGCCGAGGTGCGCTGGGCCAGCTGCAACATCTTCTCGACCCAGGATCACGCTGCCGCCGCCGTGGCGGTTGGCCCATCGGGAAGCCCCGAAAATTCCCAGGGTATCGCCGTCTTCGCGTGGAAGGGAGAGACCCTCAAGGAATACTGGTGGTGTACCCAGGAGGCCATGCGCTGGCCTGACGGAACGGGTCCCAATCTGCTGGTGGACGACGGTGGCGATGCCACACTGATCGTGCACAAGGGCGCGGAGTTCGAGGCGAGGGGCAAGGTGCCGGACTTCGATCCGCAGGAGGAGCCCGAGGAGTGGGGCGTCATTTTGGACCTGCTGCGCAAGGAGCAGGCGCGCAACCCGACGTGCTGGACCAATGTTGCGAAGAACCTGCGCGGGGTAAGCGAGGAGACTACGACGGGAGTCCATCGCCTGTATCAGATGGAGAAGGCGGAGACGCTGCTATTCCCCGCGATCAACGTCAACGACTCCGTCACCAAGAGCAAGTTCGACAACATCTATGGCTGCCGCCATTCGCTGCTGGATGGCCTTGCGCGCGCCACCGACGTCATGCTCGGAGGCAAGGTGGCCATGGTCTGTGGCTATGGAGAGGTCGGGAAGGGCTGCGCGCAGGCGCTCCGCGGACAGGGCTCCCGCGTGGTCATCAGCGAGGTGGATCCGATCTGCGCCCTTCAGGCTGCGATGGAGGGGTTTGAGGTGACGACGGTGGACGATGTCGTGGAATCTGCCGACATTTTCATCACGGCTACCGGAAATCTGAACGTGATCACGGTCGAGCATATGGCTCGCATGAAGGACAAGGCCATCGTTGGCAACATCGGCCACTTCGACAACGAGATCGATATCGCCGGTCTCAAGCGGGTGCCCGGCATCCAGCACAACCCGATCAAGCCTCAGTACGACGAGTGGATCTTCCCGGATGGCCACGGCGTGCTGGTGCTGGCCGAGGGCCGTCTACTGAACCTGGGTTGCGCCACCGGGCACCCGAGCTTCGTGATGTCGGCCTCGTTCACCAACCAGGTCCTGGCCCAGCTCGAGCTCTGGACCAACAGCCAGCAGTACCAGAAGCAGGTCTACATGCTACCTAAGCCCCTGGATGAGGAGGTGGCGAGGCTGCATCTGGACGCTCTGGGCGTGAAGCTGACCGAGCTCACCGCCTCGCAGGCCGAGTACATCGGCATCCCCGTCGGGGGCCCCTACAAACCCTCGTATTATCGCTACTAAGGAGCGCTACCCAGGAGCCGTGGCGGGGTCCGCAAGCGCCGCACCAGTGGGGCGCGCGGCCGTCCGCGTCCGGGGCCTGCAAGTAACTGTCATTCTTGACGTTTCGGGGTTTCTTTGCGATACCTCCGGCGCGCACTTGGAGGGGTGGTGGTTGTCCTGCAGCTCGTTCTCCCCGCCCTGCTGCTCGCCGCAGCGGGTCCCGCCGGGGCCAACCCGACGGTGCGGGTTCGGATCGCCGAGCAGGTGAGCTCCGTGGTCTTGCGCGGGAGTGAGCTACGCGTCCAGGATCAACTCGTCCGGGCGCCGCAGATCGAGGCCGAGATCGTGGGAGGCGAGCTGCGTGTCGCCCACGTGGCGAGCCGCGACCCCGTACGGGTGCGGGCCTCGGGCGAGATAGCAGTGGACGGTCGCTCTTGGCCGGGTGACCTCTCGCTCGTGCCGCGTCCGGATGGAACCATGGACGTAGTCAATGTGGTTCCGCTCGAGCCCTACGTGGAACGCGCGGTCGCAGCGGAGATCTACGCGGACTGGCCCCAGGAGAGCCTCAAGGCCCAGGCGGTGGTGGCCCGGACGTATGCGCTGCATGAGCGCTCGCGGCGCAGCCGCGAGCCCTTTCACCTGGAGTCGAGCGTGATCTCGCAGCAGTACACGACCCGCCCCGTCCCGGCGCGCATTCGCGAGGCGGTCGCCGCGACGCGGGGAGAGTATCTGGCCTACCAGAACAAGCCGATCCTGGCCGTCTTCCATGCTTCGGCCGGAGGACACACCGCATCGGCGCGCGAGGTGTGGGGCGTCGCGCTTCCCTACCTGCGCAGCCTGCGCTCGCCCGATGCTGCGGCCCCCAATCATTTCTGGACCTTCGAAATCAGCGTGACGGACCTCGTGGCGGCGCTTTTGGAGGCCGGGCTCGTGCTGGGTCAGGCTCCGACGATCGAGGTGGTGCAGCGCAGCGAGTCCGGGCGCGTCCAGCGGCTCCGGATCGGAGCGGCGGAGCTGAGCGGTCGCGAGCTGCGCCAGATGCTCGGGGGGCGGGCGATTCGCAGCGCGCTGTTCGAGGTGCGTGTCATCGATGATCAGGTGAACTTCCTGGGCAGCGGGTCCGGACACGGCGTGGGACTCTCGCAGTGGGGCGCACGCGAGCTCGCCCTGCGCGGCATGCGCTACCGCGCGATCCTGACCCACTACTACCCCGGGGCCGTCCGGGCCACGCTCAGCGCGTACAACCGTGCGGATGTCGGCGCCGCCGATCCGCGGCTAAGCCTCCGATGATGGCGCTGCAAGCGGAGGTTCAGGTGGCACAGGCTGTGCCCGTCGAGCCTTCCGGGGGCGGCGGCTTTGGGGTGTTCCTGCCGCTGATCGCGTTCGCTCTGATTATGTACGCGCTGATCATCCGGCCGCAGCAGCGCCAGCAGAAGGAACAGAAGAAGATGCTTGCGGCGGTCAAGAAAGGGGACCAGATCGTGACCAGCGGCGGCATGCACGGGCGTATTACGGGCATTACGGATGATGTCATCACGCTCGAGATTGCGGACCGCGTGCGCATCAAGCTCAACAAGAGTGCGATCGGAAGCCGGGTGGCGTCCTCCGACGGGGACAAGTCATGACGCTCCGCTGGCGCGGAATCTGGGTGGGTCTCCTGGCCGTGAGCATGGCCTATCTCGCACTGCCCAGCTTCTTCTCGGACGAGGAGCGTCTCCGGAGCGGCTGGATCCGCGACGAGGGGTTGAACCTGGGCCTGGACCTGCAGGGCGGGATCCACTGGCTGCTCCGCATCGATACGAATACGGCCGTGCGACAGGAGCTGGAGCGCGTGCAATCCGTCCTGCGGCAGCGGCTGGATGAGATCGACCATTCCTACGTCGAGCTGCGCTTGCTCGATAACAACGAGCTTGAGGTCTCGGATGCCAGCGCCGAGGTGCGCGAGCTGATCGCGGCCGAGTTCGAGAGCATCCAGACGGCACGGCAGAAAACCACGCTGCGGCTCGTGTTGACAGAGGAATGGAACGATAGCGTCATCCAGCGCGGGGTGCGGCAGGCGCTGGAGGTCTTGCGCAAGCGGGTCGACGGGCTGGGCGTGCGCGAGCCGGTAATCGCACCGCAGGGCGACGAGCGCATCCTGGTGCAAATGCCGGGAGAGATCGACCCGCGTCGGGCGCGCGGCATTCTAGAAGACACGACCTTTCTGGAGTTCAAGCTGGTCCTGGACGTTGCGCCGAACGAAGAGCTGCTGAATGCGCAATACCCGGAGGGCATAGGCGAAGACAAGGAGATAGCCGTCGCGCGCAATGACGACGAGTCCGTTTCCTCCGCCTATCTCGTTTCCAAGACGCCCTTGCTGACTGGCGCCATGCTCGAGGACGCCCGCCTCGGCTATGACCGGCGTAACCGGCCGGTTGTATTCTTCCGCTGGAACAGTCAGGGAACCGCGATCTTTCGCGAGTTCACTGCCAATCACATCGACCGCCAGCTCGCCATCATCGTCGATAATGACGTCATCTCCGCGCCCAACATCCAGAGCCGAATCGGCCGCGACGGCCAGATCGAGGGTCAGTTTACGGCTCAGGAGGCGGCCGATCTTTCGGTCGCGCTGCGCTCGGGCGCCTTGCCCATCCCGCTGGTCATCGAGGAGGAGCGCAGCGTTGGGCCCGCTCTGGGTGCCGACTCCATCCAGAAGGGAGTGCGCTCGATCCTAATCGGGGGTGCGGCTGTGGTTGTGTTCATGATCGTGTACTACCAGACCTCGGGCCTGCTGGCGATCGTCGCCTTGCTGCTGAACCTGATCGTGATCCTTGGGCTGATGGGTCTGGCGGGGGCGACGCTTACGTTGCCCGGCATCGCCGGCCTGGTGCTCACCGTTGGTATGGCCGTAGATGCCAACGTCATCATCTTCGAGAGGATTCGGGAGGAACTGCGGGCGGGGAAGAGCGTACGCAACGCGGTGCAGGCGGGCTTTCGGCGCTCCCGCTTGACCATCCTCGATGCGAACATCACCACCATGATTGCCGCGGTGGTGTTGCTCTACTACGGACGAGGTCCGGTGCAGGGATTCGGAGTGACGCTGGCGATCGGAATCGCGTCGAGCGTCTTCTGTGCCCTGGTCGTGACGCGGCTCCTCCTCGATCTCGTCCTGTCGCGCGGCGCCCGCACGCTGAGAATCTGAATGGAGCTCATCCGGCCCGGTACGAGCATCGACTTCATGGGTCAGACGCGTATCTGTGGTCTGATCTCAGTTGTGCTGGTGAGCGTGTCCATCGGCCTCATGTTCGTTCCCGGCTTCAAGCTCGGCATCGACTTCCAAGGGGGCACGGTGATCGAGGTCCGAGTGCCTGAAGAGACCGGTCTCGTCGATGAGGGGCGGGTGCGGCAGGCCGCGTCCGCGATCGGTTTCGCGGACGCCGTTATTGTTCGCATCGGGCCACCCGAGGATCGGGCGTTTCGCATCAACGTGGCTGTGTCCGAGGAGCAGCGCAGGGATCTCGCTACGGACATCATCGAGGGCCTCTCGAAGGAGATGGGCGCCCCGGTGGTGCCCCAGCGGATCGAGTCGGTCGGCCCGCGCGTCGGTCGTGAGCTCCGCCTGGCGGGGCTGGGCGCCTTGCTGCTCTCGTGGGCGCTGATCCTGCTCTACATCTGGTTCCGCTTCGACCTACGCTACGCACCCGGCGCCGTGGTGGCCCTGCTCCACGACGTCCTGATCACTACGGGGGTCTTTCTCGCCCTTGGGCTGGAGTTCAATCTCCAGGTCCTGGCGGCGCTGCTCGTGGTCATCGGCTACTCGCTCAACGATACGATCGTGATCTACGACCGCATCCGTGAGAACCTCGAGGAACGGGGCACCACCCACCTGGAGGACGTCGTCAATCAGAGCATTAACCAGACTCTCTCACGCACCGTGCTGACGTCGATGACGACATTGTTCGTTGTGATCTCGCTGCTCACTCTGGGAGGTCCGGTGTTGCGCGATTTCGCCCTGGCCCTGCTAATCGGAATTACCGTCGGCACCTACTCCACCATCTACATCGCCAGTGCGCTCCTCATCTTCCTGGAGCGCCGCTTCGGTGGGGCGAAGAGCCCGACCCACGGGCAGCCCAAGGGGGCCAAGGCCAAAGCCAAGGCCTAGGCTTGCTGCGGCTGCTCGGTCCCTAACCGGCCTTGATCTGGATGGGCGGGGTTGCGGGCACCGGTTTGGGAGGCGCGGACACGCCCGAGACGGGCTTCATGCTGATCTTGCCGTTCATCTGCGATCCCTCCTGGACCAGCAGACGCGGGGTAGTCAGATCCCCCTCGATCCGGCCCGAGTCCCGGAGCTCGATACGCTCGGTGGCCACCACGTTGCCCGCCACACGTCCCACGATCGTGACCTGCTTGGCGGCAATCTCTCCCTGCACGTCCCCGTTGGGCCCGATCGTGAGGTGATGGTTCTTGAGCTCGATGCGGCCCTCCACGCGGCCCTCGATGATGGTGTCCTCATCCCCGACGACATCCCCCTTGATGCTGATGGACTTTCCGATATTGGCCATGCCAGCTTTTTCCCCCATATCACGACTCTCCCGCGGCGCGGGCACCCGGGACAGCGCCGCCCCGGACGGCTTCTTCGCCGAATTCGCTGAACCCTCAGATGGACGTTTCCACAGGCTCATTCAAGCTCTCCTGGGCGGGGGATATTACACCGGGTGTGAGGCCGGGGGAACGGCCCGGGCGGGTTTTTTTCAGTGCGCGGGGGCTTGGCCACACGCCGGGGTGCGTCAGCGGCCGCTCCCGCGCTGCAGCTCGTCCTCTACGGAGATGCCGCGCGTCTCCAGCAGCGTCCCCTGATTCCGCTCCACGCCAGTGATGGCGTTCTGGTAGGTCCGCAGCGCCGCGATCTTCTGCCTCTCCGAGTCCACCAGATCGTCCTCGAACTGGAGCACGTCGTGGGGCGTGGAGTCGCCCAGGCGCAGCTTCTCCTGCTCGGCACGCAGCGCCTCCTCCCGGGCGAGCCGGTTGCGCTCGGCCGCCTCCACACCATCAACCGCGCTGCGGAGAGCGCGAACGGCGCCTCGCACCTCGAGGATCACGCTCTGCTCCACGCGCCGCAGATTGGTGCGGGCACGTCTCAGCTCGATCCGTCGCTGCGCCACCAGGGCGCGCGCCGAGGTGTTGGGCAGGGGGATCGAGACCTCCCCGCCCAGCGACCAGCTGCGATCGCCATCATTGCGGAAGAAGGAGTCGTTGGAGGAGGAGAAGCCCGACTCCACCGTGGCGGTTTGATTCGGTTTGGCGTCCCCTGAAAGGCCGCTGAACCGGTACGAGGCCAGGAGATCCAGGGACGGCAGGCGCTGGTTCTCACCGAAGCTCAGCTGAACCTCCGCGTCCTCGACCTGGTTTTGCGCCGCCGCCAGCTCGGCGCGCTGGGCCAGCGCCTTCTCGATCGCGCTCTCGAGCTCCACGTTGTACTCGATGTAGGCCGGGTCATTGGGAATGAGCTTCGTGCTCGCGAAGCCGGCCGCGCCCGGGGCCAGC
>SMWZ01000131.1 GCA_004356455.1 Deltaproteobacteria bacterium
CCAGCCCCGGTCGCAGGTACGGGTCCGAGACGGAAGCAGCTGAGACAAATCCGGGACGAAACGGAGGATTAGTAGGATGAAGCGTTCGATAGTGGCGCTGGGAGCCAGCCTGGCGTTCGCGCTGGGAGCATGCCAGCCAACCAACCAGCAACTCGAAGATCTAGCAAAGCAGCAGGACGAGATTCTCGCCAAGCTCACTTCGCTCGAGGCCAACCAGAAGAAGCTCCTGGCCTCGGCGGCGCCGGCCGCGCGCCGTAAACCCCCCAAGGAGGACTACAACAAGGTCTACGAGATCGACATCGCGGGCTCGCCCTTCCTGGGGAAGCCGGACGCTCCGGTCGTGATCGTCGAGTGGTCCGACTTCCAGTGCCCGTACTGCGCGCGCGCAACACCGCCGCTGAAAGAGGTCCAGAAGAAGTACGGCGACGACAAGGTCAAGCTGGTCTTCAAGCACTTCCCGCTCTCCTTCCACAAGGGGGCAAAGCCAGCCGCGATCGCGAGCCTTGCCGCCGCGGATCAGGGGAAGTTCTGGGAGTTTCACGACGTGCTGTTCAAGAATCAGCGCGCGCTCGATGCGAGCAAGATGAATGGCTACGCCGCAGAGGCAGGGCTGGACGTGGAGCAGTTCAAGCAGGACATGACCGCGAACCAGACCAAGTACGCGAAGGCTGTGGACGCCGACTTCCGGCAGGGCCAGAGCGTCGGCGTGCGTGGAACCCCCACGCTCTATATCGGCGGCAAGAGGGTCGCCAACCGCACCGTCCAGGGCATGTCCAAAATGATCGACACCCTGCTTAAGGAGCAAGCGGCGGGCTCATAGGAGCTGGGACCTGTGACAGCGGACGGGCTTGGCCCGTCCGCTGTCGCCGTTACTCGGATGCGGCCTGGAAGGCCCGCTGGTAGGCAAGTATGCGGGCGGCGTTCGCGCCCATGTCTCCCCTTCCCACCCGGGAGCGCGAGCGTACGTCGAGCCGTGAGCCTGTGCCCGCTGCTCGGATGCGGATGACCACGTCATCCCGGAACTTGAAGAGACGGCTCACTGCAACGGCGTAGATCGTCCCCTGGGCCTCGTGCACGCCCGTGATCTCCCAGTCGGGCATGCCCCTGGCCACAGCCAGCGCGTGCTCGAACACCGGCTGGCCCGCCTGCGCCAGTAGCAGCGGTCCGATCTCCTTGTAGGCCGCCCTCTGCATCTCGCTGAAGTCCGGGCCGCCGGCACCCGATCCCGCGGCCACGTCCGGCGCAAAGCGCGGCGAGTCCTCGAGATCGGTGGTCACGTCGTTCATGATCGGGGTGGGGTTGAGGGCCCGGGGCAGGATGACTGCGAACGCGGCCAGTAAGGGGATGGCAGCGGCGCGTGCCGCGGGGCCTCGCCAAGCCCGTCCCGTGGCGCTGGCGAAGGCCGAGGCCGCAGCTAGAACCAGGCCCGAGAGCGCGCCCAGAACCACGCCGCCCAGGAACAAGTAGAAGCCGAGGACGGGTGACAGCATCTCCGAGTAGGCACCGAGCAGCCCGCAGGCGACCAGCGCCACCACCACGATCGAAGGCAGAAGCCACAGTCGGTTCACAGAATCGCCTCCCCTGTATGAGCCCGCGCCGATTGTACTCCAAGCTTGTGCTCGCCCGCGCGAGACGCCACGCTAGGAGCTGAAGCTGGGGGAGCTCCTCGCCGGGATGGCCCACTCGAACTCGAGCCACGTCCATCACCATTCGCGCACGAATGCGGAGAGTCTGCGCGTAGCGTTCGCCATCACGAGCCTCGTGCTGGTGCTGGAGGCGGTGGGCGGTGTGCTCACGGGGTCTGTAGCACTGCTGGCCGATGCAGGACACATGCTCACCGATGCGGGGGCGCTCGGCATCGCGCTCTTCGCAGCCCGGATCAGCGTACGACCCCGGGACGCACAGAAGAGCTTCGGCTACGGGCGTGCGGAGATCCTGGCGGCACTGGCCAACGGGCTCCTGCTCGGCGGCGTAAGCGTGGGCATCGCGCTCGAGTCCTTCGAGCGCCTGGGTACCCGCCACACCATTGCAGCGGGCCCGATGATCGCCATTGCCAGCATCGGGCTGGTAGCGAACCTGGTCTCCGCACACTTCCTATCCCAAACCGCCAAGAAGAATCTGAACGTGCGCGCTGCACTGCTCCATGTACTCGGCGATGCGCTGTCGTCTGTTGCCGCGATCGTGGCGGGCGTGCTCATCCTCTTCTGGAACGTGGTCAGCGCCGATGCCATCGCGGGGCTCGTCATCGCGGCGCTGCTCGTGGCCAGCGCCTTCCGCCTGATCCGCAGCTCCGTGGACATCCTGCTCGAGGGTGCGCCCGGCCACCTCGACCTGCGCCAGATCGCGAGCGAGGTGCGGGAGCTACCCGGGGTCATGGACATCCATGACCTTCACATCTGGACGGTCAGCGAGGGATTCCTGGCGATGAGCGCGCACGTCGATCTGCGGACGGGCGCCAACGCGGAGACGGTCCGCCGCGCGGTCCATCGTCTGCTGCACCAGGGCTACGACATCATGCATACGACGATCCAGACCGAGGAGGGTCCCGGGCTGCTCTCGATCGAGGCGGAGCCGAACTCCTCCTGATCCCTGTTCGTCGACGCCCTTGTGGCTATAATGCCCGCCCCGAGTCAGGCATAGGAGACCGGATGGCCAAAAAGGACCTTGTTCAGGTCAGCGGCGAGGTGGAGAAGATCCTCGGCGGAGGACGCTATAGCATCAAGCTGGACAACGGACATACCATCACCGCACAGCTTTCAGGACGCATGCGCCGCTACCACATCCGGGTCATTCGGGGAGATCGAGTGACGTGCGGAGTTTCACCGTACGACCCCACCCACGGCTTCATCACCTACCGCGAGCCCCCCGGCGGAAGGCCACAGGCGCCCCCGAAGACCTAGCTAGCGCGCTACTGGCCGGTTATCGGCGGGCCAAGCCCGCCTGCCGGCACGGCGAAGCTCCGCTTCGCCTTGCGGCCTGCCGGGACGGCACGCGACTTCGTACGCACCTGAGTGCCCGCACTACGCTCGGCTACACCTCGCTGCGCGCGCCGCTCCCGCGGCGCTTGCAGCCGCGTTCAGCGGGTGGGGTCGGCGGCTAGGGTCTTTGAGCGCGGCCGATCTTCTTGCGGTTGCGGTTGATGTCGCGCAGGTACGCGATGCCGTCCTGCGCCACCGCGTCGCCAACCACCTCGTCGCTCTCGGCCGCGAGCTCATCCATGTCGACCCAGGCCGCATACAGGGGTCGTGTGCGCTCGGTGATGATTCCGGCCTTGAGCAGCGTCTTGATCAGCACGCGGAAGATGTTTGTGCTCTGCGCCATCATGCGGCGCCGATCGGCATCGCCGAAGGATTCCATGATCGCGCCTCGCACCCAGCGCCAGTCGAGGCCAAAGCGCTCGTAGATGACCTGCTTCTGCTCCGCGTTCACCAGGTTGAAGAGCAAGGTCTGGAAGCAGTCCGAGGCCCAGCCCTCGACTATTTCGTGCTCCCCCTCCGAGAGCTTGGGCACCGTCCGGTCCGCCCAGATCTTGCCAAAGCGGTGGTGGAAGGCCTCGTCGGTCATGACGAACTGCACGAGTCTGCGCAGCAGAGGATCCCGGGTCTTGGCGTGGATCGTCGCGAAGGCTCCCATGGCCAGACCCTCGACCAACATCTGCATCCCCACCAGCTTCTTATAGACCTCGGGTGCGCACACGAGCTGGGCCAGCAGCTCACCCAGCGTCCGCCCCACGGGGAGCGGCGTGCCCCAGCGCAGCTCGATATAGCGGGAGAAGGCCGTGACGTGACGCGCCTCCTCGCGCGTTTGATTGGCGGCGTACTCCTGGGCGCCGGGGTCGCGCAGGATCTGGCACAGGCTGGCCGAGAGTGAGAGCGCGCCCTGCTCGCCGTGCAGGACGCCGGAGAGCAACCAGCGGGTGTTCTCGTTGGCCAGCGCGATGAGCTGGCTCTCGTCGAGCTTGTCGGCCACCGCGCAGTTCATCTCCGGGCTGAAGTCGCGCGGCATGATCGTGTCTTGCTCGAGGTCGAATTCCTGGTTGAAGTCGATGTACGCCGGATCCATCGGGTCCCAGAAGTGGTCCGCGGTGGCGGAGATGATGCCGTCGAAGGCATCGCTGCGCTCCGCGTAACGGTCCACCTCGATCATGGCCAAGAAGTTCGTGGGATCGACGGTGTTGTAGATCGGATCGTGCGTGATGTGCTCCGCCATCGGTGGGACCTCCTGGTCTTTCGAGTCGCTAGGGGCCATCGATCACACCCGAGAGCTGGAGCTGGATCAGGCTCTCCAGCACGGTTTCACGGGGGGCTCGGCGGGGGGCGTCGACCCACCACGTCAGCACGCGAGCCCACATGCCGACCAGCGCGTGTGCCGCAACCAGCGGCTCAAGCCGAGCGGGTAGGGTCCCCGCGCGCAGCCTCAGGTCGGCCTCGAGCCACCGGATCAAATCGTCCAGCACGTCGGCGCCCAGCGCGGCGGCCTCGCGGTTGCGCCCGAAGAGGATACGCACCAGATCGCAGCGCTCCTCCGCAAAGCTCAGCAGCTCGGCCGAGCGGCGGCGCACAGCCTCACGCGGGTCGGTTGCGCTGGCCGTCGCTTTCTGAAGACGCTCCTTCAACCCCGCCAGGGCCTCGAACACGATCTCCCGAAAGAGCTCGTGCTTGTCCTTGAAGTGAAGATAGAACGTTCCGGCCGCAACTCCTGCGCCACGTGCGATTTCGTGACTCGTCACATGGTGCAGGCCGTGGCCCGCGAAGAGGCTTGTAGCGCTGGCCACGAGCCGCTCGCGCGTGAGGGCGCGGCTGCGGGTCGGTGCGCTGCCGGTGCTGGACATGACATCCACGTCAGTGGATGACTATATCGTCAGTGCGGGGCAGGGGTCAATGGCCCGGCGCCCTCCGCTTGCCCGGGTCGGGCGCAGCGGGTACAGGCTGCGCGGGGAGCGACACCCGCTGGGCCAGGATCAGAGCAAGCTAGCCACCCCCGATGCCTCCGGGCGGGTGCTCCCGCAGAGCGTGATCGGTCGCTGGATGCGTCCGCTCCTGCGCTTCTGGGAGATCGAAGCCAACAGCGGGGTGCTGCTGCTGGCGTGCGCTGCCGTCGCCCTGATTGCGGCGAACTCCCCCGTGGCCGAGGCCTTCCATGCGCTCTGGGAGATCCCGATCGGGTTCAGCCTGGCCAGCTTCGAGCTGCGTCTCTCGCTTCACCACTGGATCCACGACGGCTTGATGACCATCTTTTTCTTTGTCGTCGGACTCGAGATCAAGCGCGAGTTCGTGCTGGGCGAGCTGCGCGATCCGCGTAGCGCGGCCCTTCCACTTGCAGCCGCCCTCGGCGGCATGCTGGTGCCCGTTGCGATCTAACTCGCGCTCCAGCTCGGTGGTAGCAGGCGTGCATCCCACGGTGGCCGGCGTACTGCTGGGACTGTCGACACCGACTCGGGCGCTGATCGGGGGCCGCAGCTTTCGCGGCCTGCTGAGGGACGTCGTGAGCCACCTCGAAGGCGACCGCAAGGCGTACCTGCCGGATGACCCGCACGCCGTGCTGATGCAGGTCGCCGAGGGCGCGCGCGCGACCGTCCCCCCTCTCGAGCGCCTCGAGACGGGCCTGCACCCCTGGGTGGCGTTCGGGATCATGCCGCTCTTCGCGCTGGCCAACGCGGGCGTGCACAGCGACGCCTCGGAGCTTCTCCACCCCGTCGAGGTCGCCGTCGTGGCCGGGCTGGTCGTCGGCAAGCCCGTCGGCATTCTGCTCCCGAGCTGGGTCTTTGTGCGGGCGGGGGTGGCCCGTCTCCCTGGCGGTGTATCCTGGCTCGCTATGGTCGGCGGCGGGCTGCTGGGGGGAATCGGGTTCACGATGGCGCTCTTCATCGCGGGCCTCGCGCTTGACGCCAGCCTGCTGGATCCGGCAAAAATCGGCATTCTGATTGGGTCGGTCATCGCCGGGGTGGCGGGCTTCGCCTTCCTTTACGCAGTGCTGCCGCCTCCCGGAACGGGCCCCTTGGCGAGGGAACCCGGCGCGGCCGGAGAGGAGAGCAGATGAGCGAGGAGCCCGGCTCCACCTTCGCGCACCCCGTGGTGCTGCTCCTGGCGGGCAGCTCGAGTGACCTGGAGCTGGTCCTCGACTGCCGGGAGAGCCTGGACGGTCTCGGTATCCCCAATGCCATCCGTGTGGTCTCGGCGCACCGTACGCCGGAGCTCGCTACCGAGTGCGCCAGCCAGGCCGAGCAGGAGGGGTTCCTGGTGCTGATCGCCTTCGCGGGTCTCGCCGCACAGCTGGCGGGCGTGTGCGCAGCCCACAGCCGTCTGCCGGTGATCGCGGTGCCGCGGGCCGTAGGTCCGCTGCAGGGTGTCGACGCGGTGCTGGCCTCGTTGCAGATGCCCCCGGGGACGCCCGTCGGTGTGGTCTCCATCGACGGCGCACTCAACGCCGCGCTGCTGGCAGCGCGCATTCTCGGCACCGCGCACCCCGAGATCCGCGTGCGCCTGAGCCAGCTCGCGCAGCGGGACCGCGCCCGTTACGCGCCCGAGAAGGTCGAGGCCGAGATCCAGGAGCGGGCGCTCGCGAGGCAGCGTCGGAAGTCCGAGTGAACCTGGAGCCTGTCACAGACGGGTTGCTGATCCTGGTAGCGATCGGCCTGCTCTGGAAAGGCGCGGGCTGGGTGGTGCACTCGGCCTGCTGTGTCGCCTCTCGCTTCAAGCTGCCCGAGGCGGTGATCGGCGCCACCATCGTGGCGCTGGGAACCTCCGCTCCGGAGATCGTCGTAACGCTGGTCGCCGCGCTTGGCGGCAAACCCGATATCGCGGTAGGCAACGTGGTGGGCTCGAACATCTTCAACCTGGGCTTCATCCTGGGCGGCTGCGCCACCATCTGGGCCATCCCCACGACCCGCCAGCTCGTGCTGCGCGATGTCCCTGTCCTGCTGCTGGCCGCGCTCCTGCTGCTGCTCTTCCTCTCCGACGGCACGCTCGGCCGCTGGGAGGGGCTGAGCATGATGGCGATCCTCGGGGGCTACGTGCTGTACCTCGTGAACCGCGGCGAGCTCGAGGGGGACGAGGCCGAGGAGATTCCCATCCAGCCCGCCCGTACCCGCGACTACTTCATGCTGCTACTGGGGCTGGTCAGCATCATTAGCGGCGCACATCTGCTGGTGAGAGGAGCATCCGCGATCGCGGCCTCGTTCGGACTCTCGGAGTGGGCCATCGGCGTGACCGTGGTCGCGGCCGGCACCTCCCTGCCGGAGCTCGCCACCGCGGTGGTGGCGGTTCGTCGCGGCCGCTCCTCGCTGATGGCGGGGACGCTGGTGGGGAGCGACCTCTTCAACGTGCTCGGAGTGCTGGGCCTAGCGGCCTTCCTCCAGCCCTTGACGATCCATCCGAGTGCACGCGCGAGCCTGGTGATGATGGCCGCGATGATGGCCGTACTGCTGCTCTTCATGCGCAGCGGCTGGCGCATCACGCGGATCGAAGGAGCCTGCTTGATCTTGATGGCCTGCCTGCGCTGGAGCCATGATCTGGCTCCGGGGCTCTGGTCCTATCCGGGGCTCTGGTCCTAGGTGGGGATCTGGCTGCTGGCTGCGCTGCTGCTCCTCTGGATCGGGCTGCGCGTCTTCGGCGGCTACCGTCCATTGCCGCCAGCCGTCGTCACTCTGACCCGACGGGAGTACGCCTTCGTGGCGGCCGCCGCGGATGCCACCTTCCCCAGGGGCGGGCCGATCGAGCCATCCGGGTGCGACGCAGGGGTACCGCGCTATGTGGACCGCTATCTCGCTGTCGTGCCGGCACGTATGCGTAGACTGATGCGGCTACTCTTCTTCCTGCTCGAGCACGCTCCACTCTTCTTTCCTCCCGGCGGGCCAAGCGGGCTACGCCGCTTCTCGAAGCTCTCGCCCTCGGCGCAGGTCGCGTACCTGGAGGGGTGGCAGCGCAGCCGCTTCTTCCCCCGCAGGCTGGTGTTCACGAGCCTGCGGTCGATCCTCACCCTGGGCTACCTCTCGGATCCCGAGGTGCAGCAGGCGCTGAGCCTGACTCCCCAGGAAATCGACACCCCCATTTGCGAGGCCGACGGGCTGTGGCCGCGCATCGGCGAGAGCCGAGCATGAGCATGGTTCGGGTCTTCTCCGAGTACGAGCGCGACTTCGTCGAGCAGGCGGACGTGGCGGTCGTGGGCTCCGGACCGGGGGGTGCACTGCTTGCGAAGGAGCTGAGCTGCGCCGGCCACGACGTGATTCTGCTCGAGGAGGGGCCACCCTTCACGCCCGCCGATTTCGAGCTCGACGGCGGCCTGTCGATGGCCCGCACCCTGCGCGAGGGCGGCCTGCGAACGACACGTGGATACGTCATGCCGACCATGCAGGCGATAGCGCTGGGCGGCGGATCGCTCGTGAACTCCGCCATCTGCGTGCGGGCGCCGGCCTCCACCCTCGAGGACTGGTGCGGCGAGTTCGAGCTGGAGCATACCAGCCGTGCGGACCTCGACCCCCATTACGAGGCGGTGGAGAAGTTCCTGGGGATCGCACCGACCCCCGACGACGTGCTCGGTGACCGCAACCTGCTGTTCCGAAAGGCGTGCGACGCTCTCGGCTACTCGAGCGAGCCCATCGCGCGCAACGTGCGCGGCTGCCGGGGCAGCGGTGAGTGCTTCACGGGCTGTCGTGCGCGCGCGAAGCAGTCAATGGACATCTCGTACGTGCCCGCAATGGTAAAGGCCGGGGGGCGCGTGCTTACCTCGGTGCAGGTGCAGCAGGTGCTGGCCCAGGGCCGACGCGCAACCGCGGTCACGGGACGGGTCGTCCGTCCCTTTAGCGGCGAGCCGTCCCACAGCTTTCGCGTGGATGCCCGCGTGATCGTGCTGGCAGCGGGTGTGATGGCGACGCCCGTGATCCTGAGCCAGAGCGGCGACCTGGCGAACCACTCGCAGCAGGTGGGCCGGAACCTCCAGTTTCACCCGGGCGTCGCGGTGGCGGGAATCTTCCCCGAGCGTACGAATCCCCAGTTCGGCGCCACCCAGGGCTACCATTCCCTGGCCTTCATCCCGGAGGGCTTCAAGCTCGAGACCCTCTGGGCTCCGCCAGCGCTGCTGGCGGTGAGGCTGCCGGGCTTCGCGCAGGCGCTGAAGCAACGGCTCGCCGAGATTCCGTACGCCGCAATCTGGGACGCGATCGCCTCATGCAACCGCTCGCTCGGACACGTGCGTGCTCGCCGGGGCACGATGGACCCCGTGATCACCTGGCACTTCCACCCCGACGATGTGCTGATCCTGAGGCGGGCGCTCTGGATCCTGGCCAGGCTCTTCTTCGCCGCGGGCGCACGCAAGATCCTGCCGGGCGTTCACGGTCAGCCGCCCGAGATGCACTCGCTGGAGGAGGCGCGCGTACTGGCCGACTCCGAGCTCCGGGCAATCGACCTGGTCTGCGGTGGCAACCACGTGTTCAGCACCACCCGCATGCACGGAGATCCAGGGCGAGGCGTGGTGGGAGAGGACGGACGTTGCCACGACCTGGACAACCTCTACATCGCGGACACGGGGATCCTCCCCCAGAGCCCGTCCGTGAACCCGATGCACACCTGCATGGCCCTGGCCCACCGTATTGCCGGACACATCGCCGAGGCCTTATAAAGGAGAGACGAGATGAGTCGATTGACCGAAATCCAGGAGCTGCTAAAGGCGAACCGGGTGGATCGCGGCGCGGTCGGAAAGCTGTTCGAAGAGGCAGGTCCGGGCGAGCGCATCGAGATCCTCGAATCCATTGACGGACGAGCACAGGCCAAGCTCTGGAAGGCCGCGGCCGGCGGGCCCGTCACGATCGAAGAGATGGTCCCGCGTGAGCTGGGTCCGCTGGTGCCAGTCGTGTTCCACGGCAAGAACTCGCTACCCGCCTTCACCCGCTTTCAGAAATGCTTCTGCCGACCCTCGCAGGATGGGCCGACGGACCAGCTCTGGGGCTACAACTACCAGCCCACACGCTGGCTGGCGTCCCTGACCGGCCCCGGCTACTTCGTCGCCTATGATTCATCGAGCCCCGTCGGCTCGGTCGCGGTGGACTACCGTCGAATTCCGACCGAGCGGCCGTCGAGCTGGCCCGAGCTTCACGACAACCGCTATCGCCTCTCCCGTTTCATCTTCAACGGCATGATCGACTATATGCGCCGCATCTCGGAGCACCTGCTGATCGGTCGCGCTACGCGAGGCGAGAAGCAGCTCGACAACTATTTCTTGCTCTCTCGCGAGGATTAGCAACCGGGTGAGAAATCCAGGCTAGCGGGCTTCGGCCGAGGCGAGGGTTCCGGGGCACGGGGACTCGGGGAAGCAGTCGTCGGCCGTCCACTCGCCGAAGGAGCCGTAGCTACGCACTTCGCTCTGCTCCAGGATCAGCTCGGCCTGATCCACCAGCCCCGGGCTGACTACGAGCGTCGTTCGACCCGCTCCGATGACGCGCGGGGGGCCCGAGAGCGGTGTCCCCCAGGCCACGGCATCCGCGGCCGCCCGGTAGCGGCGTGCGAACTCAGCCGCCGCCGCCGCCTCGGTCCAGCGCGTGAGCCACGCCAGCTCCCAGCCCTCGGGACAATAGACGTGGACAAAGCGATCCCCGGCCCAATCCCGGATCAGCACTTCGTGTACGCCGTGGGGATCGTACTCCTGCAGGAAGACTTGAATCGTCAGCATGCCCGCGACATTGCTGTGCCCCATCACACAGCCTCGCGGCTCTAGCTGAGCTGCGAGGGCCTCGAGCGGTAGGCGCACGAACTCCACCGGGTGGTCCTCCTCGGGAAAGCGCACCTGGAGCGTGGACAGCGGCGGGCTTCGGAGCTGGGCGTCCAGGCCACGGTTCCCGGCCCGGCCATAGGCCAGAGCCGCATCCAGCGTGCCGTACGCATATGGGAAGATCTGCGAGGCGCGCACCAGCCGCGGCACCTGCGCCAGCACGCCCTTCGGACCCTCCAGATCGAGCAACATCGACTGCTGGAAGAGCAGCGCGTGCTTCAGATCGCGGCCGAGACCGCTATTGGGATCGCTGGCGAGCATCGTCAACGATGCGTCCCCCTCGACTGAGGATCCAATGGCCAGCACGACGTCATCGTGGTGCTTGAGCGTCTGCAGCAGGCCGACGGTTGCGGGAAAGTGCTGGTGCTGAAGTGCGTGCACAAGCTCGTGGATCACGATCATCAGCGACGGGTCGCCGGCCTCCGTGGCCATACCGCGCACCACGTAGAGCGTTCGCCGATGCGGGCTGTAGAGCCCCACGAGCTGGTCGCTCAGCAAATCCATCAACGTCTGAAGCAGGTCGAGGTCGGGCGGAAGCAGACCCATTGCAGCGTAAGCGTCGCGGTAGCGCTCTACGAAGTCCGGACTGTAGGTCGTGGTAAGCTCCTGATACACGATCTTCGGCAGCTCCGCCCGGGTGATCCGGCGATAGCTGACCGAGCCCAAGAACTCGAGTTCACGCAGCTCGCTCGCGCGCTGCTTCCAGCCGCTGATGGGCCCCGACTGATTCCACGGGATCACACCCGCGCAGGCCACCACGAAGAGCAAAGCGGTCGCAGCGATGGCGACCGGTCGGAACATACGTGGCAGACAGCGCATGGGGCTCAACGGTTCTTCAGCTCCCCTGCCTGCCCCACCCACTCCGATGAACGATGGGAAGACGCCGGCCGCTGCCGAACGCCTTCGCGCTCACCCGCAACACCAGGGGCGCTTGACGTCGCTTGTACTCGTTGAGATCGAGCTGACGCAGGACCCAGCGAACGGTGCCGGCATCTGCACCCGGGGGCGGCTGGATCTCGTCGATGGGACGGCCCTGCTCGATCGCCTGCTCCAGAATCTCATCGAGCACCGGATAAGGGGGTAACGAATCAGAGTCGAGCTGACCGGGGGCCAACTCGGCCGAGGGCGGCTTCTTGATCGTGTGGAGCGGCACGCGTTCACCATCTCGGTTGGCGTGGCGCGCAAGCCGGTAGACGTCGCGCTTGAGCACGTCGCCGATGACCGCCAACCCGCCTACGAGATCACCATAGAGCGTCGTGTACCCGACCGAGAGCTCGCTCTTGTTGCCCGTGCCGAGCACGATGCGCCCCTCATAGTTGCTCACCGCCATGAGTAACGTGCCGCGCACGCGGGCCTGGAGATTTTCCTGCGTGAGGCCGTAGCTCTCCGCCGCACCGAAGAGCCCGGCAAACTGCTCATGGAACGCTTTGTAAATTGAGTCGATCCGAATACTGCGGGTCTCGATACCCAGATTGCGGCCCAGCGCTTCCGCGTCACTGATGCTGTGCTCGGACGAGAACGGACCCGGCATGAGGATCCCGAGCACGTTCTCGCCTCCCAGAGCGCGCTCCGCGAGATGCGCGGTAACCGAAGAATCGAGGCCGCCCGAAAGCGCCACCACCGCCGTACTCAAATCCAGCTTATGCAGGTAGTCGCGCAGCCCCAGCACGAGCGCTCGCTCCAGCAGCTCGATGTCCTCCTCCAGGGGCTCAGCCTCGGCACATCCATCCTCAAACGGGTCGAGGGTGCCGAAGTCCTCAGCAAAGCGCGCGAAGCGTTGTACGACCCGGCCCGCACTGTCCACGACAAAGCTGGCGCCGTCGAAGATGAGCCCGTCGTTTCCGCCAACCAGGTTCACGAAGACGATCGGAATCCCGTGGCGCCGCGCGGCGTCCTGCAGCATGGCCTCACGCAGCGGGATCTTGCGCTGATCCCAGGGAGACGCCGAGACCGTGAGGATGACATCGGCCCCGGCCTGGGCATGCTCGCCGACCGGGTCCAGCGCATAGGGCCGTTCGGGGCCCCAGAATGCCCCGCTCCAGACGTCTTCACAGATCGCGAGGCCGATCCGGCGTCCGCGGTAGCTCCAGAGCTGCCGCGACTCCGCGGGCTGGAAGTAGCGCCACTCGTCGAATACGTCGTAGGTGGGAAGCAGCGACTTGGCCTGGACGTGGGCAATCTGCCCATCCACCAGTGCGACCGCTGCATTAACTATGCTCTTCGCCTGCCCCTTGGACGCGGGCATGATCAGGCCTGCGACGATGGCCAGGTCTCGAGACTCCGGGATCAGGGCATCCAGCGCTTCTCTCTGATCGCGCAGAAAGCTCGCGCGCTCCAGCAGGTCCATGGGCGGATAGCCCGAGAGCGCAAGCTCCGGAAAGACCACGACCTCGGCTCCTGCGCCCCGTGCTCGCGCGACGACGTCGCGAACTTTCGCCAGGTTCGCGGCGAAATTACCGACCACCGTATTGATCTGGCCAAGCGCGACGCGCACGGAGCCTCCCCACGCAGGAAGGTCGCAAAAGGCCGCCGAGCTTACCAGATCAAGGTCGCGCTACCTCCTGCGGCGCGACCCTGAAAACTGAGCGCTCGTCGAAGATCACGATGGGCTCCCAGCCCGGTATCCGGGAGAGCCGCGACAGCTTGCGGCTAATCTTCCCGCTCGGGTCGAGAACATAGGGGTCGCTGCGATCCTCGTCCCGGAACCAGAGCGTGACCATGTGGTAGGCGTCGCTGGGTCGGTCGAAGAAGATCGCACGATAGAGCTCACCTTCATTGAACCCCAGGCTGCGTAACAGAGCGAAGGTCAGGAGCTCCATCCCGTCGCAGTCATCGCCTCCAGCTTCGATCACCTCGTCCAGGGTAGGCCAGTAGTCCACGCCAGCGTCCGAACGGTAGTAGAGACCGCTATAGACCTGCACCCAGCGCAGGACTCGTTGCACGATCTCGAGCCGAAACTCGCTCGAGAACCGCAGGTACGCATCGGCCAGAGGAGTCGGGTCGGGAGTCTCACTGCCCGGATCCAGGGACATGAGATGGTTCGCAGCCTGCCACGCTCGAATTTTGAGCCGCCAGCTGTCCTCAGGCGGGACGGGCCGGAAGAAGTCGAGTCTGGGAGCAGGGGGAGTGGGGCTGGCGCACCCGAGCCAGACGGGAATCCAAAGCGCGAGACCGAGGCTTACGAGCCGACGTCCAGCTGCCATGTCCACTCCCCTTGCCACGGATTCCGAGTCCGGCCTCCGCCGGGTCACCGGCTCCGCCTGCGCAGCTCCTCCACGCTCGCGACCTTCTCGTCCATGGTCTGCTCACGATCAGAACGCGTGCCGAGCTTGATGGTACAGGTGATGCGCGGTGCGCCCATGCCGTGGATCCTCTCGAGGCAGCGCTTGAGAGCCGCGAAGACCTGGTCGTAGTCTCCCTCTACGTTGGTGCCGTAGGCGTGGAGACGACACTCCAGACCCGCGGACTCAAGCTCCTCGTAGGCCGCCGCGATATAGGGCGACAGCGAGACGCCGACGCCTATCGGGACCACGCAGAGATCCGCGATCACCTTCATCGAACCCCGAGAGTAGAGGATCCCCCCAAGGGCCGCGAACGGGCTCGGGGCCCGCCTCGGCCGGAGCCGAGCGGGCCAGGTGCAGCCGGAATCGTCTGGATTACAATACAGCTCCCACAGAGGCCGGCGGCCGGAGGAGGTAAACCAGGATGACATGGGTGATCACCAGTCTTTGCCGCGATTGCGTCGATCAGAGCTGCGTGCAGGTCTGCCCCGTCGATTGCATCTATGCTTACACCGGGGACGATGCCGAGACGTTTCCGAACCAGCTCTACATCGACCCAGAGGAGTGCATCGACTGCAGCGTGTGCGAGCCCGAGTGTCCCTGGGAGGCGATCTTTCAGGATGAGCAGGTCCCGGAGATCTTTCAGGACGACACCACACTGAATGCGAAGATCCTCGATGCGAAGGACCAGTTCGAGGTGCCGGAGGTGGAAGAACTGCCGACCCCCACCCCCGAGCAGGTGGCGAAGAACAAGGAGAAGTGGGGCTTCACCGGCTAGTCTCCTGTTCCGGAAGTTCGCTCGCACCCTGCGCGCACGATGCACCCGCGCTCGCGGCGCTGTCAGCTGTAGCGAGCTGCCTTTCCCCGCGAAGACCCGTGGTTGCGCGCGGCCGCGCTCAGATCTCCGAGGAAAGCGTCTGCCACTCCGGCATGCTCGGGCGACACCATAATATGTAGTGCGTCCGGGCCGTTCTGGCGATCCAGGCACCAGCCCCGGTCATCCATGACGTCGCCCACCGCCATGATGTCGAGCTCCTCCGACCCGAAAGCCATCACGCTCATGACCGGCTCGCCCCAGACTCGCAGCCCCGGGATGGACCTGATACCCGCCTGCAGCTTCTCCGTGGTCTGGCGAACCCTACCGGCGAGGTGCCCATATCCCTCCTCACCCAGGTAGTTCATGACGGCCCATGCGGCCGCAATCGGCGCGGCCGGTCGCGCCCCCGCCATCGAGAAGGAGCCGTAAATCCCACCGGGCCAATCCCGGTGGACGAAGAGCTGATATCTGCGCAGGTGCTCGCCATCGCGGTGCACGATCACGGAGGCACCCTTGGTGCAGTAGCCGTACTTGTGGACGTCCGCCGAGATCGTCGTCACGCCGGGTACTCGGAAATCGAAGGGGGGCACGTCGGCACCCAGGCGCTCGTAGAAGGGCAGCAGGAAGCCTCCCAAACACGCATCCGTGTGAAAGGAGATCCCGCGCTCGGCAGCGAGGGCGGCCAGCTCGGGGATCGGGTCCACAACTCCGAAGGGGTAGTTTGGCGCCGAGCCCACAACGAGCGCGGTAGATTCGTTGATGAGGCGCGCAGCCGCTGCGACATCGGCTCGGAAGTCGCTTCGCAGCGGGATCTGAACGTGCTTGAGACCCAGATAGGTCGCCGCCTTGGCAAAGGCCGGGTGCGCGGAGCTGGGGGCCAGAAGCTCCGGCGCCGCCACACCTCGCTCGGCGCGCGCTCGTTCGCGCGCCGCTTTCACGGCCATCAGAATGCTTTCGGTCCCACCCGAGGTCATCGCCCCGTCGGCAGCCTCGGGCGCGCGCAGCAACCCCGCGGTCATGGCCACGACCTCGGTCTCCATCTGGCGCAGGCTGGGAAAACGAAAGGGATTGAGCGCGTTCTCGTGCAGGTAGAGCTCGTTCGCTTCCCGCAGAATCGCGTCGACCTCCGGGCCCGCGGGATAGATCAGGCTCCAGGTGCGCCCCCCACGCCAGTCCGCGTCCTCCGCCTTGCGAGCGCGCATGCGGGAGAAGAGCTCGTCCCTCGGGACTCCGGTCTTCGGGAGCTGCATCATCGAGACACCATCGGTCGGGCCGCTGAGCCGCGGGCGACGGCCATCCTACCAGAACAGGAGGAGCGTCCCCGCCGCACACCCGCGAGGCGCCCCTGGGGCCGGGATGTTGCGGGCTCACGCTCTTCGAGCGACACTCGTGCGGCTTCCCTCCCGGAATGTGTATCAAGGCACCCCGGGTGCTCGTGACGATCGACGTTCCGGGAGGAGGAGTGCGTACCAGCTGAGCGGGCCTCGGTCGGGGGCTCCCAGGAGCGAGCTCCCGTGATTGGTTCCAGCAGAAGACGGCTGCCTCGCATGTACGTGATCGCGGCCCTGCTCCTGGCGGGGATCCTCGTGGCCTGCACCACTCCCGCGAACCTGCGGGCCCGGAACCGCGGACGCATCAACCAGCTCTCGATCGGGCTCGTGCGGGACGAGGTTCTGGCTCTCCTGGGCACGGAGCCCCAGTGGGTCTGCCTGGGTGGCCCGGCCTGCATCCTGCTGCCCATGCTCTATCTGGAGCGGGCGACCAATCCGCATCGGATCGAGCGGGCGGAAACTCCCGACGGGACTGAGCTCGAGATCTTGTTCTATCAGACCGAGACGCGGAAGGCGGACGGGGCCATCGCCGATAACGAGCTCACCCCGATCGTGCTCGAAGACGGGCGCCTGGTGGGCTGGGGCTGGATCTTTCTACGGCAAAACACCGAACGCTACGACATCAAGCTAGATTGAGCGCGATCTCTTCCCTACTCGATCGGCACCAGCGGTCGGCCAGCCTCATCGAGCTGGTGCAGGTACTCGCAGATCCCGTAGCCGGTCCGCCCCTCGTAAGTCCAGCGTACTAGCCCCTCGTTCACGGCGGTCCTTACGCCGTTGCGCTCTTGCAGGGCCGGAGCCACGCGCAGCACATCAGCCCGTAGCTCGTGCAAGCGCCCCGTCTTGTCGGTGGCCCGGACATGCGAGACGCGATGCGTGATCCCGTCCTCCGCGAGCTCGGTGCGAATGCTCCAATCGCGAATGCTTGCCGCCCGGCCATCGCGCCAGACCCAGCCACGATGCAGATCTCCCGCGTCGGTCCCGATCCGAATCCCCCCGAAGTGGATGTCGTCTCCGATATTAATCGAGAACCAGCGCCACATCCGTGGGCCACCCCAGCGACGTGGGCCCCAGGACTTGTCGCGATTGCCGCGCGCGTCGAGGAGCTCGTGGCGCTCGCCGTCGTACTCCACCCATCCGCTCCAGCGCCCCGCTTGCTCCAGATGACCCTTGCCCACGCTCTGACGCGTTGCCGCACTCGCCCCCGAGCCCTTCTGACTCTGGCCATCCGCCCCAATCGCGGGGGTCAACGCGTGGAAACGCAGGTCGAGGGAGAGGTTCGTCTTGCGCGGCCTGCGTTCGCCCGACAGCTGGTGCACACGCGCCTCGCCCTCGGCCGTAATCCGCCACTCCTTCATCGGCGCCACGCACTCGTAGCGCACGCCTTCGACCTGTAGCACGTTGTCGATCATCTCGTGCTGGGGTCTGATCGCGCGGATCGTCGCAAGCTCCTGCCCGGGGAGCCAGACCGAAAGGCTGGCGTCGATGGTGCCTTCATTCGGACGGATTCCAATCCGCGTGAAGAGCCCGCTGTCGCTGACGGGATCGTAGGCGTTGAAGTAGTACGACTCGCTCCAGGCGCTGTCCCCTTCCACGGGGTGCATGAAGTCGTGCCGCTCATCAAGAATGGGCATGGGACCTCCCAACACTGGATCGCAGCGTCATTTTTCGCCAGACACGTGGCTGGGGTCAAGGGCCAGAGCTTCGGCGCGGGTCTTCGTACTTGCCCCCCACAGCGTGCTCGTCGTAGATTGGGAGGGACAAGCCCTGAAACGTGACGCTGAGCAGCCTGAGTAGCGCTGGAGACGGGACAACGGACTAGCATGCGGACGCCCCCCCTGCCCCCCTGGAAACCCGTGTATCTTACGGCTGGCAGACTGGCCGCCCTGGCCGGCCTGATGCTGCTGCTGGCTCCGTCCGACCTAGGAATCGAAGAGCTCCGGCATCCCGCCCGGGATCCTCGCGTTGCGGTGGCCGCGCCGGCACCGAGCGTGAAGCGCGCCATCCCCGTCGGGGCCGGTCCGCTCGCGCCCAAGCCATCTTCCAAGCTGAGCCGGGTCGCGCGTTTGGCCTCGAAGCTGCGGGCTCACCCCAGGCCCGCCGTGCGGCGCAAGCAGCCGCAGCGTGCAACGCGCCTGGCCCTGCTCGAGCACGCGGGGCTGCTCGAGAGGCTGGGCAGCGAAGCGGAGATCGCCGGCGTTCGCCACCGCGCGTTCCGGCTCCGCAAAGCCGGCCTCCCCATCTTTAATCGCCGCGGCCGCATCCACGATGGCACGCTTGCGGGCTCCTCCGGGCATCTCAGCTTCCCGCCCCTGGCCTCCCAGGAAGCTCGCATCACGCGCGACGAGGCCGTACGGCGAGCCATCGCGCTGACCAGCATGCGCCGGCTCTGGGCCGGGGTGAAGAGCGAGCGCGGCTGGTTCGCCACCGAGGACGCAACCGTCCCCGCCTGGCAGGTCACACTTCCCACGGAGCACCCCTTCGGGCTATGGCAGGCCACACTCGACGGCCGCACCGGGGAGCCCCTGGCCCTGGTCGATCTCGCGCGCCATCTCGATGGCACGGGGCTCGTGCACGATCCAAACCCGGTGCTGGCCCCTACCCCGAGCCTGGTGACGCTCTTCGATCTGGATGACTCGTTCCGGCTCTCGGGCAAGTTCACAACGGTGCTCGACGATCGCAGCGTCGAGGCCTTTCAGCCCGACCTCGAGTTCGTGTACCCCACGGATGACCCGAGGTTCGTCCAGACCAGTGTGTATCGCGGGCTTACGGATACGGGCCGCTTCGCGGAGGCACACGGCTTCCCTGCCTTCTCCGAGCCGCTGCTCGCGTTTACCAACGTGGCGATCTCCGAGAGCGGAGACGAGCTCAACGACGCCGTCTTCGTTCCCGGCTTCAACTTCTTCCTATTCGGGAACGGCGACGGAGTTCTGACGACGAACATCGGCAAGGACCTGGACGTGGCGGCCCACGAGATGGGTCACTACATCTTCAACGTGCTGGTCGATCCGGTGGTCGTCTCGTCCACAGATCTGGTGCTGGCGATCGAGGAAGGCGTAGCCGACACGCTGGCCGCGCTCCTGGGAGGCGACGCGAACATCGCGGAGTCGGTGATCCCCGGCGAGGACTTCCTCCGAACCCTGGCGAATGACCGCGTCTTCCCCCGTGACCTGGCAGACGATCCTCACGAGACGGGCCTCATCTTCGGCGGGTTCAACTGGGATCTGGTGCAGCTCCTGGGTGCGGACGGCTTCGCCGATATCCTGATCGCGGGTCTTCCCTTCCTGCCTCCAGATGCGTTCCTCGGGGAGTACC
>SMWZ01000132.1 GCA_004356455.1 Deltaproteobacteria bacterium
CAGCGCTACCGCGCCTGGGCGCGGGGCGACGCGCAGGCGAAGCCCGAGGAGGTACTGCGCTTCTTTGCGGAGGATCGCCGCGAGCACGTCGCGCGGGTGATCGGGCCGGCCCTGGAGGCAGGGGCGATCGTGGTGTGCGATCGCTATGTCGCGTCCACGCTGGCCTACCAGGCGGCTCAGGGCCTGGATCGCGACTGGGTCGTGAAGCGGATGGAGCGCGAGCATTTTCCGCAGCCGGACCTGGCGCTGCGGCTGCGGCTTCCGGTCGCGCAGGCACTCGAGCGGCTGGGCCCCACGGCCCACGAGCGCTTCGAGCGCGCCGCCTTTCTCGAGCGCGTAGACGCCGAGTACGCGCGGCTCGAGCTGCTGGAGATCGACGCCACGGGCTCCCTCGATGAGGTGGCGCTGGCGATTCAGAAGCGCGTGGAAGAGCTTTTTAGCTAGGGATCCTGTCCGGGAAGCTCTGTCGGTAGCGTCGGACCGCGTGGAGTTGCGGCCGCACGGCAGAGTCCGAGGCCGATCCCGCACAGCAGCGCCGCCGTGCCCAGCCACTCCATCGGGGTGTGCGGTGCCGAGGTATCGTCGAAGCCGGGGATGCGGAAGAATTCGTGCGTTGCCAGCAGCGTCGCGCCGCCGAAGAGCGCATGCAGAAGAAGAGACGGCAGGAGCGAGCTCGAGCTCTGCCGCAGAATGCCCAGCACCAATGAGCTTGTGAATGTCGGGGCGAACGCCCAGGGATTCAGCAGCCCGAAGGCCAGCGCGTTGAGCGCGGAGATGAAAGCGATCCCCCGCCCACTGCCCCAGAGACGCACCATGGCCGGCTGCAGCAGACCCCGGAAGAGAATCTCCTGTGCGGCGGGAAGCACCACCACCAGCACCAGCGCGAGCCCGAGCTGGTGGGCCACGCCGTCGGGGGGCTCGACGGACAGCAGCTTGTCGGGCAGCGGCCAGATCTCCTTGGCGATGTTGTCGACCTCGCTCGTGAGCAGCACGGAGGACAGCAGAAACAGCGCCGCCCACCAGGCCATGGGCGCTGGACGCACGAAGCCCAGGTGGACGCTGGGCGGAGTCGGGATGCGCGGCACCGCGAGCCGGAAGCTGAAACCGAAAGCCAGGATGGTGGCGATGCCGAGGCTGGCCGGTCCCATGCCGAACCCCAGCGACCCGAGCATGAGGATGCAGAAGACCTGCGAGAACGCGACCACGAAGGTGAGCAGAACGGCGAAGCCGGGAGTGATGGGCGGGACCTTGGGCTCGGACTCCGGCTCGGGCGACGGAATCATGTGCGGAAGAGCACGCCCCGCAGAGCCTGGCCGGTGTAGGAGAGCGGGTTATTGGCCACCTCCTCGGGTGTGCCCTGGGCGACCACCTCACCTCCTTTGTCTCCGCCCTCGGGTCCCAGGTCGATGATGTGATCGGAGGTCTTGATGACGTCGAGGTTGTGCTCGATCACGACCACGGTGTTGCCTCGATCCACCAGCCGGTTCAGCACCTCGAGCAGCTTCTCCACATCAGCGAAGTGCAGGCCGGTGGTGGGCTCGTCGAGGATGTAGAGCGTGCGGCCGGTGGCGCGCTTGGAGAGCTCCTTGGCCAGCTTGATGCGCTGCGCCTCGCCTCCGGAGAGCGTCGTGGCCTGCTGGCCCAGATGGATATAACCGAGCCCCACCTCGCTCAGTGTCTGCAAGCCTTTGCGCACCGGCGGGATGTGCTCGAGAAACTCGAGCGCCTCCTCCACCGTCATGTCGAGTACGTCCGCGATCGACTTGCCCTTGAAGTGGACCTCGAGCGTCTGCGGGTTGTAGCGCCGCCCGTTGCACTCCTCGCAGGTCACGAACACGTCCGGCAGGAAGTGCATCTCGATGCGCAGGATGCCGTCGCCCTGGCAGGCCTCGCAACGCCCGCCTTTTACGTTGAAGCTGAAGCGTCCCGGCTTGTAGCCGCGCGCGCGGCTCTCGGGCAGCTTGGCGAAGAGATCACGGATGCCGGTGAAGATGCCGGTATAGGTGGCGGGGTTGGAGCGCGAAGTGCGGCCGATGGGCGCCTGGTTCACGTCGATCACCTTGTCGAGGTGCTCGACGCCATCGATGCGGCGGTGGCGCCCCGGGCGCTCCCGCGAGCCGTAGAGCTCGTGGGACAGCGCGCGATAGAGCGTGTCGTTCACCAGCGTCGACTTGCCGCTGCCGGAGACGCCGGTGACGACGGTGAACACGCCGAAGGGAATGCGAACCGTGATAGCGCGCAGGTTGTTCTCGCTGGCGCCCACCAGGGTGAGGAACTTGTCCGAGCCGGGCCGGCGGCGTTCCGGCACCGGGATCTTCCGCCTCCTCGAGAGGAAGGCGCCGGTCAGAGACTTCTCATGCTTCGAGATCTCGTCGGCCGTACCCTCAGCCACGACCGTTCCGCCGTGGCGCCCCGCGCCCGGGCCCAGGTCGATTACATGGTCGGCGGCACGGATGGTGCCCTCGTCGTGCTCGACCACGATCACGCTGTTGCCCATGTCGCGCAGCGAGCAGAGCGTTTTCAGCAGACGCTCGTTGTCGCGCGCGTGCAGGCCGATGGAGGGCTCGTCCAGGATGTACAGCACGCCTACCAGGGCGGAGCCTACCTGTGTGGCCAGGCGGATGCGCTGGCTCTCTCCCCCCGAGAGCGTGCCCGCACTGCGGCTCAGCGTCAGGTACTGGAGCCCCACGTTCTGCAGGAAGCTGAGCCGCTCCACGACCTCGCGCAGAATCCGTTCTGCGATCTCGCGCTCCTGCTGGCCGAGCTTCAGGTTCTCGAAGACCTCAAGCGCCTGCGTCACGGTTAAGCTCGTGATCTCGTGAATGCGCATGCCGCTCACGCGCACCGCACGCGCTTCGGGCCGCAGTCGGCCGCCCTCGCACTCCGGACACTCCGTCATGCTCATGTAGCGGCGCAGGTCCTCGCGAATCGTGTCGCTCTCGGTCTCGCGGTAGCGGCGGTCAAGGTATCCGATCACGCCCGCCCAGGGACGTGAGAAGCGGAAGCGCCCCCGCCGGCCGAAGCTGAACTGCACGTCGGTCTGGGTGCCCTGCAGGATCTGCCGGCGCGCGCGCAGGGGCAGGCGCTTCCAGGGCGTATTCAGATCGAAGTCGAGGTGATCTGCGAGCGAACGCAGTAGGGCCGCGTAGTAGCGTGAGGCCCGCCCGCGTCCCTTGAAAGCCGCGATCGCGCCCTCGGCGATGGCGAGGCTCGGATCGGGCACGATCAGCTCTGGATCGAAGTAATCACGCGTTCCGAGTCCGGTGCACTCGGGGCAGGCCCCGTGGGGGTTGTTGAACGAGAACATGCGCGGGTTGATCTCGGGATAGCTCGCGCCGCAATCCATGCAAGCCGCCATCTCCGAGAACAGTAGCTCGCGCTTGCCGGGTCCGATGTCGATCTTGGCGAAGCCGTGGCTCGCGCGCAGCGCGGTCTCGATCGAGTCCGCCGCGCGCTGCTTCACGCCCGGCTTGACGACGATTCGATCCACCACCAGGTCGATGTTGTGACGCTTCTTGCGGTCGAGTTCCGGCGTCTGATCCAGCTCGTACGGCTCGCCGTCGATGCGCACGCGCACAAAGCCCTGCTTGCTGAACTGGCGCAGCTCCTTCTTGTACTCGCCCTTGCGGTCCCGCACCACGGGCGACAGCACCTGCAAGCGCGTGCCTTCACCGAGCTTGAGCACCTGATCCACCATCTGCGACACGGTCTGGGCCTGGATCGGCTTGTCGCATTGTACGCAGTACGGAACGCCAATGCGCGCGTAGAGCAGGCGCAGGTAGTCATAGATCTCGGTCACGGTTCCGACGGTGGAGCGTGGATTGCGGCTCGTTGTCTTCTGCTGGATCGAGATGGCCGGGGAGAGCCCCTCGATCGAGTCCACGTCGGGCTTGCTCATCTGGCCCAGGAACTGGCGTGCGTACGCGGAGAGGCTCTCGACGTAACGTCGCTGCCCCTCCGCGTAGATCGTGTCGAAGGCCAGGGAGGACTTGCCGGATCCCGAGAGCCCCGTGATCACCACCAGCTGATTGCGTGGAATGCGGACGTCGATCGACTGCAGGTTGTGCTCGCGCGCGCCGCGAACGTAGATCTCGTCTGGTCCGGAGCTCACGCCTCGTTCCCCCCGCTGGCCTCGTTGGCGACCAGCCGTAGCGCCAGCCGCATGGCCTCGATCATCGAGCCCGGGTCCGCCTTGCCCTGCCCCGCGATGTCGAAGGCCGTGCCGTGGTCGACGCTGGTCCGAATCAGCGGCAGGCCCAGGGTCACGTTCACCGCGCGTCCGAACGCATGGACCTTGAGCGGCCCCAGAGCCTGATCATGGTACATGCCGAGCACCGCGTCGAACTCTCCGGCCACGGCCCGTTGAAACAGGCTGTCCGCGGCCAGCGGACCGCGGGCATCCACGCCACGTTCGCGTGCGGCCTCCACCGCGGGCTGGATGATGCGCGTCTCCTCGTCGCCGAAGCGCCCGCCCTCGCCCGCGTGGGGGTTGAGGCCGCAGACGGCAATGCGCGGGCGCGGGAGGGCGAAGCGGCGCACGAGATCGCGCTGCATCACCTCCAGCACCTCGATCAGGTCGGAGGTGGAGAGCAGCTCCGGAACCTGGCGCAGTGGGCAGTGGGTGGTGGCCAGGCCCACGCGCAGCTTTCCTCCCACCAGCAACATCACCGCGCGGCCCGACCCCGCGACCTCGGCCAGCAGCTCCGTATGGCCGGGGTAGGTGTAGCCCGCGCGGCCGATGACCTCCTTGGAGATAGGCGCGGTCACGATGGCGTCCAGCTCGCCCGCCAGGCAGGCGCGTGCGGCGCGGCGCACGGCTTCGATCACGCCGTCGGCGGCGGCCGGATCGGGCTTGCCGGGGGCGGTCTGCGCCGAGGCCAGGTGCACCCGCTCCACCTCGGCCGGCAGCTCGCCCATGCGCTCGACGGCGCGCACGTCGCCGTAGAGGCGAACGGCGGCGGAGCCCTGCGCGCCCGCGGCGAGCGCGCGCGCCACTACCTCGGGGCCGATCCCGGCGGGATCTCCCACCGTGATGCCGAGGCGCGTGCGGGCCGCCGCTGAGCTCATTGCAGTTCCGGCAGGACGATTCCGATGTAGCGCTGCTCGCGCTGACTCTCAATCCAGCGCTCGAACTCGGGCGCGGTCTTGCGCTCGAGGAGCTCGGCGTACAGCACGTCGTGCACCTCTTCCAGCTCGACCTTGGAGGGATCGAAGCTGTTGATCATCTGGAACAGGTTGACGCCGTGATCGGTCTGGATCGGCTCGCTGATCGCCCCGGGCTCGAGCGGAAGGACCTGCGCCGCGATCTCGGGCGAGACCTCGCTCTCGCGCAGGACGGTAAAACCTCCCTGGGCGGCCGAGCGCAGCATCGAGTAGCGGCGCGCCAGGTTGGCGAAGTCGCCGGCCTCGAGGGCCCGCTCGCGTAGCTCGTGCGCGAACTTCAAGAGCTCGGCGCGCGTCTCCGGCGTGGGCGCCTTGGGCCAGGGCAGCAGGATGTGGCGGGCTCGGATGTAGGTGCCCGGCTCCAGGCTGGCGTAGCGCTGCAGGTAGAGCTCCGCGATCTCGGCCTCGCTCACGGTCACGCGCGAGCGTACTGAGCCCGAGATCACCTTCATGCGCGTGATCTGCGATCCGAGCTCCTTGCGATAGAGCTCTCGGGCCAGTCCCTGCGCCGCGGCGGCTTGGTAGATCTGCTCGGGAGTGACGCCCTCCTCCAGCGCGATGCCCGCGATCGCGGTGTCGATCTCCTCCTCCGTGGCCACGACGTTGGCCCGCTTCGCGATCGCCGCGATCAGTCGGTCGTTGATCAGGCTCTCGAGGGCTTCCTTGCGCAGCTGCTTCACCTGAGCTGGAGCGAGCGTGCCGCGCTCGCGCGCGATGCGTTCGATCAACGGGCGGGAGGCGCGCTCGAGCTCGGAGATCAGAATGACCTCGTCGCCCACGACCGCCGCCACGCCGTCGACCCGTTCGGCCGTGGCCGGACCCGCGACCAGCAGCCACAGCACCAGCGGCAGGGCGGATCTCATAACAGGGTCTCCAGCAGCCTCTCGTTGACGCGAATGTTCGCGTTGCGCCGCAGCCCGCGTAGCCAGCCCCAGCGCAGCTCGGCCAGGCGCTTCTGCTGGAGCTCCATGCGGACCGCGTCCCGCACCTCGGTCAGCTCGGGATCATGGGCCGGGATCCGGGTCTCCGAGCGCAGGAGGTGGAAGCCGTAGGGCGACTCCAGCACCCGCGAGAGGCCTCCGGGTCTGAGCTTGAAGGCCTCATCGAACACCTCGGGCATCTCTCCTCGCGCGAAGGCCGGCAGCAGCCCGCCCTCGCCCGCCTCGGGGGCCAGGCTGTGCTCCGCCGCCAGGGTGGCGAAGTCCGCCCCCTCGCCTAGCTGGGCGCGCAGCTGGCGCGCCTTGGCCTCGTCCTCGACCACGATCTGGCGGATGCGCACGCGCTCGGGCGTGCGGTAGCGGCGGCGATTCTCCTCGAAGTAGAGCACCAGCGCGCTCTCCGGGAAGCGGATGCGGTCCGCCAGGTCCTCGAGCTCCGTGCGCTCCAGCAGCATCTGCTTGCGGATCTCGTTCAGGAACTCCGAGTCGATCCCGCTGAAGTCGTTCCCGTGCAGCTTGCGCAGGCGCGTATCCGCCTCCCTCTGCGTCACCTCGATCCCCAGCTCGTGGGCGCGATTCAGAATCACCTGCTGTGTGACGAGTTGGCTGAGCTCCTCGTTCAAGATGTCCTCGCGCGACACGTCGGGCTCCAGCTCGAAACGGGCCTCGAGGATCCGCCGCAGCTGCGAGATCGGGATCTGCTGCCCGTTCACCTCGGCGATCCAGGTCTCATCGCTCCCGCCCCCGCATGCGCTGAGCAGGAGCAGTGCGCAAAGCGCCGCGCTGGCTGCGATCTCACTCGTGCGGCGGATCATGCCGTGTCTCCCGGCGAGGGGCTGTTACTGGGCTCGCTCGCGGCCGCGGCCCCCTCCGCGTCCGGCGCGAGCAGCTCGAGCAGCCCGAAGGCCTCGGCCAGCGCATCCTCCGGCTTGCGCAGCTTCAGGTGGATGCGGTGATCAGGCGTGACGCGAACCGGTGTATCGGGCTGGTGCAGGATGCGCACGAGCTGTTTCGGGTCGATGCGTGCGTGCTCGCTCACCCGCAGGACGAGCGCGCCTCCCGCCACCTCAACCGCCTCGATGCCGACCTGGCGACAGCGGATCTTGAGCCGGATGACCTCCATCAGGTTCTGGGCTTCGGTGGGCAGGGCGCC
This sequence comes from Deltaproteobacteria bacterium, assembly GCA_004356455.1. Lineage (GTDB taxonomy): Bacteria > Myxococcota_A > UBA9160 > SZUA-336 > SZUA-336 > SMWZ01. Next base: position 7,255 of record SMWZ01000132.1, read on the forward strand.
GAAGCGGTCCAGCAGATCGTCGCGAATCGCCGCCAGCTCCTCGTTGCTGCGTGCCGATGAGAGCTGCTTGTAGAGCACCAGCCGCTGATTCACATCGGGCGCGTAGGACTCCGGGAACAGCGCCGGCAGGGGCAGCCGGATCTCGGGCTCGAGCGTCTCCTCCAGACCCTTCCCCTGGAGCTCGGCCATGGCCTGCTCGAGCATCTCCATGTAGAGGTCATAGCCCACCGCGGCCACATGTCCCGACTGGTCGGCGCCGAGCACGTTGCCCGCGCCGCGGAGCTCGAGATCGTCCATAGCCAGGCGAAAGCCGGAACCCAGCTCCGACAGATCCTGGATCGCCTCCATGCGCCGCCGCGCGTCATCGGTGAGATGACCGTGGGGTGGGAGGAAGAGGTAGGCATAGGCTCTGCGATCGCTGCGCCCCACGCGCCCGCGCAGCTGATAGAGCTGGGCCAGCCCGAACTGATCGGCGCGATGGATGAGGATGGTGTTGACGTTCGGGATGTCCAGGCCCGACTCGATGATCGCGGTGCACAAGAGCACGTCGAAGTCGCGCGCGATGAAGCGCAGCATCACGTCCTCCAGCTCGCGGCTGGGTATCTGACCGTGGGCGACCCGAATCTGAGCCTCTGGCACTACGCCTCGGAGATACTCGGCGAACTCCCCGATGGTCTCGATCCGGTTGTGCACTACGAAGATCTGACCACCCCGCCGCCGCTCCCGCTGGATGGCCTCACGCACGATCTCATCGGAGAGGCGGCAGACCTGGGTGCGAATCGCCATGCGGTCGGGCGGTGCCGTTCCGATCACCGAGAGATCCCGCATCCCCGCTAGCGCCATGTGGAGCGTGCGCGGAATGGGTGTCGCCGACAGTGTGAGCACGTCGATCAGCTTGCGCAGCTGCTTTAGGCGCTCCTTGTGCGCGACGCCGAAGCGGTGCTCTTCGTCGATGATCAGCAAGCCCAGGTTGCGGAAGTGTATATCCTTGGAAAGCAGGCGGTGGGTGCCGATGACGATGTCGATGCGGCCTGCGGCCAGACCCTCGCGCACCTCCCGCGCGTCCTTCGGCGAGGAGAGACGCGAGAGCGCGACCACGTTCACGGCGGTGTCGGCGAAGCGCTCGCGCAGCGTCTGCAGGTGCTGCTGGCAGAGCACGGTCGTGGGCACGAGGAAAGCCACCTGGCGTCCCGCGGCGGTGACCAGATAGGCGGCGCGGCAGGCGATCTCCGTCTTGCCGAAGCCGACGTCTCCGGAGATCAGCCGGTCCATCGGCTGCTCGCGTTGCAGGTCGGCGAGTACATCTTCGGTGGCGCGCCGCTGATCGGGCGTGTCCTCGTAGGGGAAGGCGGCCTCGAACTCCTCGTAGCTCGCGTCGGGCGGCGGATAGGCGCGGCCACTCAGTAGCTGGCGCGCGGCGACGACGGCCAACAGGGCCTCCGCCATGTCGCGCACCGCGCGCTTGACCTTGCGCTTGATGCGCACCCAGCCTTGTCCGCCCATGCGATCGAGCGCTGACGGCGGACCGTCCGCACCCAGGTAGCGTTGGACCTGGCCCAGGCGCGAGATCGGCAGGTAGAGCTTGTCGCCCTTGCCGTAGTGCAGCAGCAGGAGCTCCTGGCGAATCCCCGCCACGCTGAGCTGCACCAGGCCCCCGTAGGTGCCGATGCCATGCTCGGCGTGGACCAGGTAGTCGCCCTCCTGGATCTGCGCCAGCCGGTCGATGGCCTGGCCCCGGCGCAGGCTGCGGATCACCCGACGCTGGAGCCGCGCGCCGAAGATGTCCTGCTCGGTCAGGAGCACCAGATCCTCGAGCGGCAGCTCGAAGCCCTCGGAGAGCGAGCCGACCGTCACCTCCAGCTGCCCGCGCTCGGGGTCGTCTTCCCAGCGCCGGATGGGAAGCTCGTGTCCGTAGTCGCGCAGGATGTCCTGCATGCGCTCGGCGGTGGAAAGCGACGGGCACACCACGCGCACGCGCTGCGACTGCTCCTGCCAGCGCTCGAGTCGCACGCATAGCGGCTCGAGCGCGCGACCCGAGCCGCGCTGCTCTTTGAGCTCGCGGCGCAGATCGCGGTGATCCAGCGCGCTGATGGAGACCTGCGTCTCCCCCGCCGCAGCATCGACCACGCCCAGTGGATCGATCAGCACGGGCGCGCGCTCGCACACGGCGTCCCAGGCCGTGTCGTCGGTCAGGTAGAGCGCGAGTGGATCGCATACGATCCGGTCGTCCGCTCGGGCCCGCGCGTGGCCCTGGAGCACCTCGTCCATGTACTGGCGTCCACGCGTCCGTCCTGCCTCCGGATCATCCACCACCACCAGCGTCGAGGGAGGCAGGTAGTCGAAGACGGTCTCGAGCTGCTCGTGCAGCAGCGCCTCGAGGTTCTCGATGCCCGGCGGCAGGTGACGCCGCGCCAGGGATTCAGTGAGCGCGTAGATGTCGGACTCGGGTACACCCTGGGCCCGTCCCATCTCGCGCACGGTCTGCAGCAGCTCGCCTGGCTCGTGCGGCAGGCGATAGGCGCGCGGGGGGATCGCGACCACCGCCTGCAGCTCCTCGTTGGAGCGCTGGCTGGCGGGATCGAAGTGGCGCAGGGAGCCGATCTCGTCGAAGTCGAACTCCAGCCGCACCGGTTGGTCCAAATGCGGCGGGTACAGGTCGAGGATGCCGCCGCGCGAGGCCACCTCGCCCAGCTCCTCGACCAGGCTGGAGTGGTGGTATCCCGCTGCGATCAGAACGTCGAGCAGCGCGTCCCGGTCCACCGTCATCCCGCGTACCAGGTGGGTTACGCGGCTGCGCAGCTCGGAGCGCGCCGGTACCCGCCGCAGCAGGGCGGACCAGGGGGCGATCATCGTCAGCGGCTGGGTGGCGTCGGCCGCGAGCAGCCCGTAGAGCAGGCTCATGCGGCGCGCCTCGATCCCGGGATGGGGCGAGAAGCGATCGAAGGGAGGCGTGTCGTAGCGCGGAAAGATGCGCAGATTGGCGCCGCCGGCGAAGGTGCGCAGGTCGGCCGCGAAGCGCTCGGCGCGGCTCGAGCTGGGGGTAATAACGAGTATGGGCCCCGGATGGGCCGCGCGCAGGTGGGAGAGTAGGAAGGCACCCGCACTGCCCTGCACGCGCAGCAGGCGCAGCGCCTGCTCCCGCTGCAATACCTGCTGCGTGAGCTCCACGAGAGACAGTGTCGCCACTCCCCTATTTTGGACGCACCAAGGCCCACCCTCCGCGTCTGGGGGGGCGGGTCTTCGAGCTTGTGGAATATACGAACGCGCGCGGGCGCTCTCAACGGGCTGGCGAGCCTGGCAGGTCGCTGGCTATAATGCCGCGCCCCTCGCCGCTCTCGCTTGAGCGGCCACCGGAGCTACAGATGGCACTTGAGCTGCTGGGCCGAAAGCTGGGTATGACCCAGATCTTCCTCGACAACGGAGACCGCGTTTCCGTGACGGTGGTCGAGACGGGCCCGTGTGTGGTGGTCGACAAGAAGACTCCCCAGAGAGACGGCTACAGCGCGGTCCAGCTCGGCTTCGAGGACAAGAAGGCGAAGCACACCTCGAAGCCCATGCTGGGTCACTTCGGGAAGGCCGGCGTCACACCCAAGCGCGTGCTGTTCGAGGTGCGCCTCTCGCGCCAGGAGGCGGAGCCGCTCGAGGTGGGGCAGGAGATTCTCTGTGGCGAGACCTTCGAGTCGGTGGAGAAGGTCGACGTGAGCGGGCTCACCAAGGGCCGCGGCTTCACGGGTGTGGTCAGGCGCTGGGGCTTCAAGGAGCATGGCCGGAGCCATGGCGCGCACGAGTCCTTCCGCCACGGCGGCGCGCTCTCGGCGGGCACCTACCCCGGACGCATCCCGCGGGGAAAGAAGATGGCCGGCCAGTACGGCCACGAGCGCGTGACGACGCTGGGCCTGCGGGTCGAGAGGGTGGATGCCGAGCGCAATCTGCTCTTTATCCGGGGCGGGATTCCCGGGCACCGCAATGGCCTCGTGCGCGTGCGACCCTCCAACCGCTCCTAGGCAGCTCTACGTCGCGCTACCAACCTCGCGACACCTTTCATCGTAAAGCCCGAGCCGAGGGCTATCGCTCCCGCGCGGTATACAAGCTGCGAGATCTGCTGCGGCGTCTGCCCGAGCTTCCGCCGGGGAGCGCCGTGGTCGAGCTGGGCTGCTGGCCGGGAGGCTGGCTGCAGGTGCTGGCCGAGCAGGTCGGCCCCAAGGGACGGGTGCTGGGGGTTGACCGGCAAGAGCTGGAGCCGCTCGGGGACCCCGTGGTCCTGCTAGAGCTCGATTTCACCGCGCCCGAGGCCCCCGAGCGCGTCGCCGAGGCCCTGGGCCGACCCGCCGACGCGCTCTTCTGCGACGCGGCGCCCCAGCTGAGCGGCGTGCGCGAGGTGGATCGGGCCGCGACCGAGGAGCTCCATGAGGGCGCACTGCGTGTGGCCGAGACCTTGCTGCGACCGGGGGGATCCCTCGTGATCAAGGGCTTTCCTGGACCCGAGAGTGATCACTTCCGCTCGCGCCTGCGCGCCTGCTTCCCGCGCGTCATCGAGGTGCGCCCCGAGGCCAAACGCCGCACCTCCAAGGAGTTCTACTGGCTGGCGATGAACCCGCCCGCTAGTCCGGAGCAGCGGCGTCAGGGGCGCCGTACTCGGAAAGGAAAGCGGTCTTGAAGTGTAGGAAGCGGCCCGCCAGGATGGCCTCCCGGGCCTGCGTCATGAGCGTCTGGTAGAAGCTCACGTTGTGAATCGCCCCCAGGATCGTGCCCAGGATCTCGTTTGAGCGATAGAGATGGTGCAGGTAGGCGCGCGTGAAATCCCCGCAGGCGTAGCAGGCGCAGCCCGGCTCGATGGGATAGAAGTCGCGGCGGTAGCGCCGATGCGTCATGCGGATGCGGCCGCGGCGCGTAAATAGCGTGGCCGAGCGTGCGAAGCGCGTGGGGATGACGCAGTCGAACATGTCCATTCCCAGCGCGATCGACTCCAGCAGGTCCTCGGGCAGGCCTACCCCCATCAAGTAACGCGGCCGCTCGCTGGGCAGCTGGGGCGCGGTGGCGGCCACGATGCGCTTGAGCAGCTCCAGCCCCTCGCCCACCGACACGCCGCCGATCGCGTAGCCTGGCAGGTCGAGCTTGACCATGGCCTCGGCGCACGCTCGTCGCAGGTCGGGGTAGACGGAGCCCTGGACGATCCCGAACAGCGCCTGCGCGCCGTCGCCGTGCGCGGCGATGCAGCGCTCGAGCCAGGCCAGGCTGTGGCTGACCCCGCGCGCGGCGAGCTTGCGCGTGGCGGGATGGGGCGTGCACTCATCGAGCGGCATGATGATGTCAGCGCCGAGCGCATGCTGCAGCTCGATCGCCAGCTCCGGGGTGAGCAGGATTTTCTTGCCGTCCAGCTCGCTGGCAAAGCACACGCCCTCCGCGCTGATCTCCTTGCGGGGCAGGCTGAAGACCTGATAGCCCCCGGAGTCGGTCAGGATCGGACCGGACCAGGCCATGAAGCCGTGCAGGCCGCCCGCCTTGCGCACCACCTCCGGCCCAGGGCGGAGCGCCAGGTGATAGGTATTGGCCAGTACGATCCGCGCGCCGGTCTGACGTAGCTGCTCGGGCGTCAGCGCCCGCACCGCCGCGTGGGTGCCGACGGGCATGAAGACCGGGGTGGGCACCTCCCCGTGCGGTGTGCTGAGGCGGCCGGCCCGGGCTGCGGTCTCGCGGTCCTTGGCCTCGAGCGCAAAGTCGATCATCCCGGAATGAAGTGCTTTGAGTGGCCCGCCAGGTTCTCAGGATGGAGCCGCACGGTTCGCTCCGGGTCCGCCACGGTGTGCCCGATGCGCCAGGCCTCGAGACCCGTGCCCTGGAGCGTCAGCAGCGTTTTCTCCACCTCCACCTCCGCCACCACCAGCGTGAGACCGATCCCCATGTTGAAGACGGTCCGCATCTCGGCCCTCTGGACGCTGCCGACCCGCTCGATCAGGCCGAAGATGGGCTGCGGCTCGGGCAGCTCCGTGATCTCGAACCCGACCGCGGCCTCCACCCGGCGCAGGTTGAGCAGGCCGTCGCCGGTGATGTGCGCGATCGCACGCGGCCGGATTCCGGCCTCGCGCAGCGCGCGCAGCTGCGGGACGTAGATCTGGACCGGGCGCAAGAGCTCCTCCGCCAGCGTCTTATTCAGCTCGGGTATGAACTCGTCGATGCGAAACCGCCCCAGCAGTACCTGCCGCGCCAGGGTGTAGCCGTTCGAGTGCAGGCCGTTAGAGGCGATCCCGATCACCGCGTCACCGGGCTGGACCGCCGAGCCGTCCACCAGCTCGCCCTCCGGCACCACCCCGAGCGCCATGCCCACGATGTCCAGCGCGCGCCCGGCAGCGGCTCCGCGCAGCATCTCGGGGATTTGGGCGGTCTCGCCCCCCACGATGCTCACGCCCGCGAGCTTGGCGCCCTCGGCCAGGCCCCGTCCCAGCTGGCAGAAGACGTCTGGATCGGCGCTCTCGACAGCGATGTAGTCGAGCATCGCCAGCGGCGTGGCGCCCACGCACAAGAGGTCGTTCACGTTCATGCCCACGCAGTCGATCCCGACCGTGTCGAAGCGGTTGGCGAGCTGCGCCACCAGCAACTTGGTGCCCACGCCATCCGTCGTCAGCGCGAGCTGAATCGGCCCCACGCGGATCACGGCCGCGAAGTGGCCCACCCCGAGCTCGCTGGGCGCGCCGAAGGCCTGGGTGGGCGAGATCTCGAGCAGCAGCCTCGCCAGCGCGCGGTCGGCCTCGCTGGTGTCGACGCCGCTGCGAGCGTACCGGCCGGGTTTCACGGCGGATCCCTGGCTAGCCAGGCTAGGGGTAGCGGCACTCGCCGCGGCTCTTGCGCAGGCGGACCCGGCGGTGCTTGGCCTTGAGCTTGGCCCGCAGGCGGGCGCTCTTGCGGCGATTGCGGTGCGGCAGCGGCTTGGACTTCTTCATGGCCGAGGCCAACCATATGCAACGTTGGGTCCAAGCTCAAGCGCGGCCCGCCCGGACTACCAGATCCGGAGCAGCCTCGAGCCCTCGCTGGCCCGCTCGGCGTCGCGCGCGTTCTTCTGCTCGACTTTGGCTCGGAGCTGCCGCCGCCGCTCGCTCAGCTTGCGATCGAGCGAAACCTGCCCCACCTGCGTCCAGGGCCGCTGCTCGGCTCGCTCACGGAAGCGGCGGAACTCCTGGTAGGCGGCCAGCTCGTGCTTCAGCTCGCGCGTGATGAGCTCGATCATGATCGCGTCATCCAGGAAGCCCAGCCCCGGAATCGTGTCCTGAATCAGGTCTTCCGGGTGGGTAAAGTAGCAGAGCGCGCTCAGCACCTTCTGGCGCAGCGGAGTGGGCAGCGCGTAGGCTTTGTCCTCGACCATCTGTACCAGCGTCTCCAGCCGCAGCACCCGCTCGAGCACGTACTGCGGCGGCTTGAAGTTGCGGACCTCGGCGGAGATCGCGCGCGTGGCCTTTATGATCGAGTCCTGGTCCTGAGCTTTGGCCTGATAGCTGGTCTTGCGCATGATGCTGCGCAGGTGCTTGACGTCCCGGTCACTCAGCTTGAAGGTCACTTTCAGCTCGGCCATCTCGCCTCCACACGGTGGAAGTTCCGACACCACACTATGCGAACCGGTCCTTTGCGGTCAAACGCGCCCCCAGAGCGGGGCCGAAGACCCCCATTGGCCTGGCATCATAGGCTAAGATCGCCGCGGTGAAGGCCGAGCCGCTCGGAGCCCGCTCGCTCCATGAGGAGGGCGCATGAGCACAGCCTGCGTGCGCGTGAGCCGCCCCATCCCTCAGCTGGGTCTGCGCGAGCTGGAGGCTGCCGGCCTCGAGATTCGCATGGGCGGGCTGGACCTGCGCGGAGTCGATGCTCTGCTCTGCATGCTCACCGATCGAGTCAACGCGCGTCTCCTCGAGCGGGGCGAGCGCCTCAAGATCGTGGCCAATATGGCGGTGGGGACGGACAACATCGACTTGGACGCCACGCGCCGCCTGGGCATCCCCGTCACCAACACGCCGGATGTGCTGACGGACGCCACCGCCGATCTGGCGTTCGCGCTGCTGCTGGCGGCGGCCCGGCGTCTGGTCTGGGGCGATCGCCTGGTGCGCGGCGCGGGCTTCAGCGGCTGGTCGCCGCTGCTCGGATTGGGCATGGACGTGAGCGGGCGCACGCTCGGGATCGTGGGGGCGGGGCGCATCGGGCGGGAGCTGGCCGAGCGCGCGAGTGGCTTCCGCATGCAGGTTCTGTTCACACGGCGGAGCGGTGGTGTGCCGCTGGGGGAGCTGCTCGAACGCTCCGACTTCGTCTCGCTGCATGTCCCGCTCAACCCCGAGACGCACCACCTGATCGGGGAGCCCGAGCTGCGCCGCATGCGGCCGCACGCCGTGCTGATCAACACCGCGCGCGGTCCGATTGTGGACGAGCGTGCACTGGTGCGTGCGCTGCGCGAGGGCTGGATTGCGGCGGCGGGGCTCGATGTGTTCGAGGACGAGCCCAAGCTCGCGCCCGGGCTGGCTGATCTGGCCAACGTCGTGCTCGCGCCGCACATCGGGAGCGCCACCGTCGACACCCGCAACCGCATGGCGCAGATCGCCGCCGAGAACGTGGTCGCCGCGCTCAGCGGAGCCCCGATCCCTAACTTAGTGAGCTGAGCGTTTAGTTAGCTGAGAGTTCGCAAGCACCGCGCATCGGAGGCCGCAAGCCCCGGAGGGGCGCGCAGTGAGGCGACGCCGAACGTAGTGTGGCAGGGCGCGGCCGCCCGCGCCCGGTTCCCACTAGAACAGGGCTTCGAGCTTGGCGGCGGTACCGACGGCGTGCAGGCGCAGGCCGGTGACGTCTGTGTCCGGGCAACGCGCAAAGGGGTCCAAGGTGACCTCGAGCCCGACCACGGCGTTGGCGCCGAGGCTGCGTGCCTTGTCGCGCAGTGATTCCAGGAGCTCGCGCTCGGCCTTCGTCCAGGCGGCGGACCGATCCTCGACCGAGGCGTCCTCGAGAAAGAGCTCCGAGCTGATGGGTCCGAAGTAGGCTGCCGCTCGGGTCCCGCTCACCCACGGCGAGGTGTAAAGCTCGACGTCGTTCTCGGACTCGGTATTCGCGTTGGCCTTGCCAGCGCCCATCCCTCTGAACATCGGCGGGTCGCAGTTCTTTCTGTACGTGATTCTTTCCTCGCCGGAAATTGGTCGCTGGCGGGTCACTTGATTACCCTTCGCCCGTGCCGACCTCGGGCCCAGAGCGCGGACTTGAGAGACTCCGGCTGTGTGCGGGGCTCCTCGTGGCGCTGGCGTGTCTGAGCGCGTGTGGCGCAGCTCGTCTGCCGCCGGGACGCAGCGAGCAGGCAAGAGCGGTCGCGCCTCTGGTGGCCGAGGCTGAGCGCGCGCTTGCGGAAGCGGACTACGACACGGCCGTTGCGTCCTACCGCAAGGCTTACGCGCACACACCCTGGAACCTTCGCCTCAAGCGCGCGCTCGCAGTCGCCCATGCCGAGCGCGCGGCGGCCGAGCGCGACCGGGGCGGATTCACGGGACTGCGCGCGGCGGAGCGGGATCTGGGCGCCGCGCTGGAGCTGCTACCCGATGAGCCCGCGCTGCTGCGCAGCCTGGCCGTGGTGCTGGTGGAGCAGGCCTCGCTCGAGCTGGATCCCGTACGCGCGGGGGTGCTACGGGAGACGGCGCGGGCCCTGGCCCCGGATGTGGTGGAGGCGGCCCCGCTCGGGTCGCTCGCGCTGGAGCGGCGGCTCGAGCTGGCGTACGAGCTCGCACGAGAGGGCCGGCTCGAGGCGGCCCTGGACGATCTCGAGCGGCTGCATGCCGTGCACCCGGAGCACACCGATGTCACGCTGCTGCTGGCCCGCACCCAGGTGCGTCAGGGTGGCGAGCGGGCGGCGGCCGGTCAGCATCGGGGGGCTGGAGTCTGCTTCGAGCGCGCGCTGGAGCTGTATGCAGGCCTTGAGAACTGCGCCACCGGAGCGTGCGATACACAGGAGCTCGCGCTCGCGCACCAGAACCGGATCATCGCGTGGCTCAACGCCAACCGTCGCGATGAGGCGGGCCGTGCCCTGGAGGACGCAGAGCGCGCAGGTCTGCGCTTCCCCGAGCTTCGAAAGGCGCTGGGGGAGCACTGAGAACGGCCGCCGACCACGCCCAGCGGGGCCGGGTTTCGGATACCATAGACCTCTGGGCTTCACGCTCAGCTCATGGAGGAAAGCCATGCCAGTTCACGGAGGAAAGCTCGTGGGCCGGGCGCTCAAGCACGCCGGAGTCGAGTGCATCTTCACCCTGAGTGGCGGACACATCATGCCCATCTACGAGGGCGCGCTCGATGAGGGCATCCGCATCATCGACGTCCGACACGAACAGGCGGCGGTGCACGCGGCGGACGCCTGGAGCCGCCTGCGCCCGGGCAGTCTGGGTTGCGCGATCCTCACGGCCGGACCCGGGGTGACCGACGGCGTGACCGGTGTCGCCAACGCGTGGCGGGCGAACAGTCCCATCCTGGTAATCGGCGGCCAGGGACCGCTCAACAATCTGCGGCGCGGCTCGCTGCAGGAGATGGACCACGTCTCGGTCATGCGGCCCATCACCAAGTGGGCGGATGCCTGCTACGACACCAAGCGTCTGCCTGAGTACGTGGAGATCGCGGTGCGACACGCAGTCTCGGGGATTCCCGGCCCCGCCTTTCTCGAGGTGCCGATGGACGTGCTCATGGGAGAGGCCGAGTTCGACGAGACCTGGTTTCCCAAGACACGCTGCGTGCCGCCGCGCCTGGCGCCCGACCGCAACGACGTGCTGGCAGCGCTGAAGGTTCTGCGCCACGCTCGACGGCCCGTCCTGATGGCCGGCACCGGCGTGAAGTGGTCCGGCGGCGGAGAGGCGCTGCGCCGCTTCATTCAGGAGACGCGCATTCCGACCTTCACCAACGGCATGGGTCGGGGTCTGGTGCGCTTCGACGATCCGCAGTTCTTCAACCGCATACGTAAGGAGGCACTTAAGGGCTGTGACGTCTTCATGATCGCCGGCGTGGCGCTCGACTTCCGCCTGCGCTTCGGCCAGGCTGTGCCGCCCGACGCCAAGATCGTGCAGCTCGATGTGGAGAGCCAGCTTATCGGCCAGAACCGCTCGGCCGAGGCCTCCGTGGTTGGCAACATCGGTCTCACCTTTGAGATGATGCTGCAGGTGATGAAGGAGGAGTCGATCCAGCTCGACTTCACGGCGCTGCGCGACGAGCTGCGCGAGCGCGAGACCGAGATCGAGGCCGGCTTCCAGACCCAGCTCGACTCCGATGAGAGCCCGGTGGATCCGCTGCGCATGTGCCGCGAGATTCGCGACTTCATCGACGAGGACACGATCCTGATCGGCGATGGTGGGGACATCGTGGCGCAGGCCTCGAAGGTGATCCCCGTCAGGCAGGAGAACTGCTGGATGGATCCGGGGCCGCTGGGAACGCTCGGGGTGGGCATGCCCTTCGCACTCGCGGCCCAGCTCGCCTGCCCCGACAAGAGGATCCTGATCATCTACGGCGATGGCGCCTTCGGACTGAACGGCTTCGAGTACGACACCGCGGTGCGCTTCAAACTGCCGATCGTCGGGATCGTGGGCAACGATGCGGCCTGGGGACAGATGATGCGCCCGCAGGCCCTGCTCTATGGTGAGGATCGGCTGGTGGCGACCCAACTCAGCTACACACGCTACGACAAAGTGGTGGAGGCGCTAGGCGGTCACGGTGAGTACTGCGAGCGACCGGAGGAGATCCGGCCTGCACTCGAGCGCGCCTTCAACAGCGGCAAGCCGGCGCTCGTCAACGTCAAGCTCCGCCAGGACGTCAAGGGCATCAAAGGCAGCACCTACGTCTGAAATCGGGGAACTGGAGGATCCCCTCTGGGGCCCGACGGACTCCGATCCGCCGGTCGGGGGACACCCCGTCGCGAACCTGGCCTGCGCCGGACTCGCCGACGCTGCGGGCGTTTACTTCGCGGGTGGCCGCATCGACGCGCTCGTGCTCTGTCAGGGGGCCGTGTTTCGTACGGCCGAGCCCGACTCGACGCATTTTGGCGTAGCTCAGGTGCGGCGTCTGCTGGGGGCTCTTCCGCTGCGCATCGTACACGTGGTCTTCGCTCCCTCGGCACCGCGACCCATCCTGCTGGGGCTGGTGCGTCTCGAGAACCGTGGCCCCCGCCTGCTGCGTATTCAGTACAGCGAGCTCTGGGGCGTGGAAGGCAGCGATTATCGCAGCGCCTCCGGCGCTTGCTCGTACGAGACCGCCGAAGGAACACGCGCCCTGGCCGATGCCTCATTCGTCGTGCGCGCGCGGCCGCCGGGCTCTCCCCCCCGCAAGGGTCTGGCGCTCGATCTGGGTTTCGTGCTGCCGCCCGACTCGCGCCGTCATCTATGCTTCGCCTATGCCGCGCCGAAGCGCGGAGAGGGCCCGGAGCTCATGGTACGTGCCTGGCGCGGCGAGGCTGCGGCTGAGCTGGAGCGCAGCGTCGCCAGCTGGCTCGAGCGCTTGAAGACGGAGCCGGATCCGATCGCGGCCTACCGACGTCGCTTCATGGGCACGAGCTAGACTCACTGCATGACGGCGCGCACGCTCGGGCTCCTGATCTCGCTCTCGCTCTTTGTTGCGGCCGACTCGGCGCATGCCTCCGGTACGAGCGCGCTGGCGCAGGAGCTGACCCGCTCTCAGCAGGTAAACAAGCGGGTGGTGAACGTCTGGTGGCTGCCGCTCGAGTACTGGCTGGCCGCGGCGCAGGAGCTCAAGAAGCCCGCGCAGGAGATCGACGACGTGCGCAAGCTCTTCCGCTACTACCTGATCATCGCGGTGCTGGATGCCCGGGTGCTCGACGATGGCAAGCTTGAACCCGCCACGCACGCCGAGATCGGCCCGCACCTCCAGATCCGGCGCAACGGCAAGCCGGTGGAGATCCTGCGCGATGTGGATCCGCGTGTGGCGCGTCGTGTGGGCGAGCTCAGCTACCTGCTGAAGACCTCACTTTCGATGCTGGGAGTGGGCCTGCGCATCTTCTTCCTGCCCAACATCGATGACGATGGGCGGCCGCTCTTGCAGGGCGCCTCGAGGGGTCTGCTGACGATCCGCTATGCGCCGGGCGAGGATGAGGACGCCTTCGAGTACGTCTGGCATGCGCCGCTTACGGCCGTCGCGGGACCCCAGACCTGCCCCGACGGCGGCGAATCCCTCGAGGCACACTGGGCCTACTGCCCCTGGCACGGGATCAAGCTTCGGGGGGAGTAGCTCGCGCCTCACCGGCCCGGCGGACGCGTGCTTTACTGATTCCGTTCTCGACCGATCAGGTCCCGGTAACCCTCGCCCCCCCGTGCGGGGAACGCACGCCGGCTCACGAGAAAGTGACGACAGATGCCCCTTTTCTTGGTCAGTCTTACCAACAATCACGACGATCCCGCGCGATCGCTGTTCCTTCTGCAGACGGACGGCCGCGCGTTCGAGTACAAGTGGGTCGACGGCCTGGAGCAGATCGATCGCAGCGGGGGTATGCGGGCAGCGTGGGGCTCTGTCGCTCCGACGAGCACTACTACGCCGCCGTCCAGGGGAAGTACCCCAGGATCCTTGTCTTCAGGGCAGGCTTAGCTTGGACAAGGTGATCAAGCTTGGCAGGAAGGGGCAGACTCAGCTCGTGGCGCGCGCGAAAGGGTACGTGAGAGGGCTCGAGGTTTACGAGTTCGCCCTGCTGTTCGGCGAAAGCGCCTTCCGCACCGTGAGCCGAAAGGAGAAGGAGGAGAAGGAGGTCGTCCTCGTCAACTACGGACGGGAACGCCTGTGGGAGATCTCCAGCATCAACTTCCTGTGCCGAGATCACGCGGCGTCCGTCGACACCACCCTCATGGGACCCGAGGTCTACGACATTCTGCTCGTCCAGGCCTAGCTACCGGCGGCGAAGACGAGGTCGAGGTCGATGGGGACGGCCGCGGAGAGGGCTTCGTGGCCGCACACGGCCTTGAGGATGGCATGCTGTTGAGTCAGGCCGAGCTGCTCGGAGGTGAGCACCAGGGCCCGGGTATTGCGCACACGCACGCGCCGCTCTCCCTCGCGCGTCAGGCGCACGGGCACCGCTAGCTCGATGCGCGAGCCGTGGATTTCGAGCACGCCGTTGGCCACCAGCTCCACGCTGCCACCCACGGGGGGCAGCGACTCGGGCCCGCTGACGCTGTCGATGGAGAAACGCGCGAGCGGGAACTCGCGCACGTTGAAGTAGTGGGCGCTGATGTTCTGGTCCCGCTCCTTGTTGCCGGTGGACAGGAGATCGAGCGCGACCTCCACCCAGGCGCGGCGGCCGTCGATGCTGAGTCCCCCGCGCAGGCTGGCGAAGTTGCCCGGTACCGCGACCGCGTTGTTCTTGATGCCAACGAACGAGATGACCGACTCGCCGCTCTGGAGCGTGAGCTCTCCGGATGCCGTCGATGCTCCAGACCACGGGGAGCAGCCGGAGAGCGCCAGCTGCACGCTGACCAGAAGCCCCACAACCCCCACGACTGCACGCTTCACGGGCTCATCCTCCTCAATCTTTCTCGATCATTGACTCGAGCACGTCCAGCGCTCGGTCGAGCTCGTCCTCTGGAATGTTGAGCGCGGGGAAGATGCGGATCACCCGCTCCGCTGTCAGGTTGACCAGGACTCCGCCCTCGCGTGTGCGTGTGTGCACCGCCGCCGCAACGGCGGGATCGCGCAGCACCAGTCCCAGCAGCAGTCCGCGCCCGCGTACGCTCTCGACCCGATCGCAGCGCGCGTTCAAGGCCTCGAGCCGCTCGCGTACGTGTTGACCCAGGCGCGCGGCCCGCGCGATCAGTGCCTCTTCCTCGATCACGCGTAGCACCGTTACCGCAGCACGCGCGCACAGGGGGTTGCCGGCGTAGGTCCCTCCGTGATCGCCTGGCTCGATGCTCGCCATGACGGCGTCGGTGGCCATGAAGGCCGCGATCGGCATGCCGCCTCCCAGGCCCTTGCCCAGCGTCAGGATGTCCGGCTCCACGCCGCTGTGGTCGCAGGCGAGCCAGCGCCCCGTACGGCCGATCCCCGTCTGCACCTCGTCCAGGATCAGCAGCGCACCGGCCGCGCGGCAGGCGCGCGCGAGCCCCTCGAGATACCCATCCGGAGGAATCAGCACGCCGCCCTCGCCCTGCACCGGCTCCACGATCATCGCTGCCACCTCGCCGTCGAGCGCGGACTCGGCCGCGGCCAGGTCGCCGTAGGGAACGAAGCGCGCCTCGCGGATGAGACTGCTCCAGCGCGCGCGGTACTTCTCCTGGCCCAGCACTCCCATCACACCCAGCGTGCGCCCGTGGAAGCCTCCGAGCGTGGCCAGAAAGCGCGCGCGGCCGGTGGCGCGATGAGCGAGCTTGAGCGCGCCCTCGTTTGCTTCTGCGCCGCTCGAGAGGAAGAACGAGCGATGCATGCTGCCGGGCGTGATGCGGTCCAGGCGCTCCGCCAGCTCGAGCTGCGGGCGCGTATAGACGATGTTCGTGGTCTGAATGAGCGTGCGCGCCTGCTCGGCGATCGCCTCGGCCAGCGCCGGATGGCAGTGACCGATGCAGTTGACACCCCAGCCCGCGGTCAGGTCGAGGTACTCGTTTCCGTCCACGTCCCAAACGAGCGACCCCTGCCCACGCTCGAGTGCGAGCGGCCAGCGTCGCACGCCGGGTGCAAACACCTCGTGCTCGCGCTGGACCACCGCATCGTAGGCTTCGCTCATGATCCGGCCTCGTTTTTCAGGTAGCCGAGCACGACCCGTGTGAATAGCTCCGGACTCTCAAGATAGGGAAGGTGTCCGGCCTCGGGTATGTAGGCCAGCTCGGCTCCGGGGATGGCCTTGGCCAGCTCCTCGGCGTGCCGGGGCGGCGTGAGGCGGTCGTCGGTCCCGCTCACGATGAGCGCCCGCGTACGGAGCTTGGACAACCGCTCCAGCGCGTCGTGCCGCGCACAGGCCTGCGCCTGCAGTGCGTAGTCTCGCGGCCGCCCGGCCGACCGCGTGGCCCGCAGGTAGGCCTGAACCTGGGGGTTCGTGGTAAGGCTGTGGCTGCCCAGACACCAGAGTAGGGAGCTCTGGCGGCGCAGGTCGGCCGGAAGCTCGAGCTCCGCCATGCGGGCCCAGAGCCCGAAGATCGTCTGCAGATGGGTGTCGGGTCGAGCCGTCGTCGAGACGAGCACCAGACGTTCGATGCGCTCCGGGGCGAGCAGCGCCAGCTCCTGGGCGATCATGCCGCCCATGCTGCGGCCCACGACGTGGGCCTTCTCGATCCCCAGCCCGTCGAAGAGCTGGCACACGCGCTGTGCCAGCTCGCGGATGCTCACCGGGCCCACGAGCGGCGGACTCTGGCCGGCGCCGGGATTGTCGAAGCTGAGCACGCGGAAGCGTTGCGCGGCCGCGTCGAGGAAGGGCTGCCAGCTGGCACCCTTGCCCCCCAGACCCGCGATCAGGACCAGAGGCTCGCCCTCGCCTAGCCACCGGTGCGGTAGCAGCATCTGCTGCAGGGGTTCTTGCATGTGTGTGTCACTTCGCCGGGCGCATTGCGCACGCGGCACGTTGTGAGAAAGGGAAACGGGGCTCTTGCTTCGGGAAGGTCCCGCCCGGCGGGCGAGGTTCGGACGAACCTACCCGCGCCGGTGGGACCGGCTACGGGAGCGGAGCACGCTCCCAGGCAGGTGGGTGGGTACGAGGATACTCATCGGGGCGCGCAACATAGCGGCGTAGCTCGCGCCCTGTCAAATCAGCCAGCCCTGGTGAGATTTCCGGGCTAGCATGCTCGAGGCGTGAAGGACGTGATCCTGCTCGATGGCATCGAGGTGCCGGCCGCGCTCGGCGTCTCGAAGGCCGAGCGCTCAATGCGGCGCCCGGTCCTGATCGACCTGGAGCTGGGCTTCGAGCTCGGCCGGGCCGGGCGCAGTGATCGGCTGGCCGACACGCTCGACTATGCCGAGATCTACCGCAGCGTCGAGGAGGTCGCGGGCACGCGCGAGCATCGTCTGGTGGAGGCGCTGGCCGAGCGCGTCGCCGCGAGCCTGCTCTCGAGCTATCCCATTACGTCGTGCACGGTCACCGTGCGTAAATTCGCCCCTGTGGCGGGCCACCTGCGGTACGCGGGGGTGCGCATCACGCGCTCGAAATAAGACCCAGGAGCTGGTTCAGGTCCGATATCACGTGTGCCGGGGAGGGACCCGTGTACGCGCGCAGCGCTTCATCGGGCTTCCGCACCCGACGCGTGAGCCAGACGGGCGTGATGCCCGCGCCCGCAGCCCCCTGCACGTCGGTTTTGAGATCATCGCCCACGTGCAGGGTCTGCTCGCGTGGAACGTCGAGCCGCTCCAGCGCCGCCTCGAAGATCTCCCGGCGCGGCTTGCGGATGCCCACCTCCTCCGAGATCACGACCTCGTCGATGTACGACAAGAGCCCCGCCTCCTCCAGCAGCGCCCGCGCCGTGGGCGCGTGGCTGAAGTTGGAGCAGACGCCGATCCTGACCGTCCGCCGCAGCTCGCGCAGGACCTCGGCATGGTGGGGATGGAAGCGCGCTGTCGATCGCAGCAGGCCCATATGGGTCTGGGTGAGCTGCTCGGCCAGGCCATCGTCCTTCAAGGCCAGCCGCTCGAGCAGGGTCTGAAAGCGCTCGAGCGTGGGGTACTCCCGGCCCTCGGCCAGCGCGCGTTGGCGCCCTTCGCGGTCGACGCTCCCGAGCTCCCGTGCGAAGCGCTCGAAGTCCAGCGCGCTGCGCTGCACAATAACCTCGTGTAGCGTCTGGTAGGTCGAGGGCAGACGCCGCTGGCCCATCTGGATCGGCGGCAGCCCCTCCAGCACGAGGTCGACGAGCGTGTCGAAGAGATCGAAGAGAACCGCGCGCGTTGCCACAGAGCGTAAGGGTAGCGGCGCGCCTTCGTTGGAGCGAAGACAGCAAAGTCGCATACCCATGAGACAGATCGTGCTCGGGGATAACCTCGACGTGCTGAGGACGCTTCAGTCCGATTGCGTTGATCTCATCTATGTCGACCCACCCTTCAACACGGGCAAGGTTCAACGACGTACGCGTATCCGTGCCACGCGTGATGAGCAGGGCGATCGGACCGGGTTCCAGGGACGTCGTTACCGCACCCAGGTGCTCGAGTCGGGCAGCTTTCAGGATCGCTTCGAGCAGTTCCTCTGGTATCTGGAGCCGCGCTTCGTCGAGGCTCGGCGCGTGCTCAAGCCCGGCGGCGCGTTCTTTCTCCACATAGATTTCCGCGAGGTGCATTACTGCAAAGTGCTGCTGGATGAGATCTTCGGGCGTGAGAGTTTCATGAACGAGATCATCTGGGCCTACGACTACGGCGCACGCTCGAAGACACGCTGGCCTACCAAGCACGACAACATCCTCTGGTATGCCAAGGATGCCAAGAGCTACACCTTCAACTACGACGAGATGGACCGCATCCCCTACCGCGCACCCGGGCTCGTGGGGCCGGAGAAGGCGGCGCGCGGCAAGACGCCGACCGACGTCTGGTGGCATACGATCGTGCCCACCAACGGACGCGAGAAGACCGGCTACCCCACGCAGAAGCCGCTGGGAGTGCTCAACCGGCTGGTCAAGGTGCACACGCGCCCGGGGGATCTCGTGCTCGACTTCTTCGCGGGCAGCGGCACGCTGGGGGAGGCCGCCGCGCGCCTGGGACGGGAGTTCATCCTGGTCGACTCCAATCCCGAGGCGATCGAGGTCATGCGCGAGCGCCTGGCCTTCGCCAAGCCGCAGCTGCTGATCCACGCGCCGGACGGCTAGCGGTCAGGCAAGCCCCGAAGGGGCGCGCAGCGAGGCGGAGCCGAGCGTAGTGCGCGCAGGCGAGCTTGCTCGCCGCTAACGCGCTAGCTGAGGCAGAGTCGAAGCGGTCGGTCGGAGCCGTCGAACTCCTGGCTGCCGAAGAGCAGCTCGCCTGCTTCGAGCACGCGTGGGAGCAGCACGCGCAGGTCGGGCACCGTCTCGGCCCAGGGGATCGCATCGGGTTGGAACCAGGCCAGCTCGCCCTCGGGCATGGAGGGAGGCGTGCGCTCGGCCTCGTGCTCGTCGACACGCGCCGTGAAGACGAAGAGCAGATGGGCACGGCCCAGCAGACCCGTCTCGTGAATTACGGCGCGGAGGCGCAGCTGGCGGGGCTCGAGCCCGCTCTCCTCCAGCAGCTCGCGTCGAGCGGCGGCGCGCACGTCCTCGCCGCTCCGCACGTGCCCCCCGAGCCCGTTCCAGAGCCCGCGAAAGCGGTCCTTGCGGACCGCGGTGCGCAGCAGCAGGATGTGCTTGCCCGCACGCACGAAGCAGAGCGTGACCGGCACAGCCCCGACGCGCTCACCCATGAGGCGCAGCATAACCCGTAAGCTGCCAGCGCCGGGTAGGAATCAAGGCCCCGTGCTAGCATTGGTTTTTACCTGCGGGCAGGGAGATTCCCCTTGGCCATGACGCGCGCGGAGCTACTGGAGCGCATCCGCAAGGCGGTGGATGTGGAGCCGCTCGAGCGAGCCGCCGCGGTGGCGGTGGCCGAGCAGCTGGAGCTGGAGCCCCGCGGGCTGCTCGATCCCCTGCTGGAGGCCGGGCGTGAGCTGGGCGCGCGGGGGCACGGCCGTACGATCACGGTCTCACTCAACGTCTTCATCCCGCTTACGAACCTTTGCCGGGACCGCTGCGCCTAC
This sequence comes from Deltaproteobacteria bacterium, assembly GCA_004356455.1. Classification (GTDB taxonomy): domain Bacteria; phylum Myxococcota_A; class UBA9160; order SZUA-336; family SZUA-336; genus SMWZ01. The sequence continues at coordinate 26,903 of SMWZ01000132.1, forward strand.
TGCACCTTCGCCAAGGACCCCCGCTCGCCCGAGGCGAAGACGTACACGCTGGAGGAGGTACGCGCGATCTCACGTAAGGCGCGCCGCGCTGGCTGCAGCGAGGCGCTCTTCTGTTTGGGAGACAAGCCCGAGGTCGCCTACCGGGGCTATCGAGACTGGCTGGGGGCCCGCGGCTACGGCTCGACGGCGGAGTACCTGGTGGACGCGTGCCGGGTGTCCTACGCCGAGGGCGTGTTCCCACACACCAACGCCGGCGTGCTGTCGGCCGCGGAGATGAGCGCGCTGCGGCCCTGCAACGCGAGCATGGGCCTCATGCTCGAGAGCACGAGCCGCCGGCTGCGCGAGCGCGGACAGGCGCATTACTACGCACCCGACAAGGAGCCCGCTCTGCGCGTCGCCATGACGCGCGAGGCGGGGGAGCTGCGCATTCCGTTCACGAGCGGGCTCTTGATCGGGATCGGCGAGACACCCGAGGAGCGGGTGGATACGCTCTACACCATCCGCGAGCTTGCCTACGCGGGCGAGCACATCCAGGAAGTGATCGTGCAGAACTTCCACCCCAAGCCTGGCACGTCCATGGCGCAGGTGCCAGCGCCTTCCGAGGAGCTTATGGCGGGGACCGTGGCGCTGGCGCGCCTGATCCTGGGCCCGGCCATGAACCTGCAGGCGCCGCCCAACCTTTCACCCAGCTCGCTCCCCCTGCTGGCGCGCTCCGGCCTGAACGACTGGGGGGGCGTTTCGCCCGTCACCATCGACTACATCAACCCCGAAGCCCCCTGGCCCGAGCTCGTAGAGCTGCGACGCCGCACGGAGCAGGCAGGCTACCGTCTGCGCGAGCGCCTGTGCGTGTATCCCGAGTTTATTCGAGAGAGGCCCGAGTTCTTTGAGCCCGAGATGCTCGAGCGTCTGCGCTCGGTCTGCGATGAAGAGGGCTACCCGGCGTCGAGCCGGCTGAGCTGAGGAGAGAGAGCCGTGCAAACCCCCCACATGAATCTGGCCGATCCGATCCTGCGCGGGACCGGTACCCCCGTGCGTGACGTGCTCGAGCGGGCGCTCGAGGGCCGCGAGCTGACGCGCGCGGACGCGGTGGTGCTGCTCGGCGCGCAGGGCCGCGACCTACAGGTGCTGTGCAGCATCGCGGATCTGGCGCGTGCCGAGGACGTGGGCGACGAGGTCTCCTACGTCGTCAATCGCAACATCAACTTCACCAACATCTGCTACGTGGGCTGCAGCTTCTGCGGCTTCGCGCGTCATAAGCACGACGAGGATGCCTACGACCGCGGCCTCGATGACATCGTGGCGCGTGCGCGTGAGGCCTGGGATCTGGGCGCGTCGGAGGTCTGCATTCAGGGTGGGATCCACCCCAACAAGGACGGCTTCTGGTATCGCGAGATCATCGAGGCGATCAAGACCGAGCTGCCCGACATGCACATCCACGCCTTCTCGCCCGAGGAGATTCACTTCGGGGTCGAGAAGTCGGGCGGCATGAGTCTGCACGCCTATCTCAAGATGCTGCGCGAGGCGGGCCTCGGCACCATTCCCGGCACCGCGGCCGAGATCCTGGACGACGAGATCCGGCGCAAGCTTTCGCCGCGCAAGCTCATGAGCGGGCGCTGGCTGGAGATCGTGCGCGCCGCGCACGAGGTGGGGCTGCGCTCGAGCTCCACCCTCATGTATGGGCACATCGAGAGCGTGGAGCACATTGCGCGCCACCTGGAGCTGCTGCGAGATCTGCAGAAGCAGACGGGAGGCTTCACCGAGTTCGTGCCGCTCGGCTTCATCCACCACCAGACGCGTCTGTACCTGGAGCAGGGCTCGCGTCCCGGCGCATCCATGCCGGAGGATCTCAGGCTGGTGGCCGTGGCGCGGCTGTTCCTGCGCCCGTGGATCCAGAACGTGCAGGTCTCCTGGGTGAAGATGGGCTGGAAAATGGCGCAGATGGGTCTGCTCTCGGGCGCCAACGACTTCGGCGGTACCCTGATGGAGGAGTCGATCAGCCAGGCCGCCGGCTCCGAGCACGGGGACCACATCGAGGTCCACGAGATCGAGCAGCTCGTACGCGAGATCGGGCGCCCATCCTACGAGCGCACCACCACCTACGGCCGGCGCGAGCCCAGGTCCGACGCGGCCACCCGACCCGAGCTCGCGCCGAGCGCCACCCCCCCGATCGGATTCGCGTTGGGAAGTGGCTACTAGCAGCGTACGGTCCGTGCTCGTCACGGGCGGCTGCGGCTTCATCGGCTCCAACTTCATTCGGCTGCTGCTGGCGGAGGAGCCCGAGGCCGAGCTGACGAACCTCGATCTCCTCACCTACGCGGGAAATCCGAAGAATCTCGAGGACCTCGAGGGCTCCTCCCGCTACCGCTTCGTGCACGGCGATGTGCGGGACGAGACGCTGGTGGAGGAGCTGGTGCGCGAGGTCGACTGGATCGTGAACTTTGCGGCCGAGACCCACGTCGACCGCTCCACGCCGGCGCAGGCGGGCGAGTTCGTCGAGACCAACGTGCAGGGGCCCTACGTCCTGGCCGATGCGCTCAGGCGCGCGCAGCGGGACGCGCGCCTCTTGCAGGTGGGCACCGACGAGGTCTACGGCAGCCTGTCGGCTCCGCGCCGGGCGCGCGAAGATGCGCTCCTGGAGCCATCGAGCCCCTACTCCGCGTCCAAGGCCGGCGGCGATCTGGTGGCGCTCGGCTTCCATCGCATGCTGGGCATGGACGTGCTGGTGTCGCGCAGCACCAACAACTACGGACCCTACCAGTATCCCGAGAAGCTGCTGCCGCTGTTCATCACCAACGCCATGCAGGACGAGCCGCTCCCGCTCTACGACGGCGGCACCCAGATCCGTGACTGGCTCTGGGTGGATGACCACTGCCGCGCGCTGCTGCTGCTGCTGCGGGAGGGAGAGGCGGGAGAGATCTACAACGTGGGTGCCAACCAGGACCCCGAGATCACGAACGGAGAGCTCACGCGCATGTTGCTACGCCTGCTGGGCAAGCCCGAGTCCCTGATTCGCCCCGTCGAGGGGCTGCGGCCCGGCCACGACCAGCGCTACGCGGTGGACAGCAGCAAGCTGCGGGCGCTCGGCTGGGCGCCCAGCATCGAGCTCGAGGAGGGCGTCCAGCGCACCTTGGACTGGTACCAGAAGCGGCGCGACTGGTGGGAGCCGATCAAGTCGGGCGCGTACCGCGCGTACTACCGCCGCCACTACGGTCTGGAGCCGAAGGGCTGATGCGGCAGCCGAGCGTCTCCAGCTGGTAGCGCAGCTGGGGCTGCTCGACCACGCGTTTCTCCACGCTCTCGATCGCGTGCAGCACGGTGGTGGGGTCCCGCCGGAAGAGCTGCCCGATCTCCTTGAGCGACGCGTCCGTGTAGAGCCGGCACAGGTACATGGCGATCTGGCGCGGCCGCACCACGCGGCGCCGGCGCGAGCGTCCGCGCAGCTCCTCCAGGCTGACCGAGTAGGAGCGCGATGCCAGCGCCACGATCTCCTCGAGGCTCCGCGGCTGCTCCTTCACGTCGACCGCGGCCAACGCCTCCGCCATCAGCTCGGGCGTGACCGGCTGCCGCAGCAGCGCGGCTCGCGCCACCACCTGGTTGAGGCCGGCCAGCAGGTCGCGCACGCTCTGGACTGGCCGCGCGGCCAGGGTCTCCAGGCACTCCTCCGGCAGGCGCAGCCCGCCCGCGGCCGCCTTCTCGCGCAGGATGGTGCGGCGCGTCTCGAGCCCCGGGGGCGCGATGCAGGCCACTAGACCCGAGCTCATGCGCGAGGCCAGCTTGGCGTCGAGACCCGCGATCTTCTGAGGCGGACACTCGGCGCTGAGCACGACGGTCTTTCCGTGCGCGAGCAGATGATCGAGCGTGTGAAATAGCTCGACCTGGGTGGCGCGCTTTCCACTCAGAAACTGAACGTCCTCCAGGATCAGCACGTTCAGCGAGCGGCGATAGCGCTGCCGCAGCGGGCCCATCTGGCCGGAGCGCAGCGCTCCCGTGACCTCGGTGGTGAACTCCTCGCTGGAGCGATAGAGCACGCGCTCGCGCAGCTCATGGCGAATCGCTTGACACAGATGGGTCTTTCCGGCGCCGCTGTACCCGGCCAGCACCAGCGGACTGCAGCGCCCAGCCTGTCCGCGCGCAACGGCTCGCGCGGCCTCGACCGCGAGCGCATTCCCTGGCCCCACCACGAAGCTGTCGAAGCTGGCAGCGGGACGTGCCTCCGGCGTGGGCTGCCTGCGCGTGCTCTGCTCGGCCGGCCGTGAGACGGGTGCGGCGCGTCCGGCCTCGGGATCGATCCGGTACTCGATCCTGCGCAGCTGCGGCGTGATCTCCTGGATCACAGGGCCGTAGCGTTCACGAACCCAGTCCCGGCTGAAGCGGTCTGGGCAGCGCAGCACCAGGGTATCGCCCTCCAGAGCTCCCTCCAGGCTGCGGAACCACGCCTCGTACGCGGCCACTCCGATCCGCTGCCGTACAGCCTCGCGGACGGCCTCCCACCCCCTAAATTTTGTCATATCGGACCGTATACCCCTGTGCTGAGCCGGTACTCATGGATTTGACGGAAGGCAGCGGTTATCCCACGCAAGCGATTTCGGAGCAAACGCGATTCAAGGCGATGACGTTTTCGCCCCTTGGGGTTTAAAATGCAGGCGCTTCGGGTCTCGGGGCGATTCCACTCCGACGACGGAAGACTTGGAAATCTCCGCGTTCTTGGGCCCAATGGGGTACGGTTGCATGCCCCCTGAACAGCGAATTGCACAGTGGACTGCACAGCGAAGCGACACGATATTTTGTTATTGGATCTGAAAAAATCGGCTAAATTCGCATGAATACGTAGAATTTCGTCTAATTTCAGTTGACGATCTTGGGTGGATTGGAAAGCCGCCGCTCCGCCTCACGAAACTGCAAGAGACGCAGCAGCAGGCGACAACGTTCGAGCGGATCGGGGGTTTCGAGCAGGCCCTGCTTTTCGACCATGGAGCAGTCCAGCCCGGAAGCCAGCGTGTGCACCAGCGCCACGGGATCGAGCGAGGCCATACGTTTGCGCAAGAGGTCGACGCGGTCGGGCGCGGACTTCCGTACCAGTGCCAGGATCTCCTCCTCGAGCTCGGGGCGTAGACCTTCGAGCATCGCCCCCGCCGTGGAGTCCAGCTCCTCGAAGCTCGGGTCTTCCAATAGCTCGGCCGTCACCACGCGGTAGGGCGTGCCGCTCGCCTCTTCGTGTTGGATGCGAAAGCGGCGCAGACCCTGGAGAACCAGATTGAAACGACCGTCGGACAGGCGGTCGGCCTGGGTGATCGAGCCGCTGCAACCCACCGGGTAGACGGGCGGGCGCCCTCGTTGCTTGCGCGGGCCTGGTGCGAGCAGGACCATGCCGATCAGGCGGTTTCCCTCGAGCGCGTCCTCGGTCATGGCCCGGTAGCGCGGCTCGAAGATATGCAGCGGTAGCAGCGCGTCCGGGAACAGCACGACATTGGGCAGCGGAAAAATGGGAAGCCGCACGGGGACGTCGTTTCCGGACATGACGGGCAAGTTATACTGATCACACCCCCCGGGAGCTAGCCAGCTTGATCAAAGCAGAGCGGGCAGAGCGACGGGTGGTTCTGGAGCGGCTCAAACGCGACGCGCGCCTGCTTGTCTCCTACTTCAGGCTTGAGCTGCACTCGATTGACCCAGAGCGTGCCCAGGTGAAGCAGCGCTACGGGGTGTGCTACTCGGACGGCAGCATTCGCATCCGCCTGCAGCACGCACAAACGGGCCGCCTGCTCAAGTATTCCGGTATGGTGGACACTCTCTGCCACGAGCTGGCCCATCTGCGTTACTTCGACCACGGCGTGCGCTTCCAGCTCTTCTACCGCCGCATTCTGGAGCACGCGCGCCATATCGGGGTGTATCGTCCCGGACCGCGAGGCCGCAGGGCGCCGCCCAGGCAGACGCAGCGAACGCCGCATCCGAGCCCAGCCCCCGGGCCGGTTCAGCTCGATCTTTTCTCATCCCGGTGAGAAGTCCAGGCTGGCAGCTCGAGGCCGGTCTCAGCTCCCCGCCGCGGAGGAGAACTTGTCGTACTCCTCGAGCGTGTTCGGCCCCTCGAGCACAACACAATCCACGCCATCCAGTGCTATGGCCTTGTCCAGAACCTGCTTGACGAGTTCGTTGACGGTCAGCTCGTCGAACTCAGAAAGCGCGTCCTCCAGCGCGGATTCGTCTAGCGATAGCGTGACGTTGAGCTTGATATTGATCGGCATAGCGCTTTTCTCTCCCGTGGAGAGGGGTTCGGGAGCCCGGCAGTGTAACGCAGAGGGAGGGGAACGCCAGAAGTATTTTCAGCTGGCGAACCCACGATTCTTCAGGGAGTTTCCCCTGTCTGACACGATCCTGTGACAGCTCGGCAAGCCGCCCCGGCTAGCTCTGCAAGAGCTTCGTGGCGTGTTGCAGAGTGGCCACAGCGGCTGCGGGCTGCTCCAGGAAGGGCAGGCGCGCCGCGCCCAGGGTGCGGCGGAGCATTTCGACGCCCGCGTAGCCTGCGGCTCGGTACTGGCAATCCCCCTCACCCCCGCCCTCCTCATAGCCTCTCAGCAGGGCCTCCCGCGCCTGGCGGTAGACGGGCTGGTCTGGCTCCCGGGCGATGTGAAAGTGGATGTGTGCGAGGGCGGTCCCCAGGTCGAAGGCCGGGTCCCCCACGTGGGCGATCTCGGCGTCGACCAGGCGAGGTAGATTTCCCTCGACCAGCAGATTGCTGCCCTGAACATCGGCGTGTATCAGTGCCTCAGCCGCCTGGTAGTAGCGCTCCCGCAGCGCGTGGATGCGCTCCAGGCCCCCGGTCTCCTCCAGCAGCTTGAGCCCCAGCGCACGCAGCTCGGGCGGGATCGGAAAATCGTTGGGCGCAAACGGCAGGCTAAAGATGTGTTCGCCGTGCAGCTGTCGCATCTCGTCGTTTGCGAAGCGCGGCGCGAGCGCCCCGGCATGAGGTGCGGTGGCCCCATGCACGCGGCCGAGAAAGCGCCCGAGCTGCTGCAGCACGACGGGCTCGACCCGGCCGGCGAGTAGCTCGTCCCCCAGGCGCGGGGCGTCGCCCAGGTCCTCCATCACCAGGATTCGCGCCTCCGCGTCAAAGTGCAGGGTTCGGGGCAGCAGGCCGGCCACATCCGGTGCCAGCTCCGCCACCACCTCGCCGTAGCGGTGCTCGAACACGATGCGCTCGGTGCTGACGCGGTACTCGGGGAAGCGCTCGAGCTGCGGCCGGGCCTGCTTCACCACCCAGGACTGGCCTTCCGCCCCACGCACGCGACGCACGAAGTTGATATTCCCGTCCCCGGCGGGCTCGACGCGTGCACGCTCGGTATGCTGGAGCAGACCGACTCGGCGCAGATAGTCTGCCAGGTTCGAGTCGTTGAGCCGCATCCGCGTTTAAGTATGACCGGCGGGAGGGACCTCGTGAAGCAGCTTGGAAGGCTTGGCTGGCTCGTCTTCGGGGTCCTGTGGCTGGGCTGCGATCGCCGGGTAGAGCCCTACATTCCGCCCGAGCAGGAGCCGCCGCCCCCCAGCCATCCCGTCCGCATCCCGGGTCTGGAACCGCCTGCTCCGCGGGAGCGCCAGCTCGCCATCCCTGCCAGCGGAAGCTCCATCCACGGTACCGTGCGCCTGGCGCCTGGCGTCCAAGCTCCCGCCACGGGGGTACTTTTCATCATCGCCCGAGCTCAGGGCGGGGGCCCGCCGCTGGCGGTGAAGCGGCTCCCGGTCGGACCCTTTCCGCTGAGGTTCCAGGTGGGTCCGGCGGATGTGATGCTCAAGGGGCGTCCGTTCGAGGGCCCGATCGCGCTCTCGGCCCGGATCGATCGAGATGGCGATCCGCTCACGCGAGAGCCCGACAACCTGGTGGCTGAGAGCGCGGCTGCGCTCGAGCCGGGCGCGAGGGGCGCGGAGCTGGTGCTAAAGCCTTTGCGGCGCTGACACCGCTCAAGCTTCCGCGGACGGCCCACGACCGAAGAGAAGGGCATGGAACCGGAATCGCTCCACATCGGGCGCGACGCGGGGGTCGAGATGATCGTGGCGATCGACTCGACCTTGCGCGGACCTGCGCTCGGAGGCTGCCGCTGGCGCTGCTACCCGGATAGCGCGGCGGCCCGACGCGACGCGCTCGATCTGGCGCGCGCCATGACGCGCAAGGCGGCGCTGGCGGGTTTGGCCCTGGGTGGTGGCAAGACGGTCGTGGTCGGGGACCCCCGTGAGCGCACGCGCGAGCAGCTCCTCGCCGTGGGTGCCTTTGTGGACACACTCGAGGGCCGCTACATCGTGGCCGCGGACATGGGCACGGGCCAGGAGGAGATGGCCGTGATGGCGGAGCGCACCCGGCATGTGTCCGGCCTGCCGCTACGCGTGGGCGGCTGCGGTGACCCCGGGCCCTTCACCGCGCACGGCGTACAGCTGGCGATGGAGGCGGCCCTGGCGCACCTGGGGCTCTCGCTGGAGGGAGCGAAAGTCGCGATCCAGGGCGTGGGTCACGTGGGCTCGGTGCTGCTGCTGAGGCTGCTCGAGTGCGGTGCCAATCTGGTGGTCGCCGATCCGGACCCCAAGGCTCTACGCGAGCTGCCGGACGAGGTCCAGGTGGTCGAGCCGGAGCAGATCACGCGGCTGGAGTGCGATGTCTTCAGCCCCTGCGGTCCGCCGGGCGTGATCGGCTCCCGTCTGGCGCGCGAGATCCGTTGCCGCGTGATCTGCGGCGCCGCCAACAACCCACTGGCGCAGCTCGAGGTGGGTGCTCAGCTCGCGCAGCGGGGGGTGCTCTACGTACCCGACTTCCTGGCCAACGCGGGCGGCATCATCCACCTGGCGACAGCGCTGGAGGGGGGTGATGACGCGGCCTCGCGTGCGCATCTGAGCGTCATCCCCGAAAATCTGGAGCGTGTGCTGGCCCTGACCCAGTCCCAGCGGGTCGATCCCGCGACCGCGGCGGAGCAGCTTGCGTTATCCGCCCTGGCAGCGAGCGACCAGTCGTAGGATCTTCGGCGAGATCCGATCGCCATCCCACTCGAGCTGCGGCTCCAATTGCAGCAGGGCGCGGTAGCCGTTGCAGACGTCTTCGTCCCGGTCGAAGGCGGCGTAGACGAAGGTCAGCTGCTCCAGCAGAAGCACCCGCTCGCTGCGGCTTCCCTCCGCCAGGATCGTCGGCCGCAGCGCTTCGAGCTGCTCCAGTGCGTCATCGTAGCGGCCGTCCAGCTGGGTGTTGAGCGCGCGCTGCAGGGCCGCTTCGAAGCGGTCCGGCACCGGAGCAGCGGCCACCTCTACGCGCACGGCCGGCTCAGGTGAGGGCGGCGCAGCAGCAGCCGAGCCCAGCTCCGCAATCGGCACCTTCACCCGCGCGCCCACCTGGAGCCGACGCGGATGCTTAACGCGATTGAGGCGTGCCAGCGCTGTGGCCCGGTCCGGGTGGCCGTAGAAGCGGCGCGAGACCGAGGCCAGCGTGTCTCCGGAGGCCAGCCGATAGGAGATCAGGGGGCCAATCCGAAGCTTCTGGCCCACCTTTAGCGCTGCGTCAGAGCGGCCCGTGGCGTACAGCGCGAGCTCCCGGTCGAGGGAGGCATCCCCCCAGTAGCGCAGCGCGAGGGCCGACCAGCTGTCCCCGGCCGTGACCGTATGCTGCTCCAGCTGCGGAATGCTCAGCTGACTTTGCGCGCGGATGGGGGAGGAGTCGAGGCCGTTGTAGCAGCGGATCACCTCAGCATGACGCGCATCCCCGTAGTAGAGCTGTGAGATCTCGCCCAGCGTCTGGTCCGGCTGGACCTCATGCCGCAGCTCGCCCGCCGCCGCCAGCCCGCTCGCCAGCAGCAGCCCGCTCGCCAGCCAGGTCGCCCGGGTGATCACGGCTGCGCTCCGGCGAAGACATGACGCACCAGGCGCTGCTCGCCCGGACGGATGACGATGCTCTCGCGCACCTCGCCGTAGCGCGGATGCCGGAAGACCAGCTGGTGCGGGCCGGGCGCAAGCTCGATCGGCGCGGCGCGGGGCGTCAGAAACGGCGCTTGCTCATCGATCTGGATCTCGGCCCATGGGTGGGCCACGAAGGCCACCCGGCCCGGCTCGCCCGCCAGCACGGCGGGGAGCTCCTCAGCGGGCTTCAGCGCCGCGACCTCGGGCAGCGGCCTGGCCAGAGCCGCCACCTGCTGCTCGTCGTCGGAGCCGCCCAGCAGAGCCAGCAGCACGGCCAGCAGGATGCCACCGGCCGCCGCCGCCGGTAGCGCCCAGCGAGGGAGGCCGCGCGCTACGGGGGGGCTCTCGGCCACTGACAGCTCCTCCGGCAGCTCGGGGACCGACGGGCGCAGCATGCGCACGTCCCAGAACCAGGCGGCGATCTCCATGCGGGAGTCCTCCGCCGCCCGCGGTAGCGCCCGCTCCAGCCAGCGCCGGACCGAGGGCAGGTCGGGCCGCCGGGTGGGCTGCTGCCGCAGGCAGCGTCGGATCAGCCACGCCAGCTGCGGGTGGGCTGCGAGCACGGGTCCACCTGGATGGCCAGGTGCACGCCCGAGCAGTAGTACGTGCAGCAAGGCGCCCAGCGAGAACACGTCGACCTGCGGATCTGCACCGCCGCCCTCGCGCAGCTCGGGCGCGCTATAGGGAGTGGGAGGCGGCGGGCTCGGCGGCTCGGCCTCGCCCACCTGCTGCGCGCGGCCCAGCCCGGTGAGCTTGATCTCGCCCCAGCGACTGATCAGCACGTTCTCGGGGCAGACGTCGCAGTGAACGATACCGCGCCGGTGCAGCTCCCCCAGCGCGCGCGCCACCTCCAGCACGATGCGGACCACGATGCGCGCGGGCAGCCGGCCGCTGCTCTCGAGCACGGTGCTCAGCTGCGCGCCCTCCACGTGCTCTCTCACCAGGTAGTGGTCCCCGCGATGGGAGAAGAGGTCGAAGACCTGGACCAGATTGGGGTGAAGCACCTGCGCGCCCAGTCGAGCCTCGCGCTGGAAACGTTCGATCACGCCGGGACTGGCGATCAGGTCGCGTGGCAGCCTGCGCAGGGCGACCGTGCGCTCGAGGGCGGGCTGGCGGCCCAGGTAATGATCGCCATCAGCTCCGCTTGAGAGCTTCTCCTCGACCACGATGCTGCCGATCACGCTGCCAGCGGGCATGGTCATGCTTGGCTCGATCCTCCGTGGAGCTCCCGAAGCGCACGCAGACTGGCCAGGGCCTGGGACTCAGGTGCCGGGGCGACGTTCGACGACGTA
>SMWZ01000133.1 GCA_004356455.1 Deltaproteobacteria bacterium
CTGCAGAAGCGTATCGGGGTCCTCGCCCGCCGGCAGAAACGCCGCCCGCACGCGCAGTCGCTCCGCCAGCAAGACCGGCAGGGCGCGCTCGGCCGCGCGCTGGCCCGCCTCGTCGCCATCGAAAAGCAGTACGACCTCCTCAGTGTAGCGCCGCATGCGGCGCGCATGATCCTGGGTCAGGGCGGTCCCGCACGGGGCAACGCCCTCCTCGATCTCGGCCCGATGCAGGGCAACGAGATCGAAATAGCCTTCCACGACCACCACCCGCCCCCGCCGACGGATCGCATCCAGCGCGAGCGGTAGACCAAAAAGAACCCGACCTTTGTGGTAGATCGGGCTCTCTTGGGAATTCAAATACTTGGGAGCTTCGTCCTCTCCCAGGGCACGGCCACCAAAGCCGATGACGTACCCGCTCGGTTCTACGATGGGGAACACGATGCGGCCTCGAAAGCGGTCGTAGTGACCTGCGCCCGTCTGTCTACGTGCGAGCAGACCGGCCTGCTCCGCCGGCTTGAGGTCGAGCCGCTTGCGCGTCAGGTAGCGCTGAAGGCCCTCCCAGCTCGAGGGCGCGAACCCGATCTGGAAACGGTCGAGCAGCTCCTGCGAGACGCCGCGCGCCACCAGATAGCGGCGCGCCTGTGCGCCCTCGGCTGCGCGCAGGCTGCTCCGGAAGTACTCGAGCGCGGCCTCGTTCACCTGATGCAGCCGCGTGACCTGCCCCGAGGATTCGCCCGAGGAGCTCGGAATCGTGATCCCGAGCTCGCGCGCGAGGGCGCGCGCGGCATCCGGGAAGTCCAGCCCGTCTTGCTGCATGCGGAAGGCGAACACATCGCCCGAGGCCCCACAGCCAAAGCAGTAGAAGACCTGCTTGTCCTCGTGAACCTGAAAGGAGGGTGTTTTCTCGCTGTGGAAGGGGCAGAGCCCCCAGTGTCGGCTGCCGGACTTCTTGAGCGTCAGGTAACGGCTGGCGATCTGGACGATATCCGCCCGTTCGCGCACCTCATCGATAACGTGCTCCGGAATCCGTCCCAAACCGACCTCGCGACCTTGGCAACCTCGGTAGATTGTGGATGGCCCTCCGGGGCCCCCGGGTCCAAAACAACGCGAGCCCGGCGCCCTTAGGGCACCGAGCTCGTCTAAACCCTAGTTATGTCTGCTTGAGCCTCTTAAGCGCGCGTTTGCGCGCCGCTATGGTCTTCTTCTTGCGCCGAACGCTGGGCTTCTCGTAGTGCTCCCGCTTGCGGAGCTCGTACATCAGTCCAGCCTTCTCACACTGCTTCTTGAAGCGCTTCAGCGCGACTTCAAAGGTCTCGTTGTCCTTGAGCTTGATGCCGGGCAGAACTCATTCCTCCACGAGCCGTTCTCAGTCCTGTTTCCAGGCCGGCTCTCTATCCTCTACGCGGATTCTATGCGAACTGCCTAGCCCCTGAGGTGCCCCCCAAGACTCGCGGCCGCACCACCCAGCGCAGCAACCCCCTCCGTATTGGGGCTGCGCGGTGGACCAGAAATACCTGATTTTTCAGGCACTTGCAGCCAAGTTTCCGCGAAACCAAAGCTAGCATACGGGCTCTGGTGTCCGCAAATATAGGTGGCGGAGGCCCGGCCTTGGTGGCGATTGGTCCGACCTTCCTGCTGGGGGCCCGCAAAACCCGCCTAGGCAAGCTTATCCACAGGTCGGACCCAGACACCCCACTGCGCCAGGTGCCGCTTGGCCTCGCTCACGGTATGGGTACCGAAGTGGAAGATGCTGGCGGCCAGCGCGGCGGAGGCCCCGCCTCCCAGCGGCCCGTCGTCCAGCCCCTGGCGCAGATGCTCGATGCTCCCGACCCCGCCAGAGGCGATCACGGGGATGCGTAGCAGATCGCTCGCCGCGCGTGTGAGCGGGAGATCGTAGCCATCCAGGGTGCCATCACGGTCCATACTGGTGAGCAGAATCTCGCCGGCGCCCTCCCGCTCCATGCGTAGCGCCCATTCCAGCGCATCCAGCCCGGCTGGGTTTCGGCCGCCGTGGGTGAAGACCTCCCAGCCCTGCCCTGGATCCTCAGGATCCCGCCGACGTGCGTCGATCGCCACGATCAGGTTGGCCGAGCCCAGCCGATCCGCGACCTGCGCGACCAGCTCGGGACGCTCAACCGCGGCCGTGTTCAGCGAGACCTTGTCCGCCCCCGCCTGCAGCAGCGCCCGCACGTCCTCGACCGAGCGCACGCCTCCCCCGACCGAGAACGGGATCGTAATGCGATCAGCCACGCGCGCGACCAGGTCGAGCATCGTACCGCGGCGCTCATGGGACGCGGTGATGTCCAGGAAGCAGAGCTCATCCGCGTCCTGGGAATCGTAGGCCTCAGCCACCTCGACCGGATCGCCCGCGTCACGCAGGCCTACGAACTTCACCCCTTTCACCACGCGCCCGTCCTTCACATCCAGGCAGGGGATGATGCGCTTGGTCAGCACGGCGGCTACGCCAGCGCTGCGCGCAGATCGATGGCCCCGGTGTAGAGCGCCTGGCCCACGACCACCCCCGCGATGACGCCGGTCCGAGCCAGTGCAGCCAGATCGTCCAGCGAGCGCACGCCCCCTGAGGCGATGACCGGGAGCCGCGTCAAACGCGCCAGGCTCGAGGTCGCGCCCACGTTCGGACCTTGCATCATTCCATCGCGGCCGATGTCGGTATGCAACACCGCGGCGAGCGGCAAATCCTCGAAGCGTCGCAGCACTTCCTCCACCGCGGCGTCCGCCAGCTGCTGCCAGCCGCGAATCGCCACGCGTCCCTGCTTCGCGTCAAGCCCCAGCACGATCTGCCCGGGCCAACGCCGCGCCGCGGCTCGAAACACCTCCGGAGCCTCCAGTGCCGTCGTGCCCAGGATGACGCGATCAACTCCCAGTTCCAGCACCGCCTCGATCTGCTCGATGCTGCGCAGCCCGCCTCCGAGCTGCACCCGGACGGATGACGCCACCCGCAGGATGGCCGAGATCGCGTCCTCGTTCCGCAGCTGGCCCGCGCGTGCGCCATCCAGGTCGACCACGTGCAGCCGCGTGGCTCCGGCGGCGACAAAGCGCGCTGCAACACGGGCCGGATCCGCGTCATAGACGGTCTCGCGTTCGTAATCGCCCTGCTGCAAACGCACGATGCGGCCCCCGCGCAGGTCAAGCGCCGGGATCACCTCCATCTTGCGCACGTCATTGACCGCCCGGGGGGCCGGGCCGCTCACGGGGACCAGGCGCAGAAACGCTCGAGCAACGCGAGGCCCGCGCGTTGGCTCTTCTCGGGATGGAACTGCACCGCGACGCAGGCGTCGAAGCCGAGCGCCGAGGGGAACTGCTCGCCGTAGTCCGTGCGCGCCAGCACTCGCTCCTCGGGCACACCCACGGGGCGGTAGGCGTGCACGAAGTAAAAGAACCCATCTGCCAGCACCGGGTGCGGCCGCAGCGGCTTGACTCCGTTCCAGCCCATGTGGGGCACCGGCAGCCCCAGCGACTCCGGGAAGCGGTTCACCTGCCCGGGAATCAGGCCGAGACCACGCACGGGTCCCTCCTCTCCCTGCTCGAGCAGCACCTGGAGCCCCACGCAGATCCCTAGATAGGGCCGTCCATCCCCGACCCGCTCACGCAGGGCCGAGCTCAGTCCCTGCTGATCGAGACAACGCATGGCGTTCCCGAGCGCACCCACACCGGGCACCACGAGTCGATCCGCACGCAGCACGCGCTCGGGATCCTGGGTGACACGGGGCCGGGCACCGGCGCGCTCGAGGGCCCGACCCACGTTGCGCAGGTTCCCCATGCCGTAGTCGACGACCACGATCTCAGGAGCGGGGCGCGTCAAAGGCTGCCCTTGGTCGAGAGCGGCCCGCGAATGCGGGGGTCGACACGCGTGGCCTGGTCGAGCGCCCGACCGAGGCCCTTGAAGATGCCCTCCACGATGTGATGCACGTTGTGTCCGTACACCAGCTCGACGTGCAGATCGATCCCCCCGTGCGTGCACAGGGCGTAGAGGAAATCCTCCACCAGCGCGGCGTCAAACTGGCCTACCCAGTCGCGCGGCAGCGACACCCGGTAGACCAGATAGGGACGGGCGGATAGATCGAGGTCCACCTGCAGCAGGGCATCCGCCATGGGGATGCGCGCGGACCCGAAGCGTGTCAGGCCCGAGGCCTCGCCCACGGCCACCCGCAGGGCCTGCCCGAGAGTGATTCCCACGTCCTCTACCGTGTGGTGCTGGTCCACCTCGAGATCGCCGCTGGCCTGGATGCGCAGGTCGAAGAGGCCGTGCCGGGCCAGCGAGACCAGCAGGTGATCGAAGAAGGGAATGCCCGTGGAAATCTGCGGCTCCCCCTCGCCATCCAGGCGCAGCTCCACCTGGATATCCGTCTCCCGGGTCTTTCTCGAAATGCTCGCCTCGCGCTCCATACTCTCTCTCCCGGCTAGGGGGAATTGATGCCCGATCTAGGAATTCGGGTCCAGCCCCCGCTTCAGTCGTCCCGTTCCAGCCGCAGACTCACCGCTCGGGCGTGAGCGTGCAGACCCTCGAGCTCCGCCAACCGCACCGCCGTCGGACCCAAGCGGCGCACTGCGCTCGGCGAGAAGCCGATCACGCTCGAGCGTTTGAGAAAATCCTCCACCCCCACTACTGAGAAGAAGCGCGCCGTCCCCCCGGTGGGCAGCACGTGGCTGGGGCCGGCCACGTAGTCTCCCAGCGGCACCGGGCTGTAGGCTCCCAGAAACACGGCTCCCGCGTGCTCGACGCGTTCGAGCCAGCGCTGCGGCTCGGCCAGCATGAGCTCCAGATGCTCGGCGGCATAGCGGTTGGCCAGCTCCATGGCCTCCTCCAGGCTGCGCGTCACGATCAACGCGCTGCTCCCTGCGAGCGCCTGCCGGGCGATCTCCTCCCGCGGCTGACCCGAGATCTGCTTTGCCAGCTCCTCGAGCGTCGCCTGGGCCAGGGCCTCGCTGGGCGTCACCAGCACCACGCTCGCCGCTGGGTCGTGCTCGGCCTGGGCCATCAGGTCAGCGGCCACAAACGCGGGCGCTGCGTTCTCATCCGCCACGATCAGCACTTCGCTCGGTCCGGCCTCGGCATCGATCGCGACCTGCCCGAAGACCTGGCGCTTGGCCGCCTGCACGTAGGCATTGCCGGGTCCCATGATCTTGTCGACGCGAGACACGCTCTCGGTGCCGAAAGCCAGGGCCGCGACCGCCTGGGCTCCGCCCACGCGCAGCATCCGCGTCACGCCAGCCAGCCGAGCGGCCTCGAGCACCGCGGGATGCGGCTCGCGCCCGGGGCTGGCCATCACGACTTCGGGCACCCCCGCCACCGCGGCCGGGATGCCAAGCATCAGTACGGTCGAGGCCAGGGGCGCCTTGAAGGCGGGCACGTACAGACCCACGCTGGCGAGCGGCCGCACCAGCTGGCCCAGCACCTCGCCCTCGCGCTCCTGTTGCCAGCTCTGCGGCAGCTTCAGCGAGTGGAACGCACGGATACGCTCTGCCGCGCTCCCCAGCGCGTCACGATCCTCGGGCCCCAGCCGAGCCGCCCCGGCCGCCATCTGCTGGCTCGAGACCACGATCTCCGCCGGCGCCAGGCGATAGCCGTCGAAACGCTCGGTCGCGTCGAGCAACGCGTCATCGCCTCGCCGCCGCACATCGTCCACGATCTCGGAGACGGCCCGTCCGACCTCCTCCGCATCCCGCTGACGCCGCTGCTCGAGCGCATGAAACGCGGCCTCGAAGTCCGCATCGCGGGTTCGCAGCAACCGCACCAGACACTCGCTTACAGCCATGGCTCAGTCCCTGATGCGCCGGATGCGGGCCCCCAGCGAGGCCAGCTTCTGCTCGATCCGGTCGTAACCGCGATCGATGTGGTAGACGCGCATCACGTGGGTGTCCCCGCGCGCGGCCAGACCCGCCAGCAGCAGCGAAGCGCTGGCACGCAGATCCGTGGCCATGACCGGCGCGCCCGAGAGGCCCGCCACACCCTGGATGATGGCGGTCCGACCATTCACGGTGATGTCCGCACCCATGCGCTGCAGCTCCGAGACGTGCATGAAGCGGTTCTCGAAGATGGTCTCGGTCAGCACGCTCGAACCCGGCGCCAGGCAGAGCAGCGCCATGATCTGGGCTTGCATATCCGTGGGAAAGCCGGGGAAGCGGGCGGTGGTCACACGTACACCGCGCAGAGGACCCGTACGGCGAACCCGTACGCGATCCGGGCGGGTGTCGAGTTCGAGACCGATCTCGCGTAGCTTCTCCACCACCGAGGCCAGCTGATCCAAACACAGGCCGGTGACGGTGACATCGCCGCCCGTGATGGCGGCCGCCGCGAGCAGAGTCCCGGCTTCGATCCGATCCCCGGCCACGCGATGTGTGGCACCCTTCAGGCGAGTCACCCCCTCCACCGTGAGCTGGTCGGTTCCGGCGCCCTCGATGCGGGCCCCCATGGCCTGCAGCACCCCGATCAGCTCGCCCACCTCCGGCTCCAGCGCGGCGTTCTGGATCCGCGTCTGCCCTTCGGCCAGGCAGGCCGCCATCAGAACGTTCTGGGTGCCGTTAACGGTGGAGGTGTCGAACACCACGGGCGCACCGCGCAGGCGGCTCGCACGCGCTTCCACGTATCCTCCCACCAGCTCCACCTTGGCCCCCAACGCCTCCAGCCCCTTCAGGTGCTGGTCGACGGGCCGGGCTCCGATCGCGCAGCCTCCCGGAAGGGAGACGCGCGCGTGTCCGCAGCGCGCCAGCAGAGGGCCCAGGACCATGAACGAGGCCCGCATCGTACGCACCAGGTCGTAGGGCGCCTCGGTCGCCGTGGGCTCGCTGCCGCCCAGCCGCAATACGTCGTCCGCCTCCCACACCGCCTCGACTCCCAGCGCCCCGAGGATGCGGATCATGGTCGAGACGTCGTGCACACGCGCCGCGTTCTGGAGCAGCACGGGCTCCTCGCTCAGGAGCGAGGCCGCCATCAGCGCCAGCATCGAGTTTTTGGAGCCGCTGACGGAAACGGTTCCCGCGAGCGGTACACCGCCGCGAATCACGAAGCGGTCCATACTAGACGCCCCCGAAACGGGCCAGCACAACGCGCGCCGTCCCCGCCAGGTCGTTGTGCAGCTCAATCGCATCCGCACCGGCGGACTCGAGACTCGCGCCGACCCCAGCCGCCTGCCCCCGACCCACCTCCAGCACCAGCCAGCCGGGGCGTGCCAGCAGCGCGGGCGCCTCGCACACCAGGCGGCGCAGCAAGGCGAGTCCATCCGGTCCACCGTCGAGCGCGAGCAGCGGCTCGTTCCGCACCTCGGGCGGGAGCTGCTCGAGCTCCGCAGTCGGGATATAGGGGGGGTTGGAGACGATCAGGTCGAAGGGCCCGCGCAAGGCCGTCGCTCCGTTCCCCCGCACCAGCCCGACCCGTGCAGCGACCTCCAAGCGCTCGAGGTTCTCGCGCGCCACGGCCAGCGCCGCCGCCGAGGTGTCGACCGCGACGAAGCGCGCACGCGGTAGCTCCAGGGCCAGCGCGCCGGTGATCGCGCCCGAGCCCACTCCGATCTCGGCCACGCGAGTGGGAGCCAGCGACAGCGCCACCTCCACCAGCGTTTCCGTCTCCGGGCGCGGAATCAATACATCGGGGGTCACCCGGAAAGGTCGCGACCAGAACTCGCGCTCTCCCAATAGATACGCAATCGGCACGTGCTTCCGGGCCCGGCGTTGCACCAGTTGCTGGTAATGCACGCAGTCGCGTTCAGCCACGGGCCGCTCGCTGCCAAGATACAGGTCGACGCGCTCCACACCCAGCACGTGAGCCAACAAGAGCTCCGCATCGAGTCGCGCCTGGAGAATCCCGTGCTGCCGCAGGTAGTGGCTTGTCGAGCTCAGAAGCTTCCGTGGTGTCACGTGATGGCCTCCGCTTGCAGCTGCATCGCCGTCTGCTCCACCAGATCCTCCAGCTCGCCCTCCAGAATACGATCCAACTTGTGTAGCGTCAGGCCAACGCGGTGATCGGTGACACGGTTCTGTGGGAAGTTGTAGGTGCGTATCCGCTCGCTGCGCTCCCCGGTGCCGATCTGCCCCCGCCGCTCCTGCGCGCGTTCCTCCTGTTGCCGACGCAGCTCCAGGTCGAAGAGACGCGAGCGCAAGATCTTGAGCGCGCGTGCCTTATTCTTGTGCTGCGACTTCTCGTCCTGGCAGGTAACCACCAGCCCACTCGGCAGGTGCGTGATGCGCACGGCCGAATCGGTGGTGTTTACGCTCTGTCCTCCTGGTCCGGAACTACGATATACATCGATTCGCAGATCCTTTTCCTCGTCGATCCGAACGTCCACCTCCTGCGCCTCGGGCAGAACCGCCACAGTAACGGTGGAAGTGTGGATGCGTCCTGACGACTCGGTGACCGGGACGCGCTGCACACGATGCACGCCGCTCTCGTACTTGAGCTGACGGTAGGCGCGCTTGCCCGAGATCGTGGCGATCGCCTCCTTCACGCCTCCCGTATCGGTGGAGGACAGCGAGAGCAGCTCGACCGTCCAACCATGGCCCTCGGCGAAACGCGTGTACATACGGAGCAGGTCGGCAGCAAACAGGGCCGCTTCCTCACCGCCGGTTCCCGCGCGGATCTCGAGCACGACGTTCTTGTCGTCATTGGGATCTCTGGGGATCAGCAACCGCTTGAGCTTCAGCTCGAGCTCGCCTCGCTCGACCTTGAATGTGTCGATCTCGATTCGGGCGAGCTCCCGAATACCGGTGTCCGGATCGGAGAGCAGCTCCTCGTTCTCCTGCAGAGCGGCCTCGATCTCCTTCCAGCGGCGGTAGCCCTCAACCGCCTCCCGCAGGCCCGCCATCTCCTGGCTGATCTCGCGGATTCGGGTCGGGTTCGAGGCGAGCTGCGGCTGTACCAGAAGCGTTTCCAGCTCCTTATAGCGGGACAGCATTTCTTCAAGGCGCTCGAACATGACGGGGGTCTCCGGGGAAGACAGGCCATCTGCACGCACCCGGTGCGCGCAGGGGGATCGGGGCAAGGCTAATGCTGAGAGGGGATGTGCAGGAGGGCCATCACTTCTTCTCGTAGCGCCTTCTGAAGCGCTCCACTTTCCCAGCAGCGTCCACGATCTTCTGCTTACCGGTGAAGAAGGGATGGCAGGCGGAGCAAATCTCCACGCGAATCTCGCTCGTGGTCGAGCGGGTGACAAACTCGTTCCCACACGCGCAGTGCACGGTGGCCGTTTGATACTCCGGGTGGATATCCGCCTTCATCAGGGAGCCTAGCCTAGCTCAGCCCCTTGACTGGCTCAAGTCGGTGTTTGGAGCCGCCCCATAACGCGCTAGTCAGGTGGTGCCCTACTGATTCATGGAGGCCAGGAACTCCTCGTTGGTGTCCGTGGCCTTCATCTTTTCGATCAGGAACTCCATGCAGTCGACCGTGTTCAGCGGGTCAAGCACCTTGCGCAGGACCCAGATCTTGTTGATGGTCGCGTCGTCCAGCAAGAGCTCCTCACGCCGGGTCGAGCTGCGGTTCAGGTCGATCGCGGGGAAGGTCCGGCGGTCGGACAGCTTACGATCCAGGTGGATCTCACAGTTGCCGGTGCCCTTGAACTCTTCGTATATGACCTCGTCCATACGGGATCCGGTGTCGACCAGAGCCGTGCCGATAATCGTGAGGCTTCCACCTTCCTCGATGTTCCGCGCCGCTCCAAAGAAGCGCTTGGGCTTCTGCAGCGCATTCGCGTCGACCCCGCCGGACAGAATTTTCCCCGAGTGAGGAATTACGGCGTTATGCGCACGTGCAAGGCGCGTAACGGAATCCAGAAGGATGACCACATCCCGCTTGTGCTCGACCAGCCGGCGCGCCTTTTCGATCACCATCTCCGAGACCTGAACGTGGCGTTGCGCGGGCTCATCGAAGGTCGAGGAGACGACCTCTGCCTTGACGTTGCGCTGGAAGTCGGTCACCTCCTCGGGGCGCTCATCGATCAAGAGGACGATGACATACGCTTCTGGGTGCTTCTCCGCGATGGCGTTGGCAATGTCCTGGAGCAACATCGTCTTTCCCGCCTTAGGCGGAGAAACGATCAACGCGCGTTGGCCCTTCCCGATTGGCGCGATCAGATCTATGATGCGTGTGGTCAGCTTCCCCGATTTGCCCTCCAGCTCGTATCGCTCGGTCGGATAGAGCGGTGTGAGGGAATCGAAGTGGATCTTGCGCTTGGCGACCTCCGTCTCCTCATAGTTGATCTTGTTCACCTTGAGCAGGGCGAAGTAGCGCTCGCCCTCCTTGGGCGGCCGGATCTGTCCGGAGACCGTATCGCCGGTCCTCAGGTTGAAACGGCGGATCTGCGAGGGTGACACATATATGTCATCGGGCCCAGGCAGATAGTTCGAGCCCGATGAGCGCAGAAAGCCGTAGCCATCGGGCAACTTCTCCAGTACGCCGTCTCCGTAAATTTCCCCGTTGTCGCGTGTCTCTGCCTGCAGCAGCGCGAAGATCAAATCCTGCTTGGCCATACCGCCCTGGCCTTCGATGCCGCGCTCGGCCGCAAGCTGAGCCAGCGTCGCTGCGGATTCTAGTTTTAATTCCGAGAGGTTCATCCACGCTCCTTCAACAGGGTGAAAGTACCGGGGAGAGGGTCCCCGGGGGTCCGCTGATCCATGCTGGCTAAGCCATGAAGTGGGTCATCTAATGCTTCGGAAATCAGGTTCAATAAGTTGAGAAGCTTCGCGCCTTTGAAAGACTTTCTGTTGGATTGGAAGTCTGAAGGTGGGTCGGGCGCTGTGTAAGCGCTTAACAATAAACGGTAGGCTACCTGTGGCGCGTGTCAAGGGAACGACATTCGTACGAAATGCACCATCCGTTCCCCTGATCCGTCCCGTCGATAGCTGGCGTAGAGTGTCGAATCGCAGGAGCTGCAGCCTCCGACCCGCTGGATATTTTGCGGCTGCAGGCCGGCCCGTAGGAGCTGCAGGCGGTTGAGGGCAAAAAGATCGAGCATGAAATGCCCCGGACCGCGGGCGGAAGGAGAGAACACGGCATCCTCCGCCACCGCTCTGCGTACCGGAGGATCCACCTCATAACAGCAGGGCCCTATGTGAGGACCGATGGCGGCAATGATCCCGGCTGGTTCTCCCTGTATCGCCCTCGCGAGCTCGAACACACCGCGCTCGCACACCTTGGCCGCGCTCCCTCGCCAGCCTGCGTGAACCACCGCCACGGCACGTCGCCCCGAGTCCGCAAGCAGTACGGGCACACAGTCCGCGGTGCGAATTCCGATGGCGAGGCCGGGCTCGTCCGTCCACAACGCGTCCGCCTCGGCCTTCGGATCGAGCGGTGGAACCCGCAATACCGTGTTCCCGTGAACCTGGGTCACGAGCACCAGGCCGGGGACCTCGGTCGCCTGGGAGCGGCGCGTGCCGAAGCCGTGCTCGATTCCGAGGTCCTCCAGGACATCGCAGCGGAGAAAGGCGGGGATCGTCATCGGCGGAGCTCGACCACGACCGCGGCCAGATCCGCGGGCAGCTCGGAGTCGAAGCGCAGGCGCTCCTCCGTCTCTGGATGATCGAAGCCGAGGGTGGCAGCATGGAGAGCCTGGCGCCGCAGCCCCAGCTCGGCGCTTGCCCGCCGGCCTCCACCATAGACCGGGTCGCCGGCGATGGGTAGCCCGATCGAGGCCATATGCACTCGGATCTGATGCGTTCTTCCGGTCTCGAGACGAACTCGGAGGAGCGTGATCTCGCCCAGACGCTCCTCCACCGACCAGTGGGTAACGGCTC
>SMWZ01000134.1 GCA_004356455.1 Deltaproteobacteria bacterium
CACCACCGGGAACGCTACCTGGAGCCGGACGAGGAGACCCGGTTGCTGGCCGAGCTTCCCCCCGACATCCGCCGCTTGGTCGAGGTCGGAATCCACACCGGCATCCGGCTCGGGGCACTCCTGGGCCTCCACTGGAGGGATGTGGACTTCGGTCGCGAGTTCATCTCGGTCCCGGACACGCTCTCAAAGAACCGGAAGTTCTACTCAGTGCCGATCAACTCGAGGGCGAGCACGGTCCTGAAGGAAGTCGGCTCCAGGGCGAATCACACCGGGCCGGACGATCTGATCTTCTGCAAGGCCGACGGGTCCCCCAGGAAGTCCGTCCGAACGGCATGGAAGGCGGCCTGCAAGAGGGCAGGGCTCAATGGCGTCCGCTTCCACGATCTCCGCCACACGGCTGCCAGCCGGATCGTGATGGCGGGGGGGACGCTCTACGACGTCCAGGAGCACCTCGGGCACAAGACCGCGGCGATGGCTCAGCGCTACGCGCACCTGAGCGCCGACCACCGCCGCCGCGTGGCCGAGCTGACCCTGGCCAATTCTGTCACGTATTTGTCACGCGTGAGGGCGGAGCGGGAGGCGGAGTCGGCCTGAGCCTCTGGGGCTCGGGGCCGTAACCCAAGGACTCGCAAGGGGAATCGGACTCGCTACAATGCGCCCGGGCGCGGTAGCTCAGTTGGTAGAGCAGCGGACTGAAAATCCGCGTGTCGGCGGTTCGATTCCGCCCTGCGCCACCACGAATTCAGGTACTCAGCCGATCCACCTCAGTTCGGGCAGCTCGCGGGGAAGCACGGGGGAAGCAGCCTTACCTTGCCGTAGACTTCGTTTGGCGGCCGGGGTCGATAATTCCTTTGGCCAGCGCGATCATGCCGCTCACGTCTCCCAGACTCGCGGGCACCACGAAGGTGTTGCCAGCCTTCGCGAGCTTCCCGAACTCGGTGATGTACTGCTCGGCAATCCGGAGCTGCATGGCTCCCTCTCCGCCTTCTCTCTGGAGCGCTTCTGCGACCTGGATCATCCCCTCGGCCGTAGCGCGCGCTACGGCGAGGATGGCCGACGCCTCTCCCTCGGCTTCGTTGATTCTCTGCTGCTTCACGGCCTCGGATTGCTTGATTAGCTGCTGCTTGCTGCCTTCGGCCTCGTTGATCCTGGCATCCCGCTCACCTTCGGACGTCAGCACGACTGCGCGCTTCTCACGCTCCGCGCGCATCTGCTTCTCCATTGCCTGAAGCACGTCCTGCGGAGGGGTAATGTTCCTGATCTCATAGCGGAAGACCTTCACTCCCCAGGAGTCGGAGGCTTTGTCCACCTCTGTCACAACGGCGGAGTTGATCAGCGTACGCTCCTCGAAGGTGCGGTCGAGCTCGATCTTGCCGATCTCGCTTCGCAGGGTCGTCTGGGCGAGCTGGGTGATCGCGAAGATGTAGTCGCCGATCCCGTAGGATGCGAGTCGCGGATCGAGAACCTTCAGGTAGATCACGCCGTCTACACCGACCTGAACGTTGTCGCGCGTGATGCAGGACTGCTCGGGGATGTCGATCGCGTGCTCCTTCAGGCTGTGCTTGTACCCGACCCGGTCGATGAACGGGATCAGGATGTGGAAACCCGCGTTCAGCGATGAAGAGTACTTTCCGAGCCTCTCGACCACGAAGGCGCTCTGCTGCGGGACAACGATCGCACCCCGGTAGATCGTGTAGAGGACCAGCGCCGCGAGCGTAACCGTTACGATTAGAAACGTGTTCACTTCCATGGTCTACTCTCCTCTCATCCCGCAGGGGGTGCACGAACCCCCAGTGTAACCCCATTGACTTCGTCCACGGTGCAGCGAGCGCCGACCTCCAGCACCTGGGCCCCCAGGTTCTGGACGGTCCAGACGCTCCCGCGGTGCTCGCCCTGCCCAACGCCGCCCGCTTCGATCCGGTCGGTGAGCGTAACGATTTGCCCTACGAGGCTATCGTCGACCATCGCATCCGCTCTGTTGAAGCCACGGGCCAGCCGGCTACGCAGCAGCGTGACACCGAGCACCGAGATCAGAGTGAAGAGCAGCCACTGCGCCCACAGAGGCCCGGACAGCTCGCCCAGACCCAAGAGGCCGACGATGATCGCAGCGATCCCCGCAAAGAGCAGGTAGAAACCGCTCGGCGAGGCCAGCTCACTCGCGAGCAGCACGAACCCGAGAACCAGCCAGGCCCACCAGGGCAACGTTCACCTCCCGGAGCGACAGAGGGGGTCATGTTATCGGAAACCCAGCGCTAGCGCAGGGAGCAGCATACGAGCGAATTGTAGGCTTCCCCCATCTCGGATTCGGGTCTCGCGAGACCCCACAGTCGTTCTATCGCTCGCTTCCGCTGCCGGAAGCTCTCTTTTCGGCGACGCGGTCACTCTGATACTGCGGTGCAAATCCAACGAGACGCAGGTCCACATCACCTAGACAGTATAAACTAGTGATCGCAACTCAATCGCTGAATCGAGTCAGGAGATATCCGATGCGAATCTTGCGCTGGCTGGGAATCATCGTCGCGACGCTCATCGCAGTTATCGCATTACTCACGATCACCGCTCGCCTGTCTGATGGCCCCATCGCGATATTCGCGGGTGGACCTCTGGAGTCTGGTGAGCTCGTGACGGGGCCAGAGCCAGATTGGTCCTTCGCTCGCGACATAGACACCGTCGAGTTACAGCTCGTCACCCCTCCGCGTTCGCGGACCACCTGGATACTCGAGCACGAGGGCAAGATCTACGTCCCCTGCGGCTATATGAACACAGCTTGGGGCCGCCTGTGGAAGAAGTGGCCTATCGAGGCAGAGGCGGATGGCCGGGCGATCGTGCGCATCGAAGGGAAGCGCTACGAGCGCCAGCTCGTGCGCATCACGGGCCCAGAGCTTTCCGATGTATTGACGAAGGAGATCCTACGCAAGTACGGTGTAGCCCCAACGCGGAGCTCGGTCGAGTCGGGGGATCTGTGGCTCTTCCAACTGAGGCCGACGGGCCAGGCCGGAACAGGACACTAGGCACAGACGAAGTCGGCGCCGCTCCCATGCGATTCGGAACTCTTACGAAGCCCTCGCTAATCCTCGCGGCTGCTCACTCGACAGGAAACCCCGTCTTGTCCAAAGCGATCGCAGAAGCGACGATAGAGTCGGCTCAGGTGCTGGCGCGGAAGCGTGTAGAATTCGTCCGGGTCCACGTCGATCCAAGCGAGATCCCGCCGCTGCGGCACCCGCGGGAGGCCCCGGAAGCGATGAATTTCGTCCACCGCCGGCTTGGGCGATCCGTCGGCGCCCCATAGGCCGAACCACCGTTCGTGAGCCGCCTCGTCCAGAGGCGGCCGGCTCCTGAGCGCCTCCCCGTAGTCCGCGTAGCACCAGAGCATGGCGCCGAGGAAACCGAATGCGTGCAGCATCTCAACCGCGCGGCGCGTGAAGGCGGCGGCCTTCTCTCTCTCGAGCAACGGAATGGCAGGCGCGCTGGCTTGGGCTCGATCCGAGTCAAGAGCCTCGGCTGGAAGGGCCGGCACACCGAACTCTGAAAAGAGGACATCGCGGCCGCCGAGCCAGCGCGTGACCAGCCCAAGAAACGGGAGAACACGCGCGTCCGTCGGACCTTCCGCAAAATCGGCGTAGATCGGGTAGCCGTGCATGCAAAGGAAGTCACAGAATCGCGACGCCTCCCTCGGACCGAGCCGTCTGTCCTCCATCAGGTCCTCCATGTGGAGTCCGAGGGTGATCGGAACCCTCGAGTCGGCGGCGCGAATTCCTGCGCTGACGCGATCGAGCCATTCGACGGCTGCATCGCGCGTGGGCGGAACGCAGCAATTCGAGTTCTCGTTGCCCAGATCCCACGCCCACAGGGCCGGATGGCCCTCCAGCGCGCGCGCCGCATCCCTGGCCAGACGTGCCTGCGCGCACGCGACGTTTTCATCCAGGAACCAGCTCTTCGGAGAGCCGCTCACCACCTGGCCATCTGCCACGATGCGGAACCTCGCCGCAGAGGAGGCCGGATCCGGAGGCTGGTCAGAATCGATCGCCCAGCGCGGAAGCCAGTTGACGCCGCTCATGTGCCCGGTGAAGAGCGTCGGGATCAAGTCAAGTCCATTGCTGTGCGCCGCATCGGCAACGCGTACCAGACGGCTCAGGGCGCGCCTTGAGACGCGGTCCGAAGCGGGTTGGAAGTCCTCCCAAAGGAGAAAAATCCGAACGGAGTCGAACCCGGCAGCGCGGATTCGCGCGAAGTCGCGTTTTACCTGCTGCTCGTCGAAGCGCTTCCACCAGTACATGGCCAGATCAGACGGCCAGTAATTGATCCCCAGGCGGAAGCGGCTGGACCCGGCGCTCATGGGATGTTCGAGACCGCGCGGGTAGATCGCCCGGTTGCTTGGGACCGGTGGTGCCGCAATACCTCTTGGTACACGCGAAGGTACGCATCCGTCATCCGATCCACGGAGAAGTGAGCTTCCACGTGCTTGCGCACCGCTGCGCGATCCACGGTGTCGATGCGCTCGACCGCCGCGGCGGCCGCGTCCCGGTCGCTCACGACGAATCCCGTCTCGCCGTTCACCACGATCTCGGGGACCGAGCCCCTCCCGATTGCGATGACAGGCACGCCGCAGGCCATCGCCTCGATCATGCTCAGCCCGAAGGGCTCGTCGAAGTGAATCAGATGAAGCAGCGCAACGGCGCCGCCCAGAACCTCGCTGCGCTTGTCAGAGCCAACCGGGCCCAGATAGCGAACGCGATCGCCGTCGACGTGCGGTGCTACCTCTCGGTCGAAGTAGTTCTGATCCTGGATGATCCCAGCGATAACGAGCGGCCGACCGGCTCGACGGGCGACCTCGATCGCGTCCGCGGTGCCCTTCTCGGGATGAATGCGCCCGAAGAAAACCAGGTAACCATCGGAATCTCTCCTCAGTGTGAACTCGTCCAGGGGGATGCCGTGATGCACGGTGGCTACGTAGTCGAGGTGCGGGCTTCGATCGGCATCGCTGATCGATACGTAGTACGTGCGCTTGTTGTACTTCTCGAATACCGGCAGGATACGGGGCGACGAGAAGCCATGGATCGTCGTCACCAATGGTGTCTCGACGAGCCCGCTGTAGGAGAGTGGGAGGAAGTCGAAGTGGTTGTGGATGAGGTCGAACTCATCGGCCCGCTCGAAGACCTCGGCGATGTGCAAGCACTCCCAGACCTTGGGCTCGAGGCCCCCGTCCTCGGAGTACGGCCGCGGGCAGGTTCCCACCAGCCTGGCCCGGGTGATCGAGTCGGCGGTGGCGAACAGCGTGACGGCCACCCCTCGCCCAACCAAGCCCTCGGTCAAGAGCGATACGACGCGCTCCCACGGCCCGTAATGCCGCGGTGGGACACGCCAGGAGATCGGTGCCAGCATCGCCAGGCGCAGCCCGGCGCCCCACGGCGGCGCTGGGAGGTTCGCGTTTCGCGAGCGGGTCATTGCGCTGGATTGTGGCATAGGCGCGGGATTTCGTCGCAGCCATGGCTGCATCGGCGATCGATCAGCTCGTGGAGCAAGACCCGAGTCGCGAGAGCAGCTCATCGAGGGGTAGCGTGGCGATACCAACGCCCGTATCCGAGAAGCCATACGGGAGGATCAGCGACCCGTTGTGAACGATTGCGCCGCAGGTGTAGACCACGTTCGGGACGTAGCCATCGCGCTCGTCCCGCTCGGGCTCCAGGAGGGGCTCGGCAAGCCGCCCGATCACACGCCGTGGGTCGTCCCGGTCGAGCAGCATGGCTCCGATCGTGTACCGGCGCATCGGTCCGACGCCGTGCGTGAGCACGAGCCATCCCGCCTCGGTCTCGATGGGCGAGCCACAGTTTCCGATCTGGACGAGTTCCCAGGTGCGGCTCGGCGTCTGCAGCGGGTCCGCGTGGTCCCAGAAATGAATGTCGTCGGACGTCAGTAAGTGGATGTTCTCGTAATCGTGGCGCGAGAGCATCGCGAATCGTCCGCGGATGCGCCGGGGGAAAAGCGCCATTCCCTTGTTGTGTGCATTCGCTCCGTTGAGCGTCAGAAGGCGGAAGCTGACGAAATCCTCGGTCTCGATCAGCTGGGGAAGGATCTGCTGCCCGTCGTAGGCAGTATAGGTCGCATGGTACCGGACCGACCCATCGTCTTCGACGAAGCGGACGAAGCGCGCATCCTCCATGCCATGGCTCTCGGTCGGGCTTGCGGGGAAGATCACACGCTCGCTGATCGGGGAGTCGGGCGAGAAGCTGATCTCGTAGTTCGACGTCGCTAGCCAGTGAATCATCTCGAGGGTCTCGTCACTCATCGCCCGGGGGATGTCCAGGGACCGCGCTGAAGCGACGGCGCCCAACAGCTGATCGAAACTGAAGCGTTCTGGAAGCGAATCAAGGACGGATTGGGAGATCTCGTTCTTGACTCCGAGGTCCTCGAGCTTCAGCGCGAAGACATCCTTGCTGTAGGAAGGGTTGGGAGCGCGCCGTCCCAAGGAGGCGAAGCGGCTCGTCGGATCGAAGACGACCTTTCCGTCCGACTCGATCACGCCCGAGCGGAACTCGATGGAAGAGATATGCCCCTCCCCGACCGCCCGCAGGCTCATGATGAAGCGGAGCGCGCCTTTCGGAAGCCCGGACTGATCCTGCGCCGCAACGAGCGAGGGATTGCACAGCGATGCGCCTTCGATCAAGTATTCGTGGGTGAAGTAGGCGCCGACCAGTAACTCTCGTTCCGGGGAGAGCTGCTCGCTGTACTCGAGGCAGCGCGACACCAGGCGGAAATGATCTGCGAGCACGCTCTCGAGGTCCCGGTGTCGGGAAGAAAAGGCGGCCCGAACTTCCTCCCACGCGGCGGGAATCTCCTCTTCCGGGAGTG
>SMWZ01000135.1 GCA_004356455.1 Deltaproteobacteria bacterium
CTTCTCCTCGACCACGATGCTGCCGATCACGCTGCCAGCGGGCATGGTCATGCTTGGCTCGATCCTCCGTGGAGCTCCCGAAGCGCACGCAGACTGGCCAGGGCCTGGGACTCAGGTGCCGGGGCGACGTTCGACGACGTACGAGAAGGACAACCTGCCCAGCTGGAAACGATCGTTGGGCTTCAGCTCCGCGCTCTCCACGGGAGCGCCGTTGAGGCGGGTAGCGGCCTCCTCGCTCAGTCTGCGTAGGCGAAAGCCCCCCTTGCAAAATTCCAGCTCCGCGTGCGCGTAGGCCAGACTCTCGTCGTCGAGCGCCAGATCCACACCCGGGCCACGGCCCAGGGAGACCCTGCGCTGGTCCAACACATGCTCCATCCCGGTAGCTCCCCCAGACAGCACGATAATGACGGCACGGAAGTTCGCAAGGAAGAGCTGCAGATCGTGCTCATTGGCGTCGTTTCCGGACTCGGCGCGCGTCCGGACGGGTTGGGAGGGGTGAGGATGTTTAGGGGCCACTGCTCCTGGGATCGGCCGCCAGGCAACCCGGCTTGATGTGTAAATTCAGCGCCTGGCGAGGTCCCGGTAAAGCCAGTAGGCCACCAGGTAGTCGAGCCCGGTGTACTCGATCTCGGGCCGCACGTAGGCATCCACCCGGTAGGGGTTGGACTTCCACTCGAAGGAGCTCGCGGGCCGGAGCTCGATCGGAACCAGCTCGCGCGCCTGGCGGCGGAACTTGCGGCCCGGTAGCCAGCTTCTGGGGAGGGTCGCGAGCGCGGGATCGAGCGGAAGCTTGCGCTTATCGCGCCGGAAGCGTTCGAGCTGCGCGCGCGCATCCTGCAGCGAGCCAGGCTCGCATGAGGGCGGCTCGACCTTGCACAGCACCAGCATGAAATAGGGGTTTCGGTCAGCGCGCACGCGCAGCCAGGTGCGCAGCATGCCATGCCGGAGATCCGGCAGCCCGGCATCTTGGGTGCGCTGCGCGAGCGGCACCAGCACGCGGTACAGGTTCCAGGCCATGAGGTCGTTCGAGTAGTTGGTAATGCCCAGGATGCGAAGGTTGGTACGACGTGAGCGCGCCAGCACGCGGTAGCGATCCCGCAGCTGATCGCGTTTCTTTGCCCAGCGCGAATCGGGGTCGAGCTCGGCCGCCAACGCGAAAATCGCGTAGCCCGTGAGCTGCGCGATCGAGTTGAAGCCAAAGCCCGAGCGAGGGGAGAGATCGCCGTAGCGGGTGCGCTGGCCGTCGGGATCGACCAGCCGCATGTCATGCTCCAGCAGGTGCGCGGCGGCGTCCACCACCAGCCGGCGCGCGCGCTCGGGGAAGTACGACCGACAGGCGGCCACCGCCGGCAGCAGGCCGTTCGCGTATTGGTCCATCGATACATCCCCGCGCCAGACGTAGTCTACGAAGCGTCCCTTGCCGTCGAAGCGCTTGCCGCGCAGCGTCTCGACATCGGGGTCGGTCCGACGGCGCACGCCCCGCGCCATCAGTCCCTGCACGCCGGTGATGTCCATCAGGAACCCGAGCCCGGAGAGGGCTCGTCCGGCATCCTCGAGCGCCTCTTCCCGCGCCGCGCCGCGCTCGTAGCCCGCGCGGGTGCAGGCACCCGCCGCGAGCTGGCCCGTGAAGGTGGGGGTGTCGGCCAGGTTGGGGTAGCGGCCCGTCTCGAGATCCCGCGCGGCGGTCTCCAGGTTCATGCGGTAGAGCACGAGTCCCTCGGGCGAGAAGTGGCGCTCCAGCAGCAGCTGGCGGAAGTGAGACGCCTTGGCTTCGAGCGGATCTGCATGAGCGCCCGCCGCCGCCAGTAGCAGCGCCAGCCCCAGCATCAGGCGCGGCATGTGAGGGCGCTCGCGATCTCACGTGCACGCGCGAGCTCCTTGTTGCTGGAGTCGTACACGTCCCGGTGGCTCGGCGGAAGCAGCTCAGCGATCAGAAAGCCGATGGTGTCCATGGCCAGCGCGCGGCTGCCAGCGCAGCGTTCGAGCAGGTCGCGGGCCTCGACCGGCGTACCGATCCGAGCGGTTACGCGCGCGGGGCAAGCCCTCTCCGCTCCGATCGGGAGCAGGTGTTCCGTGCCGAAGATCCCCCATGGCAGCAGCAGAGCGCCTTCGCCTTCCAGATAGCGTGCCACGGCCGGCAGCGCGCGTTGCATCGCACTCGTACGGCTGCGTGTTCCCTCCACGAAGATCAGCAGGTGGTCTCCCTGGCTGAGCCGCTCCCGGGCGATGTGGAAGGTCTCCATGGCGAGGCGTGCCACCTGCCGCTTGGGCAACAGCGCGTGGCCACTGGCTCGGCTGGTGCTCTGGGCCAGCTTGATCGTGCCGAAGCAGAGGCTGGCCAGGCGACGGACCGGATCCGTGTAGACCTTGGGTCCCACCAGTACCGTCATGTGCTCGGCGATGGCGGAGTAGCCCGCCTGATACATGAGGTAGTCGAGAACGTTAGCGTCAATGAACGACAGGTGATTGCCGAGCAGGAGCACCGGCCGCTTGCTCGCAACCTCGAGCGCGTTCGCGTTCTGAAGCTCGGAGCCGGGCGCGAGCACGAGCGCGTGCACCGTCCGCGATACGCGGCGTGCGAGCGGATCGGGCGGGTGGTAGCCCCAGGTCGCGCCCGTACTCTCGAGCCGGCTCCAGAAAACCTCGCGCTCCATGGACGTCGCGGCTTCCAGCAGGGGCGCGAACTCCGCCCTCAGGCTGGCCGCATCCGCGGCGCCCCATGCGGAGAAAAGCTGGACCAGCTCCTGCACAATGCGGTCACGTAGGTCGGCGGCGTTGCTTTGATCCTGGGGTGACTCCACGCGCCGTGAACAATAGTCGATTTGCGGTCGATCGCTGCGACCTCTGCTGCTGCCCGGCGAGGCCGCGAACGTCGTCACAAGCTTCGCGAGCTGGATTCGCGTGTACATTCTCGTGTCGTGGTTCCCTGCCCTCGACTTGCGACACCCTCCACTCCCTAACTAATTTCTGCGGTGATGAGGAACCGGTACTCTGCTGAGCGGCGCTTTGCGGATTTCTACAGGCACTACGTAGGAGACTTCTGTCAGGATATCCCCATCTATCTCGACCTGGCGGCCAAGTTCCGGGATCCGATCCTTGAGGTAGGGTGTGGGACGGGGCGCGTCGGTGCCCACCTCGCCGCGGCTGGCTACGAGGTGCTGGGGATCGATACCTCGCGACCCATGCTCGAGGTGGCGCGCAACTACCTGAAGCCCTGGGAAGATCGCGCCCGCATCCTCGACTTCGATATTCGGCACTCTCCGCTTCCGGAGCGCTTCCAGGTGGCGCTGGTGACTCTGCACACCTTCAATTTCCTGATCGATGTGGAGGAGCAGCGTCTCTTCTTACGTCACCTGCGCCAGTCCGTGGCGAGTCCTGGCGTGCTGGTGCTCGATCTGTTCTGTCCGCTCTTTCTGGCTCGACCGGACAGCACCGATGATTGGCGCACACTCGATCGAACCTGCGGCGAGCACCGCCTGCTGGTCCGCGACCGGCGCCAGATGCTGACGCCGCTGCTCGAGCGCCGCACCCAGCGCTTCCAGCTGGATCACGGGCCCGAGACGGAGCTGGTGACGCACCGCCGCTTCGTGACGCCGTGTCTCGCGGCTCAGCTTCTCGAGGAGGCGGGCTTCGAGGGCGTGCTCTGCGTGAAGAACTACGACCTCGCGAGCGCGAGCCCACCCTCAGAGGAAGAGCGCGTGAGCGGCCCCTTCATGCTTCTCGCTGAGGCCTAGCTGCCCGAGCTACCCAAGGCGCGCACCCTGCCGGCAGGCCGGCTTCGCCGGCCGCTACCCGGCCAGTAGAGTGCTAAGATCCTTTGTTGGTCTGGGCTTGGGGGGACGGGCCATGAGGGGACGCATGGGGAAGACCCTCCTCGACAAGGTCTGGGACCTGCATACGGTTCGCGAGCTCCCGAGCGGGCAGACGCAGCTCTTCATCGGGCTGCACCTGATTCACGAGGTCACGAGCCCCCAGGGCTTTCAGATGCTGACCGATGCGGGTCTGCCCGTGCTCTTTCCGCAGCGCACCTTCGCCACGGTCGATCACATCGTGCCCACCGATGGCAGCAAGCGGCCTCTGATGGATGGCCTGGCCGAGCAGATGCTGAGTACGCTGGAACGCAATGTGCGCAAGCACGAGATCGAGTTCTTCCCCGTCGGCTCGGGCGCCCAGGGAATCGTGCACGTGATCGGGCCCGAGCTGGGACTCACCTGTCCGGGTATGACCATCGCCTGCGGCGACAGCCATACCTCGACGCATGGAGCGTTCGGCGCCGTCGCCTTCGGTATCGGCACCTCTCAGGTGCGCGACGTGCTGGCCAGCCAGTGTCTGGCGCTGGATCGTCCGCGCGTTCGTCGCATCCGTGTGAGTGGAACGCTGGGCTTTGGCGTGTATGCCAAGGACGTGATTCTCCACATCATCCGAACCCTCGGGGTGAAGGGCGGTGTGGGCTACGCCTACGAGTACGCGGGCTCCGTGATCGAGTCGTTCTCGATGGAGGAGCGGCTCACGCTCTGCAACATGTCCATCGAAGGCGGTGCCAGGGTGGGCTACGTAAACCCGGATCAGAAGACGTTCGAATATCTGCGCGGACGGCGCTTCGCGCCCCAGGGGGAGGCGTTCGAGCGGGCCGTGCGCTGGTGGAGCTCCATTGCGAGCGACCCCGACGCCGAGTACGCGGATCAGGTCGAGATCGAGGGGGCGAGCATCCCGCCGTCCGTCACCTGGGGGATCAACCCGGGTCAGGCCATCGGCATCGACGAGAAGATCCCCACCCTGGCCGAGCTGCGGGGCGGCGACCGCTCCAGCGCCGAAGAGGCCATTCGCTTCATGGAGTTCAAGCCCGGCCATCCCATCCGGGGTACACCGATCGATGTGGCCTTCATCGGCTCCTGCACCAACGGCCGGCTCTCGGATCTGCGGGAGGCGGCTCGGGTGGCTCGGGGGCGGCGGGTGGCGGCGAACGTGAGAGCGCTCGTCGTGCCCGGCTCCGAGGAGGTTAAGCGCCAGGCAGAGGCCGAGGGCCTGCACGAGATTTTTCTCGAGGCGGGCTTCCAGTGGCGAGAGGCAGGCTGCTCGATGTGCCTGGCCATGAACCCCGACAAGCTGGTCGGACGCGAGATCTGCGCCTCGAGCTCGAATCGCAACTTCCGCGGGCGGCAGGGCAGCCCCACCGGTCGCACGCTCCTAATGAGCCCTGCTATGGTTGCGGCCGCGGCCATCGAAGGACGCGTGACCGACGTGCGGGAGCTGCTGCGATGAGCGCTATCGAGCGCATCGAGCGGCGGAGCGGCCGCGCGATCGTGGTGCGGGGCGATGACATCGACACCGACCAGATCATCCCGGCCCGCTACATGCGCTCTATCACCTTCTCGGGTCTGGAGGAGCACGTGTTCACCGACGCTCGCCGCGACGCCGACGACATCCCCAAGGATCATCCCTTCAACGAGGAGCGCTTCCGGGGAGCGTCGATCCTGGTGGTGAACCGCAACTTCGGCTGCGGCAGCTCACGCGAGCACGCGCCCCAGGCGTTGATGCGCTGGGGCATGCGCGCGCTCGTGGGCGAGTCCTTCGCGGAGATCTTCCTCGGCAACTGCGTTGCCATGGGGCTGGTGGCGGCGACCGCCGCCGGGGACGACGTGGCCGCGCTGATGGACGCGATCGAGCTTGACCCGACGCAGGAGGTGACGCTGGATCTCGTGGCCATGACCGTCTCATCCCGCGCGGGGACGGCTCGCATCATGCTGCCGGAGGGTGCACGGCGACAGCTGCTGGACGGCAGCTGGGATGGCACGCGTACGTTGCTCGTGGAGCCAGATGCCATCCGCGAGACCGCCGCCCGCCTACCCTACCTCGCGGGCTTCTGAAGACGAGACCACCTCCCCCCAGCGCGGAAGGGTCCCGCCGTCGAGGATCGTGCGGGCGGCGAGCCGGCCGAGGTGGACGCTCAGCGCCACGCCGTGACCCGCATAGGCCGCAATCAGGATGAGCCCATCGAGGGACGGGTGCCGGCACAGGATGGGTGTGCGGCTGGCGCGAAACGCCACCGGCCCGCCCCAACGTTCGGCGATACGCATGTCGGCCAGTGCGGGGTGCAGACCGCGCACGCGCTGCTCCAGCTGAGCCAGGCTGCGCGCGACCTCCTGCGCGCGGATGTCCACCCGCTCGACCCGCTTGGAGCCAGCGAACGCGAGCCCGCCGCCGAAGATGAGACGGTCCGGGCCCCAGGGGCGCCCCCAGAGATAGGGCTCGTCGACCGTGTAGAAGGGGTTGCGCGCGCCGAGCCCGATGGCCTCGAGGGTGCCCGGCGCCAGGGGCTGCGTGGAGAGCGCCAGGGTGAGCGCGGGATGGAAGTCCTCTCCGGCTGAGATCAGCGACGCCGTGTAGGCGTTCAGAGCCAGTACCACCCGATCCGCTCGCAGCTCCCGGTCTCTGATCTGGAGCACGAGGGGCGCGCCTCCCGAGATGCCCCGCACCGGCGCCTGCTCGTGAAGCTCTGCGTGCTCGCGCACGGCGGCCGCGGCCAGGCCCCCGAGCAGCTTACCGGGATCGAGTGTTCCCCCGGGGACGGTCTCCGAGAGCGAGAGCGCCCGCTCGCCATCACGCCACAGTGGCGCCCCGTTCTCCGCATGCGTGAGCTCCCAGCAGCCGGGAAGCTCCAGCTCGCATGCGATCGCCGCCTCGCTCAGCGTGCGCTCGAGCGTAGCGATGCAGTCATCGGCCTCGGGCAGCGGTCCCGCGCTGGTGCCCTCGAGCACGATTCCGCCGCTGCGTCCGCTGGCGCCGGCGCCCAGGCGCCGGGCCTCGAACACGACCACAGCGACGCCCTGGCGCGCCAGTGTGTAGGCGGCGGCCAGGCCCGTGAGGCCGGCGCCCACTACCGCCACGTCGCAGCGCTCGGGTAGCGCCGCGCGCCCCGGGGGAAGCTCGACGCGCCAGGGTGGAACGCCCCAGCTCGGGCCGCTCAACGCTCTTCGGGCAGCATCTGGCTGAAGATGGGGACCAGGTCCGGGCCCTTGCGGATGGTGTGGCCCCCGTCGACGCCGATGCACTGGCCCGTCATCCACGAGGCCTCATCGCTCAGCAGAAAGGCTACGATCGAGGCCACGTCCCCCGGCTGGCCCACGCGCGAGATCGGCATCAGGCGCAGGTACTCCTCGCGGGCCGCGTCCGTCGTCGTCAGGATCTGCGCCAGCTCGGTGTCCACCAGGCCGGGCATGACCGCGTTCACGCGGATGCCGTGCTCGCCCAGGTCGTCCGCCGCGCAGCGCGTGAGCATGTTGAGGCCCGCCTTGGACGCGCAGTAGGAGTCCATCCAGCGGTGCGTGAGCGCTCCCGCGATCGAGCTGATGTTGACGATGCTGCCCTGCCCCGCCGCCTTCATGGCGCGCGCCTCGGCCCGCATGCAGCGGAACACGCCCACGAGGTTCGTCTCCAGCACGTCGGCGAACTCGGCGGAGGTGGAGTTGAGCACCGTGCCGGCCCCGCCCTTGCCGGCGGAGTTGACCGCCAGCTGGAGCCCGCCGTGGCGCTGCTGGACGAGCGACACGGCCTCCTCCACCGACTCGTCGCTGGTCACGTCGCAGCACACCCAGTCCGCGCGCGGGCCGAGCTCTTTGGCCGCCTCCCGCAGCACCTCCTCGCGGCGGCCCGCGAGCACCACCTGGCCCCCGCCGCGGCTGATCTCACGCGCGCAGGCCAGGCCGATGCCCGTCCCGCCACCCGTTACGAAGCCGACTTTGTCCTCGAAGCGCGCCATCTCCCCTCCGTAGTGATGAGCTGGGAGGTCATTGTAGACCGAGTTCGAGGGGGTGCGGGGCGAGGCGGCGTGCTCAAGCAAGTGCGAAGCGCGCGCAGCGAGGCGAAGTCGAGCGTAGGGTGGGTGGGCGCGGCCGCCCGCGCCCGGGACCCACTAGTACAGCTCCCGCAGGTAGATCATGTTCTCACTGCCCCTGTACACGCCGAATGTGGCCCGACCCGTGGGGTTGTCGTCGTGGACCAGGTCGCCATCCCAGTCGAAGTAGAGCCACTCCAGGTCCGCACCGGTTGCTGTGGCGAGGTCGACCTCGATATCGATATAGCCGGTGTTGTTCATTCCCGGCTTCAGGAAGGAGAGACGCGGATCTCCGAGCAGGAAGGGATCGTTGGTAATGGCAGCGCTCGAGAGTCCGGGCGGGAACTGGGTGAGGTTCAGATCAGAGCCCGCGTCGAGCGAGGAGCAGCTATCGTCCGTGTTGTTTGCCCAGTCGCCGCTAGCGTTGTAGTACTGAGCCTGGACGGGGACCACTAGATCGAGCAGCTCAGAGCCGTGGGCGTTGGTCAGCACCAGTCGGCCGAAGCGCATCTCCTTCCCGGTGTCGAAGGCAATCCCGCCGCCGAGCGTGGCGGCCCCAAAGTC
>SMWZ01000136.1 GCA_004356455.1 Deltaproteobacteria bacterium
AGAGCGCCCCCCCGTTGACCCCCTGCTCGAACCTCTCCGCCACGCGCTCGAGCGCTGCGGCGTCGACGCCCACCTGCGCCGGCTCGATCTCGGGCTCGAGTCTCCAAGTACCCATAGACACGGCTCCAGGATACAGCAGCTGCCGATTGCGTCCCCGAGCCCTGCTCAGGCTGCCGGGGCCGATAGATCGGTATGCGCTCCAGCTTCCTGTGCCAGGTCAGCACGCTCGCGGGCGGCCTGCGGCTGCTCATGCTTGGGCTGGCCGACTGGGAGGCGATTCGGCTCAAGGCCGAGAGCTGGTTCGACGCCGGCGTCGGGCTGGCCGTGGAAGAGCCGGTGAGGGGGCTGCTGGTCGGGGACCCGAGGAGCGTGGCCAAGATCCGCGACGCGGTTGATCCCGACCACATCGTCGCCTCGACGCCCCAGGCGTTCGCGCTCGTCGAGGGTCGGATCAGCGCCACCTCCATCGAGGCGGCGAGCCGACCCCTCAACCGGGCGGGCTGAGCCTCCCGCAGCATTGAGATCGGACTGCCTTCCAAGAGGCGAGCGCCGGGCTACGCGGCAGCACAGGCTGAGGCGACGCAGCACGGGGATCCGTGGGTCGCGCTGAAGGACAAGGACGTCCTCACGCAAGGCCAGACCATGCAGCTCTTGAACAAAATGGATCAGCGCGGCTTCTGATCTCCCGCGAGAGTCAGAGCGGCCGGCTTGAGGGCGCTGCGCTCACGCAACCAATCGATCGTGCTCTCAGCCTCCTTACACTCCAGCTTGAGGAACCGGCTTACCGCAGCTCTGAGGCGGGGATCCGCAACAAAGTGCAAGCTCCAGGTAGGTTGGGCATCGAAGCCCCGGAGCTGTTTGTAGTCGCCGCCTGCGCCCGGCTCGAAGCGCTGAATCCGTTGCTCGATGCAGTGCTCGATCGCGGCGTAGTAGCAGACGTTGAAGTGCAGGTAGCGGACGTCGCTGTCGCACCCCCAGTAGCGTCCGTAGAGCGAATCCCCTTTTCGTACGTTCAGCGTGCCCGCGATCGGATGGCCCTCCCGCCGCGCAATCACGAAGCAGAGCCGCATGCGGAAGCGTTCTTTCAACAGCTCGAAGAAACGTCGGTTCAGGTACTGCCTGCCCCAGCTCTTGCCCCGCACATTGAGCTGATAGAAACGGTACATGGAGTCGAAGAGCTCATCGCTGATCGCGTCGCCTGCGACGGCCTCGATGCGGATGCCTTGCTGCTCCAGGGCGCGGCGCTCACGACGAATCTGGTTGCGACGCTTGCTGCGGAAGCGCTCGAGATACGCCTCGAAATCGGGATAGCCGTCGTTTCGCCAATGGTACTGCACGCCGATGCGCAGCTCGAAGCCAGCCGACCTGAGCGGTGCGATTTCGTCCTCGCGGGCAAAGCACACATGGACGCTCGAGAACTCGTTGGCAAGGCAAAGCTCGCGTAGCGCCTGCCCCAGCCTGGCCACCCACTCGGAACGATCGAGCCCCGACGCGACCAGAAAACGCGCTCCACTGACCGGGGTGAAGGGCACGCCGACCAGGAGCTTCGGGTAATAGCGGATCCCGGCGCGCTCGGCCGCATCGGCCCAGCTCCAGTCGAACACGAACTCACCCTCACTGTGCGACTTAATGTAGAGCGGACAGGCGGCCACAAGCCGGCCGCTCTGGCGTGCCACCAGCGGCCGGGGGGCCCAGCCGCTCTCCGGCCCAACGACACCGGCGTGCTCGAGGGAAGCGAGCCAGTCCCACTCCAGAAAAGGGGATTCCCCACCTACCAGGGCGTTCCAGTCCTCGCGCGGTATCTGGCTCACTCCGTGCAGCAGCTCGATCTCGGCCATCAGACTCCCAGTTTAGCGGGGTGGCGGCGCCGCCACCTGGATCTATCCTAGGGCGCATGGCACAGAAGCCGAAGCAGCCGGACGTCGGCAACCCCACGATCGTGCGTGAGCGCGAAGGCGGGCTCGCGGTCAAGGAGCAGCCGCGGGTCGAACGTCCGCCGCGTTTCAAGGTCATGCTCTATAATGATGACTACACCCCCATGGAATTCGTGGTGTCCCTGCTCGAGAGGGTTTTCACGAAAGGTCCCGCCGAGGCAACGCAGCTCATGCTGCAGATTCATCGCGGTGGGATGGCCGTTGCGGGGGTCTATGTACTCGAGATAGCGGAGACTAAGGTTACATCAGTGCATCGGATGGCGGAGGAGCGCGGCTATCCTCTGCGTGCCGGCGCGGAGCCCGAATGAGCTCGATCAACCGAGAGCTGCAGATTACCCTACAGGCCGCACTGCGCGAGGCGGTGGCGCGGCGTCACGCCTTCCTCACCGTTGAGCACCTGCTCTATGCGCTGCTCCACGATGAGCGCGGCGTGGACGTGCTGGGCAACTGTGGAGCGAACCTTCCGCGCCTCAAGGAGGCCCTGGAGCGCTTCTTTGACGATGATCTCGCGCGCGAGCCAGGGGATGAGCCGATTGAGACCTCTCAGACGATGTCCTTCCATCGCTGCATACGTGCCGCCCTGCATCATGCGGAGAGTGCCGAGAAAGAGGAGATCGAGGCAGGCGACCTCCTGGCCGCACTCTTCCAGGAATCGGACACGCACGCCGTCGACCTGTTGCGTGCGCAGGGCATCTCGCGCGTGGACGTGCTGCGCTTCATCTCGCATGGCGTCTCGAAGATGTCCACCGCCCGGGACAAGAGCCCAGCGGGGGTCATCGGGCGGGAAGCGGAGAGCGAGGAGCTCGAGGAAGAGGACGGCGCGCCCGATCCATTGGTCGCGTTCGCGTCGAACCTGACCGAGCGCGCGGGGCGCGGAGAGCTCGACCCTCTGGTGGGACGCAAGCTCGAGCTCGAGCGCACCATCCAGATCCTGGCGCGGCGCCGAAAGAACAACCCCATCTTTGTGGGTGAGAGCGGTGTGGGGAAGACCGCTATCGCCGAGGGGCTCGCATTGAAGATCGTCGCGGGCGACGTGCCGGACGAGCTGCGCGACGCCGAGATCTTCGCGCTCGATCTCGGTGCGCTTCTGGCCGGAACGAAGTACCGCGGTGATTTCGAAGCCCGCTTCAAGGCGCTGATCGCCGCTGTGCAGAAGCGACCAAATCCGATCGTGTTCATCGACGAGATCCACACGGTACTGGGAGCGGGCGCAGCGCAGGGTGCGACGGTGGACGCTTCCAGCATGCTCAAGCCCCTGCTTCAGTCCGGGGCGCTGCGCTGTATGGGATCGACAACCTACGTCGAGTATCGACACTTCGAACGCGACCGCGCGCTCGCCCGGCGTTTCCAGCGCGTGGAGATCCATGAGCCGAGCATCGATGAAGCGGTGAAAATTCTCGAAGGGCTGGCACCCCACTACGAGAAGCATCACGGCGTACGCTACGTTTCTCGTGCGCTACGGCTTTGCGTCGAGCTGAGTGCCAAGCACCTCCACGACCGCTTCCTGCCGGACAAGGCAATCGACGTAATGGACGAGGCCGGAGCGGCGGTTCGACTCAGCCCTGGACGAGAGCCGCGCAAAAAGGTCAACGTGCGCGACGTCGAGGGCGTGATCGCCCGCATGGCCCAGATCCCCCTTCCGACTGCATCCACCTCGGAGCGCGAGCGGCTGGAGACGCTGGTCAAGGATCTGCAGGGCGGGGTGTTCGGCCAGGACGCGGCCATCGCGACCCTGGTACGCGCGATCCGGCGCGCTCGCGCGGGCCTCGGAGGAAGCCAGCGGCCGATCGGCTCCTTCCTCTTCATGGGCCCCACTGGCGTAGGCAAGACCGAGCTCGCCAAGCAGCTCGCGAAATGTCTCGACGTGAGCTTCCTGCGCTTCGATATGAGCGAGTACATGGAGAAGCACGCCGTAGCCCGGCTGATCGGCGCGCCACCGGGCTACGTGGGCTACGAGGAGGGGGGGCTCCTGGTGGACCGCGTACGCCGGCACCCATACGCGGTGGTGCTGCTGGACGAGATCGAAAAGGCGCACGGCGACCTGTTCGACATTCTGCTCCAGGTCATGGATCACGCCACCTTGACCGATAACCACGGCCGCCAGGCCGACTTCCGTCACGTGACGCTCATCATGACCTCGAATATCGGCGCGCGTGAGATGGCAGCGCGCGCGATCGGCTTCATCCGCACCCAGGTGGGCGACGGCAAGAAAGAGGTCGAGCGCCTGTTCAGCCCCGAATTTCGCAATCGTCTCGACGAGATCGTGACCTTCGCACAGCTCACTCCCGAGGTGATGGGACAGGTCGTGGACAAATTCATCGCGGAGATCGCCGCGCAGCTGCGCGAGAAGAAGATCAGTATCGAGCTGACCGAGGCCGCTCGCGCCTGGCTGGCCGACAAGGGCTACGAGCCCGACTTCGGGGCCCGGCCGCTTGTGCGCGTGATCCAGACTGAGCTCAACGACAAGCTGGCCGACGAGGTGCTCTTCGGGACGATCGCCAGGGGCGGCCACGTAGTCGTGGACCTGAGCGGAGACCAGCTCAAGCTCGAGCTTCAGCCCAAGCACTAGCGCGGTATCGGCGAGCGCTACTGGCCGGGTATCGGCGGGGCAAGCCCGCCTGCCGGCACGGCAAAGCTCCGCTTTGCCTTGTCGCCTGCGTGGGGCCTTGCGGGACGCCTAAGTCTCGAGGTGCTCGGCGAAGAAGCTCAGCATGCGCCGCCAGGCGTCCTCGGCCGCCTCCTCGTTGTAGCCCACGGTCATGGGACCTTTG
This sequence comes from Deltaproteobacteria bacterium, assembly GCA_004356455.1. Classification (GTDB taxonomy): domain Bacteria; phylum Myxococcota_A; class UBA9160; order SZUA-336; family SZUA-336; genus SMWZ01. Next base: position 4,706 of record SMWZ01000136.1, read on the forward strand.
GCCATGACCTTCGCCATCAAGCCCGACTGCTTGTTCATGAAGGAGTGCCCCACCCCCGGATAGAGCTTGAGGTCGTGGGGCACGCCCAGCTCCTCCAGATGCCGTCCCAGGCGCTGAGCCTGTGGAACGAAGAAGCGATCCTGGTCGCCGCAGCTGGCCACGACGGGGCAGATACCCATCAGGGCTTCCACGGATTTTGGCGTCGCACCGTAGAAGGGCGCGGCGACGTCCAGCGGCGCGCGTACCGCGAACAGCGTCGCGAAGCCTCCGCCCATGCAGAACCCGACCACCCCGAGCTTGGACTCGTCCACCTCGGGGCGCTTGCAGAGCCAGAGGCGCGCCGCCTCGAGATCCAGGAAGGCGGGCCCCCTGCCACGCATCAGCGCCCGCAGGGTGCGCGCGACGCAGAGCAGCCGCGGACCTCGACCATCGAAGAGATCGGGCGCGAGCGCCACGTAGCCCTCAGCGGCGAAGCGCGCCGCGATGCGGCGGATGTCGTCGTTCAAGCCGTAGATCTCGTGCAAAACGATCACGGCCGGCCGGGGCGTTCCCCCAGGGCTGGGGAGCGCGAGTGACGCGCGCATCGGCCTCTCTTCGTGCGCCGGAAAGCGGATGTCTTCCTGAGTCGCCACCCCGCCGGGATCATACACGAGCCGGGCGCGGGAGAGGGTGGGACTCGCAAGGCCGCGGGATGGTAGGGTTCCCGCCGGCAGCCGAAGGGAGGAGGCCAATGAAGCGGATCCTGCTCACCACGCTCGGGGTCTCGGTGCTCATGCTTGCGCTCGTGATCCTCGCCGTCCGGCTGCGCTATGGCGGCGGCGAGCTGTTCGAGGACCGCAGCTCGGAGCCGCTGCTGCCCATCGGAGTCGTAGAGAAGCTCGCGGACCTCGAGCTTCCGCCGGGAAACATCGCCGTGTCGGCCACGGGCCGGGTCTTCTTCAGCTTCCATCCCGAAGCGTTCCCCGAGATCAAGCTGGCGGAGCTGATCGGTGGCAAGGCCACGCCCTACCCGAACCTCGAGATGCAGCAGGCGGACGGTCCCGAGGAGCACTTTCAGTCGATCCTGTCCCTGAGGATCGATCGTCAGAACCGGCTATGGGTGCTCGACTACGGGGATCACGGAATGGGCCAGCCACGCTTGCTGGCCTTCGACCTGGAGACGGACCGGCTCGTGCACCGCCACGACTTCCCCCCGCACGTGGCACCGCTCGGCTCGCACCTGAACGACTTCCAGGTGAACCCCGCGGGAACCCGCATCTACATCGCCGACGCCAGCATCTTCCGCAAGCGGCCGGCGATCGTGGTCTACGATGTCGAGGCCAACACCAGCCGTCGCGTGCTGGAAGGCCACGCCTCCGTCAGCGCGGAGCGCTACATACCGGTGGTCCAGGGCCAGAAGATGCTCATCTTCGGCATCTTCGCGATCCGCCCGGGCGTCGATTCGATCGCACTGGACCGAAGGGGGGAGTGGCTCTACTACGCCCCGGTGACCAACCGCAGCCTCTACCGCGTCGCGGCGCGCTACCTGGACGACGACCAGCTCTCCCCGAAGGAGCTGGGCGCGGCCGTGGAGGTCTTCGCCGCAAAGACCATGAGCGACGGCATCAGCACCGATCTCGCCGGCAATATCTACCTGACGGACCTCGAGCACTCGGCGATCGTGAGACTGGCCCCCGATGGGACTCTGAAAACGCTGTTAAAGGACCCTTTGCTACGCTGGCCGGACGGGCTCAGCTTCGGTCCCGACGGATGGCTCTACATCGCGTGCAGCTCCCTGCAGCATGTCATCATGCGCAGCGCGGGCCATATTCGGGAGAACGCGCCCTACCAGATCTTCCGCTTCAAACCCGGACCGGCGGGAGTTTCAGGCCACTGAGGAGAGCCGGTCGTTCCTGATATGATCGGCAGCGCTTGTCCCACTTGGAGTTCAGGAGGCACCAGTGAGCACTTCCCCGCCGAGCCCAGAGGCGCCGCTCACGCTGCGAGCGCAGATCGAGGCGCGCGCGCAGCAGCCGGCAACCGAGAGCAAAGTGCTGCTTCGCCAGGGTGAACGGAGCTGGACCTATCGACAGTACCGCGATGAGTGCGTGCGTACGGCTCATTTCCTGCGACGAAGGCTGGGGCGCATCGACGAAGACCGTCTCGGTCACGTGGCCATGATTCTCGAGAATCACTTCGAGCTGCTCTCGCTCTTCGGGGGCTGCGGCTACGCTGGCCTCACGCTCTTCGGCGTGAACACGGGTCTGCGGGGCGAGACCCTGGCGGGGGTGCTCAACCAGTCGCGCGCACGCCTGATCGTGGTGGATGAGCGCTTCCTGCCCGAGCTCGAACGCGTGCGCGGCGACCTCAAGCACGTCGCCTCCGAGAACATCCTGGTGCTGCCTACGCAGGAGGGAGAGATCCCCCCCGGATCGAATCTGCGGAGCTGCCTGACGAGCGAGGTGGCCGAGGAGGGCGTGTCGCTGGAGGCCCCGCCGCTGGACGTTACGCCCGAGCAGAACCTGATGGTGATCTACACCTCGGGCACGACCGGCCTGCCCAAGGGCATCAACAACAACCATCTCAAGCTCTGCCTGACCGGCATCGGCGTCGCCAACAATATGGGGCTCAACCGCGACGACGTGGGCTACGCCTGCATGCCCCTTTTCCACTCCAACGCAATGTTCGTCGGCTTCATGCCGGCCTTCTGGACCGGCGGGAGCCTGGGCATCCGCAAACGCTTCAGCGCGAGTGGCTTCCTGCCGGACGTACTCCACTACGGGGTGACTTTCTGGAACTACGTCGGCGAGCCCGTCCACTACGTTCTGGCAGCAATCGAGAAAGCGCACGACGGCGATGAGGACCGAATCCTGCGCGAAGTAACACAGCATCCCAAGAACCGCCTGCGCTATGCCGTCGGCAACGGTGCTTCCCAACCCGACATCGACAAGTTCATGCGCTGGCTGGGGCTGGAGGAGATGTTCGAGCTCTATGGCTCGACCGAGGCCGCGATCAGCACCTTCCGGCGCAAGCAGGATCCGCGCGGAAGCGTAGGGGAGATCACCGACGAGAGCGTGAAGATCCTGAACGAGCGCGGTGAGGAGTGCGGCGGGGCCGAGCTAGGGCCCGACGGCAAGATCACCAACTATGCGGAAGCCGTGGGCGAGATCTGCCGCGTCGCCCCCGAGACCGGGCTCTTTCAGGGGTACTTCAATGACCCGGACGCGAACGCCGCCAAGTACCGGGACGGTGTCTACCATTCGGGAGACCTCGGCCACGTGCTGGTCCAGGACGGCAAGCGCTACCTCTTCTTCGACGGTCGCACCGACGATTGGATCCGTAAGGATGGAGAGAACTTCTCGGCCGCCCAGGTCGGACGCCTGCTCAGCGACCATCCCGACGTCGAGCTAGCCGCGGCGTACGGCGTCCCCTGCGTCGTGTCCGACGAGCTGGTGATGGCCGCACTCACCCTGCATCCGGAGACGGAGTTCGACCCCCAGGGGTTCTTCGACTTTTGCGAGCGTCAGATTACGGCGGGCAGTATGGATCGGAAGTGGTTTCCGGATTTTGTGCGTGTGGTGGATGCGTTCGATCTCACGCAAACTCAGAAGATCCTGGTACGAAACCTCAAGCGCGTGCATTTCGACCGACGCCGTCTCCCGCATGATGCGATCTTCTGGCGGGAACGCGGCGACACCAGCTTCAAGCCCTTGGGCCGCGAGGATTTCGAGGCGCTCTACGCGAAGTTTCAGGCGGCGGAGCGGGCGCACTTACTGGACCGCTGACGTCGACGCCTCGCTCGTCTCTTCCAGCACCCTGCCCGCCGATAGCCAGCGGCCGCGCCGAAAGACCCATATGATCCAGACGGCGCGAGCCAGGTGATCGATGACCAGGGTCGACCAGACCCAGATCACGTCCAGGGCGAGCACGCGTGTGAACAAGAACGCGAGCGGAACTCGAAAGGCCCAGTTCCCGACGATGGAAGCGAGCATGGGACTAACCGTATCTCCGGCACCGCGCAGCGACCCAGCGAGAGTGAAGTGAATACCGAGTAGAGGCTGCGCGAGTGCGAGCACCAGCATGAACGGATCCAGAGCGTTGATCACGCCAGGGTCGTCCGTGAAGAGCCGTGCCAGCGGCACGCGTGCAAGCGCGTAGAGAAGGCCGAGCACGCAGGAGACCAGAAACGCAAAGCGCACCGCGCGCCAGCCCGAGCGCACGGCGGCCGCCGCGTTGCCGGCCCCCAGCGACTGACCTACCAGCGTGGCCGCGGCCACGGAGAAGCCGATGCCGGGGATCCACGAGAACGAGAGAATCCGCACGCCCACGGTATAGGCCGCGATGACGACACTCCCGTACTGAGCGAGCAGCGCGAAGTAAACCAGGATCGCCAGATGCATTGCGGCTCGCTCACCCACGCCCGGAAGCGAGAGCCGCAGGGCCTCGCCAAAGAGCGGGCGCGCCGCGCGAAAGTCGCGCGCGCCCAAGCCCAGTAGCCGTGCGCTCGAGCCGCGCCGGCTGGCGCGGAGAAACAGCGCCACCCCCACCCCCTGCGAGAGCAAGGTCGCGATTCCCGCACCCAGCAGCTCGAGCCGCGGAAGACCGAAGAGCCCGAAGATGAGCAGCACGTTCAGCACCAGCTTCACGACGGTCACCCCGCTCGCGATCCGCAGGGGCGTGCGTGTATCTCCGCTCGCACGAAAGCCACTCTCGAGAGTGAAAGACAACGCGAGCAGTAAGACCGAGCCGAGCGTGAGCTGGAAGTAGGGGATGGCGAGCTCGACCACGATCGGCTCGGCATTCAGCAGACGCAGCAGCGCTCCCGGCACGAGCAGGACCGGCAGCACCATTGCAGCCGCGACGGCGAAGGCCAGCACCAGACACGCGGCCAGCGAGCGGCGGGCGCGAAGTGTGTCTCCAGCACCGATCGCCCGCGACATGAGGGCGACGCAGGCCGCCCCGACCGCCAGCAGCAGGGACTGAGCCAGCATGAAGAACTGCGTGGCGTACCCCACCGCGGCCAGGGAGTCGCTGCCCAGCCGCCCCAGCATGGCGATGTCGATCAGGCTGACCCCGCTGGCCAGGATCTGGGAGAGGATCGTGGGCCACGCCAGCGTCCAGAGCTGGCGATCCGTGCGGCGACGCTCCCAGCGACTGGGCCGGCCGGCCGCGCCCGCCAGCGTCGCCGCGGGGATAGGGGGCGAGCTTTCGGCGTCCTCGAGCTCCTCGGGGTTCTCGAGGTTCTTTGGGATCTCGCTCAACGCAGGGGAGCTCTAGGCGCCGAGCTCCGGTCTTCGATACATGCTCACCACGGCCGCACCCCCCAGGCCCAGATTGTGCTGGAGCGCGACCCGTGCGCCTTCCACCTGGCGTGCCTCGGCCTGGCCTCGAAGCTGCCAGCAGAGCTCGGAGCACTGCGCCAGACCGGTAGCGCCGAGCGGGTGTCCTTTGGAGATAAGGCCGCCCGATGGGTTGACCACCACCTGGCCACCATAAGTCTGCGCGCCCTCATCAACGAACTGGCCGCCCTTGCCCTCGGGGCAGAGGCGCAGAGCCTCGTACGTGATCATCTCGTTGCAGGAGAAGCAGTCGTGCAGCTCCACCACGTCCACGTTCTCGGGCCCGAGGCCCGACTGCTCGTAGACCTGATCCGCCGCCTTCCGCGTCATGTCGGCGCCCACCATCTTGATGCAGCTCTTCTCGTCGAAGGTGCTGGGCAGGTCGGTGACCATGGCCATGCCGAGGATTTCGACGGCCCTGTCCTCGAGCTTGTGCTTGCGCAGGAAGTCCTCGCTGCACAGAACCGCCGCACCCGCACCGTCTGAGGTGGGGCAGCACTGAAGCCTTGTCAGCGGCTCGTAGACCATGGGCGCCTCGAGAATCTGCTCGAGGGTGTATTCGTCCTGGAACTGAGAGTACGGGTTGTTGACGGAGTGCTTGTGGTTCTTCCAGCCAATTTTCGCGAACTGCTCCGCGGTGGTGCCGTAGCGCTCCATGTGCTCGCGCCCGGCGTTCCCGAACATCTGAGGTGCGGGCGGAGCCTTGGCGAAACCGCGCAGCTCCACCATGAGCTGGAAGTGCTTGTCCATCGGGTTCGTGCGATCGGTGTACTTCACGCCGAGGGATCCCTTCTCCATCTTCTCGAAGCCCAAGGCCAGCGTACAGTCCGAGAGCCCGCCTTCGACGAACTGCTTGGCCATGAAGAGCGCGGTCGACCCCGTCGCGCAGTTGTTGTTCACGTTGTAGATGGGGATTCCCGTGAGCCCCAGCTCGTAGGCTGCGCGCTCGCCGCAGGTGGAGTCGCCGAAGCAGTAGCCCACGCAGGCCTGCTCGACCTGCTCGTAGGAGATCCTGGCGTCTGCGAGCGCCTTGGTTCCGGCCTCCCTGGCCATGTCTGGATAGTCCCACTCCCTCGAGCCGGGCTTCTCGAACTTCGTCATACCGACTCCCACCACGAACACCTTCCGTCCCATCCTGATTCCTCCTCTCTAACTGCGTACCGTGATGGCCGCGTTCGTGATCACGGCCGTATCCCGCTCCTTGGTCTTGGCCTGGAGCACGATCAGGTCTCCCTCTCGCCACATCGAGGTGACGATGGTTTCACCCGGATATACGACGCCTGCAAAGCGCACCTGGTAGCGCGCGACCTTGGCCGTATCGCCGCCTAGCGCGTGATCGACGACCGCCTTGCACACGACTCCGTAGGAGCACAGGCCGTGCAGGATCGGCACGTCGAAGCCGCCCAGCTTCGAGAATTCGGGATCCGCGTGCAGGGGGTTCTTGTCGCCACAGAGCCGGTACAGGAGCGCCTGCTGGGGAAGCGTGGGCGATTCGACCACGAGGTCCGGATCGCGCCCGGGCGGCAGATTCCCGGCCTTGGGACCGGGGTCGCCACCGAAGCCGCCCTCCCCCCGAATGAACATACTGAAGCGGTTCACGAACAGCGTAGCGCCGGAGTCATCTTTCGTGACCATCTCCAGCACCACGACCGCAGCCTTCTTCTTGTCGTAGATCGCGGCCACCCGGCCGGAGCTCCAGACCTTCGCCTGCGTGGGGATGACCTTGTGCAGCTCCAGGTCCTGCTCCCCGTGCAGCAGCATGGCGGGGTTGTACTCCAGTCCCGGAATCGGGTCGCCCCCGCCCACTGCGCCGAAGACGGGGATTACGGCGAAGCTTGGAAGCACCTTGAGGTTCTTCTCATAGGTGTACTCGAGCTCCCTGGGATCCGTCGCGCGCGCGCCTGCGCCCACGCCCAGGTGGTAAAGAATGACCCGGTCCTGATCCCACTCCCCGGGGCGGGCGGGCAGCTCGGCACCAAGGGCCTTCTCCGGATCGATGGGCACGTGTCCTCCTAACCCTTGAGCACCTTGCCCAGCAGGGCCATCTCCTCCCCGGCCCCCTTCGGGATGATGTACTCATCGGTGTTGAGGATCTCGCTCATGTTATCGCGCACCTCTTCGATGCTCGGAGTCACGTCGCGGCCGGCGAACCAGCCGGGCACCACGCCGACGAAGGCGCGCGCGTAGCGGCTGCCTCCGACCGAAATGATCTCGTGCGTGATCTCGCACTCCTCGGAGCAGAGATAGGCAACGACCGCGGAAATCTGTTCGGGGTCCAGCGCATCGGCGAGCTCGCCCAGGATCTCCTCGGTCATGCGGGTTCGAGCGATGGGCGCAATGACGTTGGACTTGATCCCGTACTTCATCCCTTCGATGGCGAGTGCACTGGAGAGGCCAACCAGCCCCATCTTGGCCGCGCCGTAGTTGGTCTGCCCGAAGTTCCCGAACAGTCCCGCCGCTGACGTGGTGAAAACGAGGCGCCCGTAGTTCCGGTCCTTCATCACGCGGAAGGCCGGCTGGGTCACGTAGAAGGCGCCCCTCAGGTGGACGTTGAGCACCGCCTCGAGGTCCTCGGGGGTCAGCTTCGCAAAGGTCTTGTCTCGCAGGATGCCGGCGTTGTTGACCACGATGTCCACCTGCCCGAAGTTGTCGAGCGCCGTCTTGATGATGGCCTCGCCCCCCTGAGGCGTGTCCACCGAATCGTAGTTGGCCACGGCCGTGCCTCCGGCCTCCTGGATCTCCTTGACCACGGCATCGGCCATGCTCGAGCCGCCGCCCTTGCCAGCCACGTTGCCGCCGAGGTCGTTCACCACCACCTTCGTGCCGCGCGACGCCAGCAGCAGCGCATGGCACCTGCCCAGGCCACCGCCCGCGCCCGTAATGACCGCTACCCTGTTATCGAACCTGATCTCACTCATGAGCTGAACTCCCTTTGGATTGATCCGGGTTTGTCCGCTTCGGGTGTCTACACAATGCACGCAGCACCGTGCGTGGCCCAAGCGCACATGCGTCGGGCCGACGGGGGAAAACCGACCGTAGAGTATGCGTGCGCCCGAGGAGCGTCAAGCTGAGGCCGATCGAAGCGTGGGGCCCGACTCGGGCCGTCCCCTTCCCCGCCGCTTGCGAGCGTGCTATAGATTTACTTTAACACCGTTATAGAACTTTAACAGCGTTTAATGCAACCCCTCCCAGCAGAACAGCGCCGCCTCCAGCAACGTCGCGAGGCGCGCCGCGCCATCCTGGACGCCACCGAGGCCGTGCTGGTCGGGGAGGGTTTCGAGCGCCTCTCCATGCGGCGCGTGGCCGCGCGCTGCGGGTACACGGTGCCTACGCTCTACCACCACTTCGGGGACAAGACGGGCCTGATCGACGAGCTGCTGGAGGAGCGCTTCGCCAAGCTGCTGCAGCGGGCGCGCCGAGTGCGGCTCTCGGACGACCCGGTCGCAAACATGGTGGAGTACGCCTCGGCCTTCGTGCGCTTCGGGCTCCAGCACCCGAGCCACTACCGGCTCATGACGACCCCGCGCCAGCAGCCTTCGCAGCCGCCCCCTTCAGCCGAAGAGACTCGCGCGCTGATGGAGCGCCCCATCCTCGAGCTGGCTGCGGCGGGCCGGCTCTACTCGAACGACGTCGAGGCCTGCTCCCAGGCCCTATGGGCGCTGCTGCATGGGCTGATCTCGCTGCGCACGAGCCGACTGGACCACCCGTGGTCGAAGGCCCAGGTCAAGGTCGCAATCGAGTCCATGACCCGCGGGATGGTCCGACCGTCCAGAGACGGGCGCAAGCAGCGACGGCGGGAGACATGAGGCTCGGGACCAGCCCCAGCGCCCGTGTGATGGGGCTCGCATGCTTGCTGGTAGCGTGCGGACGCGAGGACGCCGCCTTCGAGCTGGCCGCCCCGCCCGTCGCGGTCGCGCCGGTGGAGGTGGTGGATCTGGTGGATCGGATCGAGGCCACGGGGCAGCTTATCGCCCGGGACCAGGCGCGGATCGCGGCCGAGATCGCAGGTCGGATCACCGAGATCCTGGCAGACGAGGGCAGCGCGGTCGAAATGGGGGCGGCGGTGCTCCGAATCGACCCGGAACGTCGCGAGCTCGAACTCGCCAACGTCCAAGCGCGGCGCGTGGAAGCACAGGCGACGTTGCGAGAGCGGGAGCGCGAACTGCGGCGCATCCATCAGCTTCACAAGCGACAGGTGGCGTCGCGCGCTCAGCTGGATCAGGCTCAGACAGAGCTCGAGCTCGCGCGCGCGCTTGAACGCCGCCGAGGCACAGCTGGGTGTCGCCGAACGAGCGCTGCGCGACGCGAGCGTGAGCGCACCCTTTAGCGGCCTGATCGGCCGGCGGCTGGTCAGCGTAGGCGAGTTCGTGAGCGTCGGGCAGGCGTTGTTCGAGCTGGTCGCGCTCGACCCCATCGACGTCGAGTTCCATCTGGCCGAGGTCGACTCGAGCCGAGTGCAGGTCGGCAACCTGGTCGATGTTCGCGTTGCGCCCTATCCCGATGAAGTCTTCAAGGCTCGGGTCGGCGTCATCTCGCCGACGATCGACCCGCGCACCCGCACGCTGCGCGTCAAGGCGGAGCTACAGAACCTCAACGGCCGCCTCAGACCCGGGCTCTTCGCGCGCACGGACCTCGGCGTGAGTCACCGCAGCGGCGCAAGGCTGATTCCCGAGGATGCGATCCTGCAGCGCGCGGATGGCGCCGTGGTGTTCCGCCTGCTCGAAAACGGACGCGTGGAGCGCAGGGTCATCGAGACCGGGCAGCATCGAGACGGCAAGGTGGAGGTCTTGTACGGTCTCAATGGCGATCACATCGTCGTCGTTCGCGGGCATGCCAGGCTGGTGGACGGTGCGCTCGTTACCGTGCGGGATCACGACGGCAATCCCGTGGTCTCGGCGCGCCCGGCAGAGCCCAAGTGAACCCATGACGCTGTCCGACCTTTCGATCCAACGGCCCGTCCTCACCTGGATGATGACGCTGGGCCTGATCGTATTCGGCGTCCTGGGTTACAACCGGCTCGGGGTCGACCAGTTTCCCGCGATGGAATTCCCGGTCGTGCTCGTCTCCGCCATCCTCGAGGGCGCGAGCCCGGAGGCGATGGAAGAGAACGTCACCGACGTGCTCGAGGAGCATTTGAACACGATTGCGGGGGTGCGCTCCCTGCGCTCCAGCACCTGGCAGAACACCTCGGTGATCGTGGTCGAGTTCGAGCTCGGTCGGGACATCGACGTGGCCATCCAGGACGTACGCGACAAGGTGGCGCGAGCGCGCCCCCGGCTGCCTGATGACCTTGAGCCGCCTGTTGTTGACAAGGTTGGCATGGGAGATCTCGCGATCCTGTGGATTCCCTTCCACTCAAACCGCTCAGCCGTCGAGACCAGCGAGTACATACGCCGCACTATCAAGCCGTTGATGGAGACCATTCCAGGCGTGGCCTCGGCGACCTCGTTCGGGCGCCGCGACCGCAATATCCGCATCTGGCTGGACGGCGACGCCATGCGCGCGCGCGGACTCTCGGCGGGCGACGTGTTGGACGCGCTGCGGCGCGAGCACGTCGGGCTGCCCGGCGGTCTCGTGGAGAGCGAGCGGGTCGAGTACACGGTCAGGACGGATGCCGAGTTCGAGTCGATGGAGGAGCTCGAGGGCCTCATCATCGCCAGCGTGGATGGCGCTGTGGTCCGCCTCAGCGACGTCGCCCGCGTGGAGGACGGCGTCGCAGACGAGCGGCAGATCTCACGCTACGACGGGAAAACCGGCATGGTGCTCGGCATTCACAAGCAGTCGGGCGGGAATACCGTTGCGATCGTAAAGGAGGTGCGGCGTCGGCTCGACCAGATCGCGGATATCTTGCCGGCTGGCATCTCCATCGATGAGGACGATGCGCTGATCGACTTCTCCCGACCCATCCGCGAGTCGGTGCGGGAGACCCAGTTCGCGCTCGTGCTCGGGGCGGCACTTGCCATCTTCACCGTTTTCGTTTTTCTGCGACGGACACGACCAACCCTGATCGTGGCGGCGGCCATTCCGCTCTCGCTGATCACCACCTTCGGTCTGGTCTGGCTCTTCGGCTACACACTCAATACGATGACACTGCTGGGCATGACGCTCGCGATCGGTGTGGTGATCGACGACGCCATCATCGTGCTCGAGAACATCGAGCGGCACCGCGAGATGGGGAAGTCCGCACGCGAGGCGGCCTCGGTGGGGACGCGCGAGATCACCTTCGCCGCGACGGCCGCTACCCTCTCGGTGGCCGCGGTCTTCCTGCCGGTGGTCTTCGTGGAGGGGATCGTCGGAAACTTCCTGAGCGAGTTCGGGCTGACCGTAGCTGGATCGGTCCTGATCTCGCTCTTCGTGGCGCTCACGCTGACTCCCATGCTCGCCGCGCGTATGCCGCCGCCCAGAGAGCGCGAGCACGGCAGCATCTATCACCGGCTGGAGCAGGGCTTCGCAGCGCTCGAGCGAGGCTACCGCGGGGCGCTGACCTGGTCCCTCCAGCACCGCGCGCTGACGCTCGGCATCGCCGGCCTCTCCCTGGTGGTCGCGCTGCTCTTCGGACGCGGTCTGGGAAGGGAGTTTTTCCCCCCCTCGGACCAGGGCCTCTTCTTTGCACGCATCGAGACGCCACCCGGCACCACGATCGACGCCACGCTCGAGTACATGATACGAGACGAGGCCTGGATGCTGGCCCAGCCCGACGTGGCGGGTCTGTTTACGGCGGTCGGGGTCGCAGGCCCGCATCGCCCGGGTCGGCCCAACGAGGGCATGCTCTTCGCCACTTTGAAGAGCCGCGAGAAGCGTGAGCGCAGCGTCCATGAGCTGATTCGGGAGGCCCGTGCCGTGCTCGGCAGCATCCCGGGCCGCACCATCAGAGTCTTCGACTACTCCCAGATGGTGGGTGGGGGCGGAGATTCGGGCCAGTTCGAGGTCGAGCTACGCGGGAATCTGTCCCTGGCGGACCTTGAGCGCCTCGCAAACCAGTTCATTTCCGAACTCGAGAAGCGTGGGGGCTTCGTCGAGCTCGATAAGAGCCTGAAGCTCGGTCTGCCCGAGGTGCGTGTGATCCCCGACCGTGAGAAAGCCGCGGCGCTCGGTGTCGACGCTCGCACGCTGGCGACGGCCATCCAGGTCATGATCGGTGGCATGGAGGTCGGTACGTTCAAGGAGGGGGGACACCGCTTCGAGATTCGCGCGCGTCTGGAAGAGCAGTATCGCACCAAACCGTCCGACATCGAGAAGCTCTACGTGCGCGCGACGAACGGCGAGGTCGTGGAGCTGCGCAACCTGGTGCGGATCGAGACGGGAGCCGCGCCCTCCGAGATCACGCGCAGCCACCGACAGCGCAGCGTAACCGTATTCGGCAACCTCGAGCACAAGACGCTCGGCGCTGCGGTGCGCGATGCCTTCGAGGTGGCCGACGAGATTCTGCCGGACGGGGTTACGCTGGACCTCGCGGGCCAAGCCGAGGCGATGAAGGAGGGAGCGCAGCAGCTGACCTTCGCCATGCTGCTCGCGGCTCTCGTGATCTACATGGTGCTCGCTGCGCAGTTCGAGAGCTTCATTCAGCCCCTGACGGTGATGCTGGCCCTACCGCTCGCCATGGTGGGCGCGCTGGGGGCGCTCTACGTCTCCGGGATGACGCTCAACCTCTTCAGCCTGATCGGCATCATCCTGCTCTTCGGGCTCGTGACCAAGAACTCGATCCTGCTGGTGGACTATGCCAACCAGCTGCGAGCCGAGGGCATGGAGAAAGTCGAGGCCATGCGCACGGCCGCGCCCATTCGCATGCGGCCGATCCTGATGACGGCGCTCTCCATGATCTTCGGCGCTCTGCCCGCGGCGCTCGGGGTCGGAGCCGGAGCGGAGAACCGTGCGCCCATGGCCCTGGCCACAGTGGCCGGCATGGTCTCCTCGACCGTGCTCACTCTGCTCGTGGTGCCCGTCTTCTATCTGGCGCTCGATGACTTCGCGGAGCTCGTTAAGCGGGGCGCAAGACGCCTGCTACAACGGCCGGGGCCGTCAGCTCCCGTCCGCCCACGCCTCTAGATCCTCCGGGAACTGGGCGAGGTTCTCGGTCGCATGCGCGAGCTCCTCGCCGCT
>SMWZ01000013.1 GCA_004356455.1 Deltaproteobacteria bacterium
CGCGCCTGTGGCCCGATGGCGAACTTCGTTTATCTGGTGGGGTCGCGCTCGAGTCGGGAGATGGTCCTGGTGGATGCGGCCTGGGACATCGACGGGCTGCTCGCCCGCGTGCAGGAGCTGGGATTCAAGCTGGTGGGTGCGCTGGTCACACACTACCACCCGGATCACGTGGGCGGAGAGATCTTCGGTCACAGCATCGATGGGCTGCCGCAGCTGCTCGAACGGCAGGGGCTCAAGATCTACGTGAACCGGCTGGAGGCGGAGGGCCTGCGCCAGGTGACGGGTGTCTCGGAATCCGACCTGGTGAAGGTGGACTCCGGGGATACGCTGAGGGTCGGCGAGATCGAGATCGAGTTCCTACACACCCCGGGCCATACACCGGGCTCCCAGTGTTTCCGGGTGCGTAAGGCCCTGGTCTCGGGGGACACGCTCTTCATCCAGGGCTGCGGCCGTGTGGACCTCCCGGGGGCCGACCCCGATCAGATGTTCCACAGCCTGCGAAAGCTCTGCGAGCTGCCCGATGACGTGACGCTGTTTCCCGGACACGACTATGGCGGGGGCCCCCAGCTCAGCATGGGTGAAGCCAAACGCACCAACTCCTACTTGCGGATCCCCAGCCTGGAGCTGTGGCGCCAGCTGATGGGGGCCTGACTGGGGGTCACCCCCGGCATTGCAAGCGGCGGCGCCGTGCCGTATCGTGCGGGCCGCAAGAACCCCCTGGACGCGCCCTCGCGCGATGTTCGACGGAGATCCCCGATGAAGAAGATCCTCGTCTGCCTGAAACAGGTCCCGCACAAGGATGCGCGTCTCGATGTGCGCTCTGACGGGAGCTGGATCCAGGACGACAACATCAAGTTCGAGATCAACGACTACGACACCTACGCGCTCGAAGAGGCGCTGCGGCTCAAGGACCAGGGCGAGGCGGAAGTGGTTGTAGCCACGGTCGGCCCCGAGCGTGCGGCTCAGGCCCTACGCACGGCCCTGGGGATGGGCGCGGACCGGGCGATCCACATCTGGGACGACGCGCTCGCGGAGACCGACGGCTTGGGCATTGCCAAGGCCCTGGCGGCGGCCGCGAAGGACGAGAACTTCGACATCATCTTCACCGGTCTGATGTCGGACGATGCCAACTGCGCCGTGACCGGGCCGATGCTGGCGGAGCTGCTTGGGATCCCGCACATCACCGCCGTGGTGAAGACCGAGTTCAAGAACGGCGACGTCGAGGTGGAGCGAGAGCTCGAAGGAGGTGCACTCGAGGTGGCGTCTCTGCCCCAACCCTGCCTGCTGGCGGTGCAGACCGGAATCAACGAGGTGCGCTACGCATCGCTCAAGGGGATCATGCAGGCCAAGAAGAAGCCGCTCGATAAGAAGGACCTGGGTGAGCTCGGGCTCGACGCCGCAGCGGTCGCGCCCAAGCTCACGGTCGAGAAGATCTTTGTTCCGCCCAAGGGCGCTGGCGCGGAGATCATTGAGGGGCCGGCCGACGAGGTGGCGAGCAAGCTCGTTGGAAAGATCAAGGAGCTGGGCCTTTTCTAGCGGCCCACGGGAGTTCAAGCATGTCCAAGACACTCATCGTCGGAGAGATCCAGCAGGGGGTGCTGCGCGAGGCCACCCTGGAGCTGGTCGCAGCCGCGCGCGAGCTCGGCGGCGACGTGGTATCGCTCCTGATCGGGAACGGAATCGGAGAGCTGGGTGAGGAGCTGGCCAAGCAGGGCGGCGGCAAGGTGCTGGTCGCGGACAACCCAGGCTTCGAGAGTTATACCGCGGACGCCCACGCCCAGGCCATGCGCAAAGCGGTCGAAGCGGAATCGCCCGACCTGATCCTCATCTCCAACACTCCCAACGGCTGGGACGTAGCCCCCAAGGTCGCGGCGGCCCTGGACGCGGGCATCGTCACCGACGTGTTCAAGATCGAGCAGGACGGCGACGAGCCCGTCTTCACCCGCCGGCTCTTCAACGGCAAGTTCAACGGGCGCTTCCGCATCTCCGGCACGCCGCGCATTGCCACCGTGCAGCCGGGCGCGAGGGCTCCCTACGAGGGGTCCGACGCCGGCAGCGTGGAGGCCCTCGACGTCACGGCCGCATCACGCACCAAGGTCGTAGGCGTGAAAACCGCCGAGGCCGGGGGGCACGACCTCACGAAGGCCGAGATCATCGTCTCGGGCGGGCGCGGGCTGGCCAAGCCCGAGAACTTTAAGGAGGTGCTGCAGCCGCTGGTCGAAGCGCTCGGCGCCCAGATGGGTGCGTCGCGGCCGGTGGTCGACGCCGGCTGGCTCCCACACAACTACCAGGTCGGGAGCTCGGGCCAGATCGTCCAGCCCAAGCTCTACATCGCCGTAGGTATCTCGGGCGCGATTCAGCACCTAGTGGGGATGAAAAACTCGAACTACATCATCGCCATCAACAAAGATCCAGACGCTCCCATCTTCGAGGTGGCTGACCTCGGCGTCGTGGGGGATCTGTTCGAAGTCATTCCCGCTCTCGCCAAGGCCGTCAACGAGGCGAAGGGGAACTGAGCGGCCCGAACACATCAAGCGCCAGCCCCCGTGTGCTAAGCCACGAGGCAGCGCGTGCCTTCTACGACCGGCTCGGTGCCGGGCAGGACACGCAGCGGTTCTTCGAGGACCCGGCCACGCGAGAGCTGGTGAAGTACGCGGAGTTCCATCGAGCCGAGCGTGTGCTCGAGTTTGGCTGCGGGACGGGCCGCTTCGCACGCGAGCTGCTGACAGACCATCTTCCGCCCGGCGCCTGCTACCAGGGGCTGGATCAGAGCAGCACCATGGTCCGGCTCGCGCGCGAGCGGCTGGCGAGCTTCGGGACGCGTGCAACGGTCGAGCAGTGCGAGGGCTCGCCACGCTTCGATGTGGCGCCAGGCTCGCTCGATCGAATTGTCTCCAACTACGTCCTCGACCTGCTCTCCGAAAACGACATGCGGCTCTTCGTCGCGCAGGCCGAGCGTGCGCTGGCGCCCGAAGGACGGCTCTGCCTGGTGAGCTTGACCCGCGGCACGACCCTACTCTCGCGCCTCTTCATCTGGGGCTGGGAGCGCATCCATGCGCTCAGTCCTCGATGGGTCGGGGGCTGCCGACCGATCGAGATCCTGGATCTCCTCCCCGACACACGTTGGCGTATCGAGCACCTCAACGTGGTCACGGCCCTCGGCATGCCCTCCGAGGTCGTGGTTGCTGTACTACTAGCGGGGTAGCGGCCGGCGAAGCCGGCCTGCCCGCACGGCACGCGACTACGGGCGTGCCTCGGGCTCGGCTACATCCAGTCCAGGCAGTTCGCCTGCTTCAAGATGGGGTCGAGCTCGGACTTGTCGGACACCGCCGCGTAGCGCGCGCGCAGCACACCCAGGGACCGGGCGTGGTACTTCTGCGTGTTCTGGGAGAACGGCCGTCCCTCGAGCTCTATGCTGAACTCCTTGTCGCCGCGCTTGAGAGCGCGCGCGTTGGCGTCCGACCACGGAAGAAACACCCCGGCCACCTCCTCCTTCAGCAGCGGCAGCAGCGTCGATCCCAGTGCGTCCCAGCGCTCGAAATCCCCTTCGTTCTTGGGATCGAGCATGCGCTCGACCCAGGCCCGGACCCGCGGCGCCTCCGCGTCGAGGATGGCGGCGGGCGTGGGGTCCGTCCCGGCCTCGTAGATCTGGGGCGCGAGGCCGAAGTCGGCGAAGGCCGGGCGCGCGCCGAAAAGGTAGGGCCGCGCGGCCAGGTGCTGCTCGAGCAGGCTCAGCTGACGGCGATAGGAACGCTCGAGCTGGTCGCGTGTCTCATCGGACGAGCCCACGAAGCTCAGGCGCGGGATCATGCGTCTGCGGATCATGAGGGCAATCCCCTTGAGCTCCGCATCCGACGCACCGGGGGCGTTGTCCGCGGCGATGCGCTGCGACGCCGACTCCTGGTCCGCCTCGTAGGTCCAGCGGTAGTGGAACATGGGCTTGTTGCCCCACTCATCGCCATATTCCTCGATCAGCGCCGACAGGAAACCCAGCGCCGGATTCTCAGGATGGATGGACGGCTCCGGAAAGAGCTCCTCCATCTTCTCGATGATCGGAGTGGAATCCTGCATGGCCCCCCCGTCGGGCGTGAGCACGAGCGGGATCAGCGGTAGCTTCGCGTGCTGCTGGAACTCCACCATGTTCTCGCGGCTGCGGGTCACCCACTCGTGCGGGATCTGCTTGTAGCGAAAGTACGCGCGCACCTTGATCGAGTATGGGGAAAGCTCCGAGCCGAAGATGCGATAGCGATCCGACATGTTGAGTTCCTCCGGGAACCCATTCTAAGGCCTTCACATAAGCGCGAGCAAGATCAGTCTTCGGTGAGCAGACGGATCATGGCGACTTCGCCCGGCGTGTTCAAGCGCAGTGGAAGCTTGGTCGTACCAACGCCACGACCCACATAGAGCTGCGCGCCATCCTCAGAGAAGGTTCCGCGCCAGTAACCCAGCTGCGTGTGTCGCAAGGGTGTGCGCCCAAAGAAGGTGATCTGTCCGCCGTGGGTATGTCCCGAGAGCGTCAGGTCGACACCTGCCCGAGACGCTTCATAGAAGAAGTCGGGATGATGCGAGAGCAGGAGAATCGGCTCGTCCTCGGCCGCGCCGCGCAGCGCACAGGCCAGGTCCGGACGCCCCAGGCTCAGGTCATCGACGCCCGCGAGCCAGAGACTCTCGTCGTTGTGCATCAGCCTTCGACCCTGGTTGATCAGGATCTCGACCCCGTGCTCCTCCAGCGTGTGCCGCCACAGCACCAGGTCGGAGTCGACGTCGTATTCATGGTTCCCCGGCACGGCGAAGATGCCCAGCGGCGGCTGCAGCAGGCTCAGCGCCTTCCCCAGCAGCAGCACCTGCTCCGGGCGGCGCTCGATCAGGTCGCCCCCCAGGCAGACGAGCTCGGGCTCCCGCCGCGCGACCTGCTCGAAGATCCGGCACAGGTCCACCTCACTCATGAAGTGGCCAGCGTGGAGGTCCGAGAGGTAGGCGATCCGCAGCCCGTGCAGCCCCCGACCGCCCCGTCGGAGCCGTAGCCCGACCTCGCTGAAGACGAGTCCGCGCTCCAGACGCTGGCGCAGCCAGCTACCGAGGCGGTGCGGGTAGAGCCAGTCCCAGAGGCGTAGCAAGACGTGATCGATCTGCAGCCTCAGACCGGTCTTGCGGCAGCCAAGCCAGCCACGCGGGCGCGGGGCTCTGCGGCGGCTCTCGAGAGATCGGCGGATCGGTCGCATCAGGACGGCTTGATCGGCCCGCTCAGCCGAATTCGTGAGCTTTGCGAGCTACTCCGCGGCGGGACCGGGAAAACGGTCCCGCAGGACCCGCTTCAGGATCTTGCCCGAGGGGTTGCGCGGAATCTCATCCGCAAACTCGACGCGTTTGGGCAGCTTGAAACGCGCGAGCTTGCCGTTGCAGTGGTCAAGCACCTCCTGTTCGGTCAAGCTGGCGTCGGACCTCACCACTACGGCCGCGGGCGACTCGCCCCACTTCGCGCTGGGCTGTCCGATCACCCCGACCTCCGCCACCTTGGGATGCGAGAGGATCACGTTCTCGATCTCCGCCGGGTACACGTTCTCGCCGCCCGAGATGATCATGTCCTTCTTGCGGTCCTGGATGTAGATGAACCCCTCCTTGTCGATGGTGGCGAGGTCGCCGGAGTGGAGCCAGCCGTCCCGAATCGTCTCGGCCGTGGCCTGCGGCCGATTCCAGTACCCCTTCATGATGTGGCGACCGCGCAGGATCACCTCGCCGCTCTCCCCTGGCTGAACAGACTCCCCGCGCTCGTTCACCACCCGCACCTCGGTGTGGAAGAAGGCCTTGCCCGTCGAGCCTGCCTTGGCCAGGGCGGCCTCCGGGCTGATGAGGCAGCCCGGTCCACAGGACTCGGTCAGCCCGTAGACCTGATGGATCTCGATGCCGAGCTTCGCAAAGGCCTCGATCAGTGTGACCGGTACGGGCGCAGCGCCACTCATGCACCAGCGCAGACTCGAGGAGTCAAACTTCTCGCGCTCGGGCACCTGCAACATGAAGCCCAGCATGGCGGGCACCGCGAGCATCACCGAGATGCGCTCGCGCTCGATCGTCTGCCACGCCTTCAGCGGATCAAAGACACGCATGATCACGTTAGTGACGCCGCGATGCACGTTCCCCATGGCCGGCGTGAGCGCCCCCGCATGGAAGAGGGGAAGCAAGAGCAGGTAGCGATCGCCATAGCGCCCCTCGGCCGTGGCGAGCATCGTGTGGCAGGCCCAGATCACCGAATCGTGCGTGTGGACCGCGCCCTTGGGCAGACCCGTGGTACCGGAGGTGTACATGATGTAGAGCTCGTCATCGTCCTCGCCACGGATCTCAGGCTCTTCGCTCGAGGCCGCCGCCTGCAGCTCGTCGTACGAGCGCGCGAAATTCTCGCCGTTCTCCGCATCACCCACGCGGATCCACTCGCGCACGTCCGTGCCCTCGGCGCCCCGGGCGCGGAGGTCCGTCACTGTCTGCTCGAACTCGTTGCCGTAGATGAGCAGGGTCGCACCGCTGTCCTTGAGCATGAAGGCGAGCTCGTGCGGCAGCAGGCGCCAGTTGAGCGGCACTACGATCGTGCCGAGCTTGGCCAGGGCGTAGAAGCTCTCGAGATACTCCACGCCGTTCATCAAGAGCAGCGCCACCCGCTCGCCGGGCTGCACCCCGAGCGCGCGCAGCGCGTTGGCCGTGCGGTTGGAGCGTTGATTGACCTCGGCGTAGCTGAAGCGCCGCCCCGACGCCACCTCGACCACGGCGTCGAGCGCGGGCGAGAGCTCGGCCCGCTTGCTCAAGAAGAGTCCCAGGTTGTTGCGCATGGATGACCTTCCCCCGGCCCCCCCAAGGCTCACCTCATTCTGGCACAGTCAGCCAGGGGAGAGGGAAGTCGCCGACCTGGGGCCCTAAGCAGCCGCGTCGGGGATGACCGTGACCTTGATGGATCCGCTGCGCTTGTCGAGCGCGCACTTGAACGCGTCGTTCAGGGCGGAGAGTCGGAACTGGTGCGTCTGCAGCGGCTCGAGCTCCGCGCGGTAGCGCGGCATCAGATCCACCGCGGCCCGAAACTCGGAGCCGCGGCGGGTCGAGCCGTACATGTTCGAGCCGATCAACCTGATCTCCTTGGCCATGAGCACGAGCGCGTTCAGCGTTCGCTCGCCCACGAACACACCCAGCACCACGACCCGTCCCCCGGGCCGGCAGAACTGCACCGCTTCGGCGAGCGTATTGGCGAAGCCGCCGACGGTCTCGATCACCACGTCCGGCCCGAACTCGCCGCTCCAGGCCTCGACCTCGCTCTCGCCGAGCGGCTCCAGACCCAAGCGACGCGCGGCCTCCACCTGCTGCGGGTAGCGCGCCGTGATCGCGACCCGGGCCGCGCGGTCGCGCGCGAGCAGCCCCGCAAGCAGTCCTATGCTGCCGCTCCCGAGCACCAGCACGCGGCTGTCCGCCTCAAGCCGGGTCAGATGGACCGCGCGCAGGGATACGGCCAGGGGCTCGGCCAGCGACGCCACCAGGGGTGATACGTCGGCATCGACGGGATGGAGGCTCGGGCGCGGGACGTCCACCCACTCGGCCAGCCCCCCGGCGTCCTGGATCCCGATCACCGTGCCGTTCGGGCACAGGTGGTGGTCCCCCGCGCCGCAGAAGTCACACTCGCCACACCACACTCTCGGCTCCACCGCGTACAGACTCTCCGTGAGACCAGCGGGGCCGTCGATCGGCACCCCGACGATCTCGTGGCCGGGGACGCTGCCCTCCAGAGGCGGAAGCTCACGCCGGTAGAGGTGGAGGTCCGTGCCGCAGATGCCGTTGGCCAGAACCTTGAGACGTACCCGCCCCTCGGGCAGGGGTCCCGCCGCGACATCCACCAGCTCGATACCATCGGCGGTCCAACGGGCCTGCTGCATCAACGAACCTCCAGGCGGCTCGCATAGCATAGACTAGTGGGGTACTAGCGGGGTGTCGGCCGGCGATGCCGGCCTGCCCGCACGGCGCGCGACTTCGTGCGTGCCTCGCTAGCGGGGTGTCGGCCGGCGATGCCGGCCTGCCGGGAGCGGGGAAACTCCAGCTAGCGCTTGTCGATGGGGACGTAGGGGCGCTTGCTCTCGCCGGTATAGATCTGGCGCGGGCGGCCGATGGCCTGCTGCTCGTGAGCGAGCTCCACCCAATGGGCGATCCAGCCGGGCAGACGCCCCATCGTGAACAGCACGGTGAAGCTATTCAGCGGAATCCCCAGGGCCTGGAAGATGACGCCCGAGTAGAAGTCGACGTTTGGGTAGAGCCGCCGCTGGATGAAGTAGTCGTCATTGAGCGCGATCTCCTCGAGCGCCACGGCGTGCTCGAGCAGCTGGCTGTTCACGCCCAGTTTGTCCAGCACGTCCTTCGCCGCCGCCTTGATGATCTTGGCACGCGGATCGTAGTTGCGGTACACGCGATGGCCGAAGCCCATCAGGCGCGAGGTGTCGTCGCGGTCCTTGGCCTGATCCACGAACTGGCGCGCGGTCAGTCCCTGCTCGCTAATCTGCTGCAGCATCTCAATCACCTGCTGGTTCGCGCCGCCGTGCAGCGGGCCCCAGAGGGCATTGATACCGGCCGAGATCGATGCGAACAGGTTCGCGCGCGAGCTCCCCACCAGGCGCACCGTGCTGGTCGAGCAGTTCTGCTCGTGATCCGCGTGCAGAATCAGGAGCACGTCGATCGCACGCGCGATCACCGGGTCGACCTCGAACTCCTCACAGGGGTTGCCGAAGGTCATGCGCAGGAAATTCTCGACGTAGTTGAGCTGGTTGTCCGGGTAGAGGAAGGGCTGGCCGATCGAGTGCTTGTAGGAGTAGGCCGCGATCGTCGGGAACTTGGCGATCAGCCGCTCGATCGAGGAGAAGACCTGCTTCGGGTCCTGCGGATCGAGGTCCTCGGGATAGAAGGTGGAGAGCGCAGCCACGACCGCCGCACACACCGCCATCGGGTGCGCGTCCTTGGGGAAGGCCCCGAAGAGGCGCTTGAGATCCTCGTGCAGCATGGTGTGGCGGATGATGCCCTCCACCCATTCCGCGTAAGCTTCCGGGCTCGGCAGGTTCCCCTGAATCAACAGGTACGCCACCTCCAGGAAGGTGCTCTTCTCAGCCAGCTCCTCGATCGGGATGCCGCGGTAGCGCAGGATGCCCTGGTCGCCGTCGATAAAGGTGACCCCGCTCTGGCAGCTGCCGGTGTTCTTGTAGCCCGGGTCCAGCGTGACCAGGCCGGTCTCGCGGCGCAGATTCCGGATATCCACGGCACGCTCGCCCTCGCTACCAGTCACGATGGGCAGCTCGTAGGTCTTGCCGTCTACTTCCAGCCGGGCGTACTCATCCATGCGCTCTTCCTTTCGACGGGGCACCCCCCCGAGAAGAAACGGGGAGTTCATCCTAAACCACTTCAGCGCGTTCCCGTCGAGGTTCCCGAGACGGGATCGGCAGCTCCGGGCAAGGCGGGGTGCGTTGCCGCAAGCGATGGCCACCGTCCGCTGGAGTCGGAGGACTTAACGGCCACCTCGGTCCGAAGTGTAGCCCTTCCCGACCCCAGAGGCCCAAAATGAGGGGGAGAACACACAGTTAGGCCCCTTCCCCTCGACCCACATCGGTGTGGACCGCTGCCGTTCCAAGGGTCGATTACTCTTCGACGAAGGGATTTGTGGCAGCGCTGGTGAGGATCTGCTTCAAGACCTTGCCGGCGGCGTTACGGGGGAGGGGCTCGCTGCGCAGCTCCCAATGGGCGGGCACTTTGAAGTAGGCGAGCTTCTCGGAGACCCACGCCGCGAGCTGATTCGTGTCGAGCTGGGCGCCGGGCCGGGGGACGAGGATGGCCTTGACCTCCTGGCCGAGCTCCCGGTGGTCGACCCCGACCACGGCCGCCTCCTCGACGTCGGGGTGGGCCTCGAGCCGCTGCTCGATCTCGATGGGATGGACGTTCTCGCCGCCGCGCAGGATGAGGTCACGCGCACGTGAGTTGATGTAGAGCCGACCCTCTTCCATGCGCCCGATGTCGCCCGTGCGCAGCCAGCGCCCCGGCCCGATCTCGGCGGCTGTCTCCTGCGGGCGGCGCCAGTACTCGCGCATGATGAGCGGGCCTCCCAGGTAAATCTCGCCCTCCTGACCCTCAGGCAGCGTGTTTCCCTCGGGATCGCGGATCTCGATCTGCACGGTCGGAAGCGGCCGACCGACCGAGTAGGGATGCGCCTCGAGATCGGGGCCGAAGTTGAGGGTCGCGAGGGCCGTGCTTTCCGTCAGGCCGTAGCCCACGCCCATGGTCGAACGCGTATTGGGGAAGACCTCACGTACGCGCTGCTGCAGCTCGCGGCTCATGGGTGCGCCGCCCGTGCCGATCCCGCGCAGGCTCGAGAGGTCGTAGCTACCGAGCTCGGGGTGATGCACCACGCGATGCGCCATTGTGCCCATGGGTCCCCAGTTCGTGACGCGCTCGCGCTCGATCAGCTGCATCACGCGCACGGGATCGAAGCGGCCCGAGGTCCATACGGTCTTGAGCCCGTTGGCAAGCGCCGTGATCGCACCCGTGTAGAGACCCGAGACGTGGAAGAGCGGTGTGGTGACCAGTGTGCACACGGGCGCAGGTGGAGGTCCACCGCTCTTGCCCTCGGCAGCCGAGAGCATAAAGAGCCGGAGTCCATGAAAGAGCTGGAGCGAGAGCAGCGCGATGATGTTGCGGTGCGTGTTGACGGCACCCTTGGGACGGCCGGTCGTGCCGCTCGTGTACAGGATGCAGGCGGGATCGTCCTCCGCGATGGGCGTGCCGGGCAGGTCTGCGTCGGGAGCGTAGGCTACGAGCTTCTCGAACTCGCTCTCGATCTCCACCACGGGCAGCGAGACCTGCGCGCGGGAGAGGCGGGCGAGACGCTTGCTGTCGCCGATCAGGAGCTTGGGCTCGCAGTCGTCGAGCCCGTGCAGAATCTCGTCGCGCGCCCACCAGCCGTTCATTCCGACCGCGATCGCGCCCAGACTGATGACGGCCCAGAAGCTCTCGATCCACTCGGGACAGTTGGCAGCGAGTATCGCCACCCGATCGCCGGGCTCCACCCCGTAGCGCTCCTCGAGCGCCTTCGCGATGGAAGCCACCTGCTTTAGATGCGCAGCGTAGGTGATGCGGCGATCCTCGTAGATGAGGTACTCATTCTCGGCGAAGCGCGAGGAGTCCTCGAGCAGCGCCCGCAGTGACGACGCGCGCCGCTTGAAAACCTGCGTGCGCTCGCCCAGTACGGTCTCCTCGACCAGCTCGCAGGGCCCGCCCGCCGCCGTCAGCTGCGCTTCGATCTCTTCCAGGCTCGGCACGGCGTGTAGTCTACCAGCGGGAAGCGTCTTCCGGTTAGAATCGCGCCGGGCCACAGACGCAAGGAGTCGGCTCGATGCGCTCACTCGCCAGCTTCGATCGCTACGCCTCGGTCACGCTCGCGCGTAGATACGCGCAGCGAAGTGGCGCAGGTCTGGTCTGCCTACTCCTGCTCGCGGGTCCTGCTGCGGCCGGCACGGCGTCCCTGCGCGCCGAGCAGATCACGCGCGCGAACGCCCCGCAGCTCCTGATCGGCGGGCCGGACGCGATCGGAGGGATGGGCGACTGGTATCTGGGCAATGACGTGGTGGAGGTGATCGTCGACGACCCGGCACGCGCTCACGGTAAGCTCAACCACGGCGGGACGATCGTGGACGCGGGGCTCATCGACCGCAAGGGCGAGGATCAGTTCGCGCGGCTCTTCCCGATTCTCAACCTGGACCAGCGTGTCTTCGTCAACTACGACACGATCCGGGCCGAGGTGAAAGAGGCCGAGGGCTGGGCGCGCCTGGTTGTCGCGAGCAGCCAGGGCATCAGCTCGCTTCCGCGCGGGGGCTGGCTCAGACGGCGACTGGACGTACTGGTGCCCAAGCCCGAGGCGCTGCACAACGTATTCATCGAGACCGAGTACCGGGTGCACTACGGCGAGCCCTTCGTTCACCTCACCACCACGATTCGCAATGACGGCACGGAGCCTGCCCCCATATTCGCCTACGGAGACGTCTGGATGCGCGGTGGACTCGCCCTACGCGCCTTTACCGGCAACACGCTTGATCCTTCCGCCTCGCGTGGCTTTCACCACCTCGCGTTCGATCGCGGCGACCTCACCCGCGCCGGGGATGCGATGGCCCCTTTCAGCTTCGTGAGCGCGCCCGGCGTCCGCGGCTATCCGCCCATCGCCTACGCTTTCTTCTCACCCGAGCGTACGCGCGACGGCCGCGTGCCTTTCTTCGGTGTCACCGACGACCAGGTGACGATGATGACCGGCTTTCTCTTCGAGCACGACTGGAAGCGACTCAGCGCCTTCCGCCTCTGGCGTGCTTCGCGCAGCAAGCTTCCGGCCGGCCAGAGCTGGACCTATCAGCGACGCCTCGTCATCACCGGAAAAGCCGACGTCTCATCCACTACGGACCTCATTTTTCCGCAGCTCGGATATACGAGTCGGGTGAGTGGCGTGACGGGCACCGTGGTGCCAAAACACGTTCCCCACATGCTTCACGTGGTAGAGGCGCTTAGCGGCGCGCCCGTGACCGTGATGGGAACCGATACCTCCGGACCGCGAGCCGGCGTCTATAACGGTGTGCTCCCTCCAGGAAACTTCGTGCTCCGGATCCACGCTCCACAGCGCCCGGTCGCGAGCCGGCAGATCGAGGTGCCCGACCGCAGCTACTTCGCCGACGCGCTGGACCATCGCTCGCCCGATCCGGGCTACCTGGTTTTCGAGCCCGGCTTCTCGGGCGGAGAGCCCATGCGCGTTGTCGTCAGCGGTCACGAGGACACTCCGGATCCGCTCTTCGAGCCCGAACTGCTCGACTTCCGCCTCAACGGCGAGCGCGTTCCGAGCCCCACGGAGACGAACTCGCTTTACTTCGTTGGCGATGCCAGCGACCCGCACCGCGTCGCGATCCCGCCGGGCACCTACCGGCTGACCGCCACGCGAGGACTCGAGCACGACGTGGCGAGCGTGGAGGTGCACGTAGCGGGACCGAGCGCGCAGGCCCTCGTGCCTCCGCTGCGTCCCGCGCGTGCACTCAGCCTGAGTGAATTCGTCAGCGCCGACTTCCACGTCCACGCACAGGCCAGTGACGACACGCAGCTGTCGAATGAGATGCGGCTCCGGACCTACCTGGCCCAGGGGGTGGAGGTCTTCGCGGCCACGGATCACGACCACGTTTCTAATTACGCCCGCGAGCTCGCGGCGCTCGGGGCAAAGGGGCGCATCCACGTGCTGCCGGGGGCGGAGATCACGAGCAGCGCGCCCGGTCCCGTGGCCCCCTGGTCCATCGGCCACACCAACGCCTGGCCCCTGCGTCGCGATGCTCTGGCCCATCGCCAGGGCGCGCCCCCGAGCCAGAACCTGCGACTGGCCGACCTCTACGCGCTGCTGCGCCGGGACTTCGGGGTGGAGGTCGTGCAGATGAACCATCCGCGGCATGAGGGAGTCGGAGAGAGCGGGTATCTGAACGCGCTGGGCCCGGAGGGACAGCCTTACGACCCGGGGAAGCCGATCACGGCGCCGCCGAATGCTCATCTGCTGACACCCGGCGCGGACGGGCACACACGCGCCATTGACTTCGATGCCATCGAGCTCATGAACGGTCCTTCCTACGCCGTGTTCCTGCGCGTGCGCCGGGATCTTTACTCGTTCTTAAAACAGGGCTTTCGCCGCACCGGCACCGCGGTCTCGGACAACCACGGCCCCCAGCGGCCCGCCCTACCCCGCAGCTACGTCCAGTTTCCGACGGGCCTGCAGGACTTTGACAGCCACGCCTTCAACGCGGCCATCCGCGCAGGCCGAGTCTTCTGCACCACGGGGCCGCTCTTCACACGCTTCCGGGTCAACGGCAGGCGCATGGGTGACCAGGTGGCCGCCCCGGACGGGCGTGTCGTGGTCGAGCTCGCGGTGGCCGCGGCCCCCTGGGTCCCGGTGGAGCGGGTACGGGTGCTCGTGAACGGCGAGGTGAGGCGGACCTTCCGCGATCTACCGCCGCTAGAGGCTCAGAAGGTCACACGCCTGGAGACGGAGCTCGAGCTGACGCTCGAGCGCGACAGCTTCATCACGCTCGAGGCCGGGACCACCCTGCCCCGAGATCCCGGGGCCCCCAACACACCTGTCGGAGGCGTGTATGCGCTGGTAGCGCCCGGCTTCGTCCCGATGGCGTTCGCGAACGCCATCTATGTGGATGTCGACCAGAACGGCCAGTTCGATCCCCCCGGCCTCTAGTCTGTAATGTCGTCTGCTGACACCGCCGTCTTCTGCTGACAACGCCGACGGGCGCCGAGACACCACTCGAGCGCCAAGGAGTGTTGTGTTTTCCCATCTAGCGACCGATAGAGCCCACCGTGTCAGAAGAACGGAAGGATGGAGCCAAGCCATCCACGCACGAGACAAACGGGGCCGGCAGCTCCGAGCCACGGGCACCGCTGACGTTGGCCGAGGTGCTCGAGATCCTGGTGAAGGACGAGCTCCTCACCTCGGTTCAGGCCAGGGACATCGAGGGCCGCGCCATGACCCTGCGCAGCCGCGTGGTCAAGGATCGCGTGGGCTCGGTTCGCTCCCAGGCGGCCGTGCGCTACAACGCGTCCCCGGCCGAGATCGTGTCCGCCGCCGCGCTGCCGCATCCGACCAAGCCCCGCAAGCGCGTGGACGAGGACTGCGTCGCCGAATCTCTCGCCAAGGCCGCCTCGCTGCCCTACCTCAAGATCGATCCGTTGCGGCTCGACAGCAACCTGATCACCAAGACGCTCTCCCGGCCCTTCGTGAAGCGCCATGTGGCCATCCCGCTCGAGCGCGAGGGAGAGGGTCTGCGCATCGCGATCACCGATCCCTTCGACAGCATGCTGCTGGAGACACTGGCCAGCTCGGTCCAGGCTCCGCTCACGTATGTGGTCTCATCGAAGAAGGACATCCTGAACATCATCGATCGCATCTACGGCCTGAAGTCGAGCATCAGCAAGGCCGAAAGCGAGCTCGGCGAGCATAAGAACAGCGGCACGCTGGTACAGCTGGTGGAGCTGCACTCAAACGCAGAGCTTGCGAACTCGGACGAGCACGTCATCGCCGCGGTGGATCATCTGCTGACCTACGCCTTCGAGCAGCGGGCCTCCGATATCCACCTGGAGCCCCGCGGCTCGGACGGCGCAGTTCGCTTCCGGATTGACGGCATCCTGCACGACATCGAGGTCGTACCGCTCGCGGTCCACGCGGCCATCGTATCCCGCATCAAGGTGCTGGCGCGCATGAACATCGCGGAGCGGCGCCGCCCCCAGGATGGGCGTATCAAGACCCAGCGGGGTGAGAAGGAAGTCGAGCTGCGCGTCTCGAGCATCGCGACCGCCTTCGGTGAGAAGGTCGTCATCCGCGTCTTCGATCCCACCATTCTGATGGCCGATCTGAATGACCTTGGCTTCAACACCCGAGAGCGCGAGAGCTACGAGAAGTGGATCACCTCGCCCAGCGGCCTGGTGCTGGTCACGGGGCCCACGGGTTCGGGCAAGACCACGACGCTCTACTCCACGCTGCGCTACCTGGCAGGCCCGGAGCTCAACATCACCACGATCGAGGATCCGATCGAGATGGTCGACTCGCGCTTCTGTCAGATCCAGGTCCAGCAGCGTATCGATCTGGGCTTTGCCACCGCTCTGCGTTCGATCCTGCGCCAGGATCCCGACATCATTATGGTGGGCGAGATCCGCGACCCGGAGACCGCTCAGATGGCGGTGCAGGCGTCACTCACCGGCCACCTGGTCTTCTCCACCGTGCACACGCGCGACGCGGCGGGTGCGATCACACGCCTCGTCGACTTGAACGTGGAGCGCTTCCTGCTCTCGAGCGTGCTGCGGGGCGTACTGGCGCAACGCCTGCTGCGCCAGATCTGTCCCCACTGCGGCGCGGACGGCCACCTCACGCCGGATCAGGTGAATACGCTCGGCCTCAAGGTCCCCGTCGAGCAGCGCGAGCGGCTCAAGGTTCGCTGGGGCGAGGGCTGTGTGGACTGCCGCCACACCGGTCTCCTGGGCCGCACGGGTGTGTTCGAGATGCTCGACATCGGTCCGCGCGTGCGCGGGCTCATCAAGAGCGGCCAGGATGCGAACGAGATCGCACGGGCGGCCCGCATCGAGGGCATGGAGACCCTGCGCGAGAGCGCGCTGCGCAAGCTGGCAGACGGCGTGACCACCTTCGGGGAGGTGGCGCGGCTCACGACGGACCTGGAATGAGTCAGGAAGTTCTAACAGAGCTCGACCTCCTGCTGCGCTCGGGCTGGCAGCTGATCGCCTTCGAGACCTTCGAAGAAGAGCGGGCGCTGCGTGTGCTGCAGCGCGCCGCCAAGAGCGCGGAGCGCGAGCTGGTCGTGTGGTCAGTGGCGTCCGGCATTCGGGGTAGCGGCAAGGGCGCCGGCTCGTTCGACGAGGGCTTGCGGACATTTTCCGCCTACTCCAAGCCGGCGCTTCTGACGATCCTCGACGCCCAGGCTTTGCGGGGAGAGACGGTCGCGATCCGACGCCTGCGGGATCTGCTTCCGGCTCTGGCGGAGCGACAGCAGACCGTGGTGCTGCTGGGTCCGGCGCTCGAGCTGCCGGTCGAGCTCACGCGCGAGACCGCGCGCGTCGAGCTGCCGCTGCCGAAAGCGAACGAGCTCAAGGGGTTATTTCAGAAGATGATTGAGGCTGAGAACCCCGCGGTGCTAGAGGCCGCTGTGCGCGCGGCCCGCGGGCTCACCGCCTCGGAAGCCATGCGTGTCTTTCGCAAGGCCTGCATGGTGGCGGGTGGTCTGAACCAGAGAGCGGTCTCCCGGATCGTAAGCGAGAAGCGCCAGGCTCTACGACGCACAAACGCTTTGAGCTTCCATGAATCTCCGGCGGGGATGGGCGACGTGGGAGGCCTGGACGAGCTCAAGCGCTGGCTGCGCGAGCGTCGACGGGCGTTCGACGACGAGGCGCGCAGCTTCGACCTGCCCCTTCCGCGCGGGCTACTGCTGCTGGGCGTGCAGGGCTGCGGCAAGTCCCTCTCCGCCAAGGCCGTCGCGCGCGAGTGGCAGTTCCCTCTGCTGCGCCTCGACCTGGCGGCGGCCTTCGGAAGTGCGGAGAAGAGCCCCGAGGCAACCATCCGCGAGGCCAGCACGATCGCCGAGTCCATCGCGCCCGCGGTGCTGTGGATCGACGAGATCGAGAAGGGCTTCGCCGCTTCGGCCGCCGATCCTAGCGCGAGCCGCGTGTTCGGCTGGTTCCTGACCTGGCTCTCCGAGAAGACGAGCCCCGTCTTCGTGGTCGCCACCGCCAACGACGTGGAGGCGCTGCCTCCCGAGCTGCTGCGGCGCGGGCGCTTCGACGAGATCTTCTTCGTGGATCTTCCGACGCAGGCCGAGCGCGTCGAGATCCTCGCCATCCATCTGGGTAAGCGCAGTCGGGATCCCCTGCGCTACCCACTGGAGGAGCTAGCAGAGCAGTCCGAGCGCCTCTCGGGCGCGGAGCTCGAGCAGATCGTGGTGGCCGCGCTGTACGCCGCATTCGCGGAGGAGAGGGACCTCACCGAGAATGATCTCGCCAACGCTATCACCGAGACGGTTCCGCTCTACGACACCTACGAGGAGCGAATCAAGGAGCTCCGCGACTGGGCGCGCACGCGCGCACGCTCCGCGACCCACGACGTCAAGATGATCGACCTCTTCAACAAGGGCTGAGTCGCCTCCTAGTCTCTACCATCGACAGCCTGTAGGTGCTCGAGCAGGGCGGCGTTGACCTGGTGCGGCGCCTCGAGCGTCAGCGCATGACCGGCACCCTGGACCACCGTAGCTTGGCGCCAGGGATGGCGGCCGCGAGCTCGACCGCATCCGGTGTGAGCAGGTCGGCACCCGCGGCCAGCACCAGCGTCGGCACCGTGATCCGCCCGAGGTCCGCGACGCGGGTGCCGCTAACCATGCGTACGCTCTGTGGCGCGGGTGCGCGTGCAGCCGCACAGCACTCCCAGACGCTCTACGGCATGACGGCTTCCATCCCCGGGCTCAAGACCGTGTGTCCATCCAATCCGTTCGACGCCAAGGGGCTGCTGCTGGCCTCCATTCGGGATGACAACCCCGTGGTCTGCTGCGAGCCCAAGTCGCTGGACTTCAAGAAGGCGGCGGTGGTACGCGAGGGCAGCGATGTAACGCTCGTGGGAATGGGTGCAACCGTTCCCGTGGTGCTCGACGCGGCCGAGCAGCTGACGGCAGACAGCACGAGCGCAGAGGTCGTCGACCTGCGCACGCTGGCGCCCTTCGATCAGGACGCCATTCTGGCCTCACTCACCAAGACCGGTCGTCTGGTCGTGATCGACGAAGCCACACCCCACTGCGGAATGGCGAGCGAGATCGCCGCCCTGTGCGTGGACCGCGGCTTCGATCTCCTAAACGCACCGGTCAAGCAGGTCACCGCTCCGCATATACCGGTACCGTTCAGCCCCGTGCTCGAGGACGCCTACCAGCCCTCCGCCGAGAAGGTCATCGCCGCCGTGCGCGAGCTCGGCTGAGCCCAGAAGCGACTCTGCGGTCAGGCCCGTCACCAGCGCTTAAGCCAGCGGCAACTTCCGTCGATAAGTGACTCGGTCTGCGAGCATTATCGTCTTCCGTGGCCTCGGCCAGCAGGACCCGTCACATGGCCCGATACAGCGTGACCCTCGCGAGCTCTCATACGTCGATGGGTACTGTGTGATGCTTCAGCGCGGTCACGACAAAGGCCCCAGATTCCTCTTCGTGCCGAGCAACGGTGCGCATGCGCAGCTGATGTTCCCCATCCACAGCAAGCTCGAGGGTTCGAGCTTCATGCTCCTGCAACACGATACCGAGAACGCAGCTTCCACGCTGCAAAAGCTCCCTGCCAGCGTGTTCAGTTATCGGCCCGGGGTGCTGGCAGAGCTTCGCCCCCGAGTCGCGATCTTCGGAAACGATTGGGGTCCTCAGGAGCGGCAGATCGTGGCCGAAGCGCAGGCGTCGGGAATTCCCACGGTTTGTATCCAGGAGGGCTGCCTGGATTTCGCCGACGATAAACTTCGACGCATGCAGCAATGCGACTACGCCTTTCTTCAGGGGCCCGTGATGCTCCGCTACCTGGATCGGCCCAACACGATCGTCACGGGGAACCCCAAGTACGACTCGATTCAAGAGCAGACTTTCGACCCCGAACGCCCGATCATGATCAACTGCAACTTCACCTACGGCGTTTACGAAGAGATCAGGGAGTCCTGGGTGCGGGAGGCTGTCGAGGCCTGCCGGTCTTTGGGCAGACGCTTCTTCATATCGCAGCATCCGCGCGACCGGGGAGCGTTTCCACCCGAGTATCCCGTGAAGGCATCCGATGCTTCGTCGATCAGCGCCCAGCTGGCGGAGACGTCGGTCGTAATCACGCGCTTCAGCACGGTCATCTATGAAGCCCTCATGCTGGGAGTCCGGGCGATCTACTTCAATCCACACGGAGAACCCTTCGGGATCTTCCAGCAGGATGAGACCGGCGCGGTCCCCGTTGCCCAAGATCAATCCGAGCTGCTCGCCCTTCTTCGCCTCGCGCTGACAGCCGGAGATGACGACCCGGTAAAGCGGCGACAATTCCTGCTGAGCCACTGCGCCACCCTCAACGGCGACGCTGCCGAACGCTGCGCAGATGCGATTCGAGCCATAGCGGAGAAACGCGCAGGCGGGGTCTCATCGAACCAGGTGAGAATTGGGACGCAGCATCAATCAAAGGAATACCGCTTGCCCAGGGTCCGGGACCAGCTACCCGACTGTTCCAAGGCTGAGCTGATCGAACGTGCGAAAGTCCATCTCCAGAGTGGCCGCATCGCGGATGCGGCGGACTGCATTCGTCTTGGCCGCGAGCGCTATCCGAGCTCGGCAGGTTTCGAGGCTGCCTGGAACGAGCTTCAGAGTACACTCGGCGGACAGATTCCGGAACACCGCTCCTGGTCTGCGACTGAACCTGCGCTCCCGCTCAAAATATCCGCAGCAGATCTCTTGAAGCACCCTTCAGTGCAAGCTGGAGATGAGCTGGTAGAACAGATCGACGGAGGTGGGGTCACGAGCAGCCAGCGCGACGGCTACTGCCAACGCACGCTGCCGCCTTACCGGGAGCGGGCTGCGCGCCTGAGGGCTGACTCCGCGGAGGAGACGCGAGGCGGGGAGGCGCTCGCAGTGAAGGGCAATCTCGGTGCCGCGGAAGCGGCATTCTCTCGCGCTCTCGAGCTGTATCCGGGCTCTGCGGACGCTCTCAACGACATGGGCGTGCTGCACTGGCAGTGCGGGCGCCGTGAGGAGGCGCTCGAGTGCCTATCCCGGGCGGTGTCCTCCGAGCCCGATCACCGCAACGCGGTCGAGAACTACGCGCTGGTCCTCGAGGCGATCGGCGACGAGGAGCAAGCCGCACGCCTGTGCCGGAGCTACCTGCGCCGCCATCCGACCGACGCCAAGCTGAGAGACCGGCTGGCCGGTCTGGAGCAGAGCGATGCCGGGCGACCGGACCACTTCTCGGAGCTCGACCTGATCCTGCGCTACCCCTACGCTCGCCAGTCTGTACGGACGCTCGTCGATGTGGGCGCCAACGTGGGCGTGTTCTCGCGTGCACTTGCGGAGCGGGACTGGCGTGTGCTGGCCTTCGAGCCCGAGCCCGAGAACTTCCGCGGGCTCACCCGAAACCTGGAACGGTTCGCCGGCGCCCACTGCGTGCCCCGGGCCGTGTCGGACGTGCCCGCTCAGGCCGTGCCCTTCTATGTCAGCTCGATCCACTCGGGAATCCACGCGCTGAAGCCCTTCCACCCATCGCACGCGCCCTCCCTTACCGTCGAGACCGTTCGGCTCGACGAGTTTCTTTCCGGCAGGGGGATCGACGAGGTCACCGTGCTCAAGATCGACGTCGAGGGTGCGGACTTCCCCGCCCTTAAGAGCTTCGACTTCGAGCGCTGGCGCCCCGAGCTCGTGATGTGCGAGTACATGGATGAGCGCACGCTCGAGCCCTGGGGCTACGACCACCACGATCTGGTGCGCCACATGGCGCGGTACGGCTACGCCGCATTCATCTCCGAGTGGGCTGAGATCATCGAGTACTCTCGACGAGACGTCCGGACGGTTCCCCATCGCTTCCTGCGCTGCGTGCGCTACCCGCTCGATCACTCGCCCGCATGGGGGAACCTGATCTTCGTGCCCGAGGGCCGGGTCGACGACTTCGCACGGACGTTGGAGTCCTACCTGCGCGAGCGCGCCGCCCTATAGGCGCCTGTAGCGAGCGCTAGGGATTTCGCAGGACGGAGATACAGTCGTGGGTGTTCCGCCAGTGCTGGGCGAGCATCTCGAAGCCGAGATCCGAGGCAAACCGGTGCATCCGATCGTAGGTCATGGACGATCGGTTGCCGATCTTTTTCACTCCTCGGCCGGAGTGGTCCAGCCAGACGATGCCGCCGGGGGCGAGCTTGTCCCGGAACTGCGCCAGGTAAGCAAGGATGATCTCCGGCTCGACGTGGACAAGCGAGTCGAACGAGGCGACCAGGTCAAACGCGCGATCCGGGACCATTCCCAGCGAGACCCCATCGTTCACGGAGTACTGGATGTTCTTGTAGTACTTGAAGCGCTCCTTGCAGAGCTGGATGCAAGCAGGGCTCAAATCTACCAGCCAGAGCTCCTCGGCCACTCGGATGAGCTCCGTCGTGAACCTTCCCGCCCCGGGCGCGATCTCGAGAACGGCACGGACACTCCGATCGGCCAGGTGGGGCAGGAGGAAGCGACTGGCAATGTCCGCCATCCAGCTGGGCGACTGCTGGAGTCCGCCTCCCCAGCGCAGGCCGTACTCGTGCTCGTGGATCCACCGGTCCCTGTCGCCCCACTGAGCGAGGTTCCAGCTGATGTTGTTCTGGGCTTCGGGCGAGAGCTCGCTGGCCTTGTCGACACTCAGCAGACCCACCTCCGTCTCGGGTCCTGAATAGTCAGCATCGCGGCGCTGCACAAGCGGCGCGGCAACATTCGGACTCAAGGGTGCTCATTCGTGTACGTGTTTGATGATCAGAGGCGCTCCCGCTCGTACCCCGCATCTAAAGCCGGCGCCGCCGCGGGGTCGATCCGGCGGCAGCGACGCTCCAGATGGCATCCGAACGCATCCGCGCTGCCTTCCGCGATCGCTTGAAGAAGTGGCGCTCCACTTCATCGAAGCAGTGAACGACGCGTTTCGCGAGTAATAACCGCTCAGGGATAGCTCGCGGGGCTTTCCGGGTCGATGGGCCAAAGCTCGCCGTCCCCTTGGAGCCAGGTGCCGGCGCCGCGCGGGAAGGGATGCCGTCCTTCTTCGGCCAGCTGGAGCAGGTACGCAAGGCGCCGCTTGCGCAGCAGCGGATCGCGACGTTCGAGCTCCAGGGTCTTACCGTAGATCTGCGCACAGACGTCGGACCAGCAGCCCCGGTTGCGGGCGGTCATATTGCTCCCGTCGGAACGCTGACGAACCTCGCTCGTGACGCGCCGCACCCGTATCGGCGCCGCGACCTGGAACACGCGCAGCCAGAGGTCCCAATCCTCCAGCACCGGAAGCGTCTCGTCGAACCCACCCGCCTCGCACACGAGCTCGCGCTCGCAGAGCAGGGAGTGCACGGGGAAGCTGTTCTCGATCGGAAAGGTCGCGGGATCGTAGTCGAACTGGTAGCGGACAGCGACGCTCTTCGTGAACGGCAGCGGATGAGCCGACACCTCGAGCACGCTTCGCACATCGCCGTGTACGACCCGGGCCCCGAGCTTCAGCTGCGGCAGCAGCGCCGCCAGATGGTGCGGGAGCAGGCGGTCGTCGTCATCGAGAAAGCCGACGTAGCGCCCGCGTGCCAGGCGCAGACCCGAGTTGCGGGCCGCGGCCAGTCCGAAGTTCTTAGCGTGCTGCACCACGGTCAGGGACCCGCCCGGACCGATCGTATGCTGGAAGGGGTCGAGGATCGGCCCGGGATCCACGCCTCCGTCGTTGACGACGATGACCTCGAGATCGCCCCAGGTCTGGGCGGCGACGCTCGCCAGCGCACGGGCCAGCAGCTGCGGCCGGTTGAAGGTGGGCACGATCAGGCTGACAAGGGGATCGCCGCTCAACTCGCGGCGGGGCTTCTCAGTCACGTCGGCCGGGCGCGGGGGATCCAGCTCGAGACCGAGCCCCCGCTCCCGCCCCGCGACCAGCGCCTCGGCCCAGGCCCCCAGCGCGAACCCTTCGGGACGATGGCCTCGCTCCAGCAGCTTGGAGGCGCACTCCAGGATCGAGGCGTAGATCCGACCCACGCCCTCAGGCGTTCGCAGCACGGGGTAGAGGTCTTCGAGCGCGAAGCTCCGAAGTGCCTCCCGCGTTGCATGTGAGGTCTCGTCCGGCTCGGGGCGGCCCGGGGAGCAGGCAGGAGCGATGGCGGAGTCGCAACGTGCGACCTCGAGGCCGCACGCGAGGCGCACCGCCAGCTGCGCGCGGGCCAGCGCTCCTCCGAGCGCCGGCGGCGGGTCGCATTGGGCAAGAGCCTCCCCGCGCACGAGCAGGCTCGACACGTCCTCGGGACGAAGCAGCAGATCCAATAGCAGGGAGGACGCGTCGTCCTGCGCCGGAAGATCGATAACGGCGGCCACGCTCGGGTTCTCGTTGAGCCAGCTCAGCGCGCGCGCGAGCTCGGCTCGGTCGAGCGTCGCACCGGGCGCGGCCAGCAGCACCAGCTCGCCCTCGCGCAGGCGCGGCAGCTCGCTCACCCCTGGCAGCTCGATGATTACGGGCGCACTCGTACTCCGCACGCTCTTTCATCGGCAGAACGAGGCGGAAGCCTAAGCCGGTACTAACGAAAAGGGCCCGGGCGTCAGTGATGCCCGGTGGCGCCTCCAGGACTAGCGCGTTATCGGCGAGCTCAGCTCGCCTGCGCGCACTTCGCTCGGCTACGCCTCGCTGCGCGGCCCCGCGGGCCTTGCAATAGCGCGTTGGGCGACTCTCGAGTCGCCCTCCTAGGAGTCCTCATCGCGAGATCCGATCCTGAAGGCGGCCCGCGCCCGGCGCTCGTAGTCGGCGAACGGGATCTTGGCACGAACCTCTTTGAGCCGTTCGAGCAGCTTCAGCTTCTCGTCATGATCGGTGGACCACTCCTGGCTGAAACGCCCCGAACGGATCTCCTCGAGCGTCTCTTTCATCTTCTCTTTGAGATCCGGCACGAGCTCCACGAACCGGGCCCCGCGCGTCATGGACCCGTACTGACTGGTATGGGAATGGAAGTCCATCTGCGCCAGCATTCCCACCTCCCGAATCTTCTGGAAGGTGTAGGCCAGCTCACCGGAGAGGAAGAGCTCCAGCAGCACCGCCTCCGGTGGGTAGCCGGCCTCCACCAGCGTATCCACGGCGGCCATCATCACGTTACCGAACGCGGGGCCGAAGCCCTGCTCGGTGAACAGGTCCAGGGAGGCCTCATCGTGCATCGACATCTCGATACAGCCCGCGCGCGTCGATCCTATCCCCTTGGCCAAGGCCAGCATGCGCTCCCCGGCCTTGCCCGACGCGTCCTGGTGAACACCCACGAAGCTGGGAAATCCCTCGCCCGACACGTAGGTATCGCGCACGCCGGGTCCGATCATGCGCGGCGCGACGAGGACTACATCGATGAAGTCGGGGGGCGTAATCAGGCCGAACGCAATATTATAGCCCGACGCAAAGTCGAGGACGCTGTCCGGGCGCAGCTGCGGGGCCACCTCTTTCTGGTAGACCTCGGGCATGACCTCGTCTGGAACGAGCAGAAGCACGACATCGGCTCGGGCGCACGCGTCTGCGATCGGCAATGCCTCAAAGTCGTCGGCGCGAGCGCTCTCAAGCGATGCGTCCACGATATTCCCGACGATCACATTCAGCCCCGAGTCGCGCAGATTGAGCGCCTGAGAGCGCCCCTGATTCCCGTAGCCCACGACGGCCAGGGTCCGGTCCCTGAGGGCACCCAGGTCCGCATCGGCATCGTGATAAATGCGGCTCATGCGCGTTCCCGCGCGGGGTCCCGCCCGTCCGGCGGCCAGGGCTCCACCCCTTCCTCCAGGGGCACCTCGAGGCTGCGCAGAAGGGAGGAAATCATGCGCCAGGTCCCGATGGCCGCTACCAGCTCCAGCAAGTTCTCGCGCGCGCCCACGTGGGCCTCGCAGGCGGCCCAGGTTTCCGCCGAGATCGTTCCGGTCGCCATGGTTTCATCCGTCGCAGCGAGCACCGCACGCTCCGGATCACCAAAGCGGTCGGCCGAGCGCCACTCGCGTACGGCCAGCAAATCGCCTTCGTCGACGCCCAGGGTCTTCGCCACGCGCCAGTGCTGGGTCCATTCATAGACCGATCCGGTCACCCAGCCAATGCGCATGATTACGAGCTCACGCAGCCTTCGATCGAGCTTCGAGTTGAAGAGCAAGGTCGAAAGCAGGTTGAAGACGGCCTTGGCCACAGGGGGGTGATGCAGAAGAACCCGAAAGATGCTGAGCTCGGCCATCAGCGCCGGAACTCCGACTTGATCGCCTGCTGCGAGTGACTGATCGACGGGGAGACGTGGGACTCGGCCTTCGGCCGCAGACGCTGCACTCACTTTCTCGACCTCCTGGTGCCACACCCAAAAGTAGATTGGCCTCTGATCGCCCTCCTTTTACAATGCGGGGGCCTCGCTGTCTACTCAAGGACTCGGATGCCCAAACTCGGACTCTCAACCAAGCTCTGGTACGGACTCGGCCAGGGCGCCGAGGGCATCAAAAACGCGGCCTTTACCGTCCTGCTCTTTTTTTTCTACAGCCAGGTGCTCGGGCTATCGGGGGTTCTCACCGGGATCGCCCTCTTCATCGCCCTGGCCTTCGATGCGATCACCGATCCGCTGGCCGGATCCATCTCAGACTCCCTGAAGCATCGTTGGGGTCGTCGACACCCATTCATGTATGCCTCGGCCCTTCCCCTGGGCATCACCTTCGCGCTCGTCTTCAGCCCACCGCAGGGCCTGGGGGAAACGGGTCTCTTCGTCTGGCTGACCGTCTTCACCGTCCTCACACGGGGGGCCATGACCCTGTATCACGTTCCCCATCTGGCGCTGGGCGCGGAGCTTACGGACGACTATGGGGAGCGCACCATCGTGGTCGCGTACCGTACCTTCTTTCAGCTCTTTGCGGCGGCGCTTCTGTTCCTGATAACGGGGGAGGTCTTCTTCCGCGCAACGGCCGAATTCGAGAACGGGCAGATGAACCCCGCTGCCTACCCGCAGATCGGGATCGTCTTCGGCGCGGCCATGCTGGTGACCATCCTGGTTTCAGCCCTCGGCACTCACTCGCGCATCCCCTTTCTACGGAAGCCGCCCGAAAACTCCGAGCCATTCACGCTGCGGCGTCCGGCGCGCGAGGTTCGCGAGGCGCTCGAGAATACCTCCTTCCGCGCGTTCTTCAGCTGTCTCGTGCTCTTCTATGTTGCGCGCGGAACCAGCCTTGCACTGGGGACACACATGGGCACCTACTTCTGGGGCCTTGACGGCCGGCAGGTCATGCTGGTCCCCCTCTGCGGGCTGAGTGGAATTCTGATCTCGACCCCGATCTGGGCCTATCTCTCCAGGTTCATCGAGAAGAAGCCCATGTTCATGCTCGGGATCACGGGGTTCAGCGCGCTGACCCTGCTGCTGCCGCTACTCAAGATCTGGGGCTGGTTCCCGCCGCTAGAGAGCGACGCCTACCTGCCTACTCTCTTCGCCATTGTGTTCCTGGCAGCGTTCGCCGGCGGTGCACCCACGGTGGTGGCCGGGTCGATGCTGGCGGACATCGCCGATGAGCACGAGCTCGAGCGGGGACGTCGGCAGGAGGGAGTCTTCTTTGGCGCGCTCTCGCTGGCGGGCAAGGCCGCCTCCGGGTTGGGAAGCGCGTTCGCGGGCTTCGTCATTACCCTGATCAGCTTCCCGCTACAGGCGGAGCCCGGGACCGTAGCCGAGCCCACGGTCAACGCGCTGGGATACGCCGCCGGTCCCGGAGTCGCCTTGCTGGCCGCCGCAGGGATCAGCCTAATGGCCCGCTACAGCCTCGATCGCGCTCGGCATGCGGAGATTCAGAAGGCGCTCAGGGCTCAGCGTGAAGGGACAGCGTCCGCTCCCTGCGCACGCACGGCCTGACACGCTAGAACCAGGCGTCCCCTGCTCCCAGAAAACCTCCGACGATGAGGATCACCATCGGAATGTAGCTCAGCAAAAAGCCGGGGCCCCGCTTGGCCGGGTCCGACACGTAGCTGACCGCGTAGACGAGCCGCCCCAGGATATACAGCCCGCCCAGGATGGCGGCGATCGGTACGCTGACGTAACGGCCGAAAAGAAACAAGCCAGGCAGGAACACGATCAGCTGCTCGAGCGTATTCATCTGAACCCGGTAATAGCGCTCGAAGACCGGATGGCCGGTAACCGCAGGTGCTTCAACCGAGTACTTTGCCCGCGCCTGACCCGTGCGGTAAGAAAAAACCATGTACTCGATCAACGACAATGCGGCGACCATTGCAATCAGCTCCATGACCTTCACTCCTCCCTGCCAGCACTGAAGCTAGAGGGCGGCCTCAGCGGCCGCCTGCGCGTGAATACGTGCCGTATCGAACACCGGCACCGAAGCGTCATCCTCCCCAACAAGCAAACCGATCTCGGTGCAGCCCAGAATGATCCCCTGCGCGCCCGAGCCCACGAGCTCCCGGAGGATGCGCCGGTAGTGGTCTCTGGAAGTCTCCAGGACCTTCCCCAAACAGAGCTCCTGGTAGATCACCTCGTGGACCAACCTTCGATCCTCCGGGCCGGGAACCAGCACCTCGAGCCCGTGCCCCTGCGACAGGCGATCGCGATAGAAACCCTCCTCCATGGTGTAGCGGGTTCCCAGAAGACCCACGCTAGCGATCTCCGCCTTGACGACTT
This sequence comes from Deltaproteobacteria bacterium, assembly GCA_004356455.1. Classification (GTDB taxonomy): domain Bacteria; phylum Myxococcota_A; class UBA9160; order SZUA-336; family SZUA-336; genus SMWZ01. The sequence continues at coordinate 27,917 of SMWZ01000013.1, forward strand.
GGTCCGCGGTTGAGTCCACGATGTGGAGAAGAGGAATCTCGACCCGACGTTGAATCTCGTCCGCAACCCTGTGCATCGTGTTCGTACAAAGCAAAAACAGATCCGCCCCTCCGCGCTCGAGGGCCTGCGCAGCCGAGATCAGCCTCTCGGCCGCTTCGTCCCACCTTCCTGCCGCCTGCAGCGGCTCAATCTCCGCGAAGTCGAACGAGTACAACAGCACCTGAGCCGAGTGCAGCGCACCCAGTCGGTCCCGCGTGGTCTCGTTGATGATTCGGTAATACGCCAGGGACGATTCCCAGCTCATCCCACCGATCAACCCGATCGTCTTCATCGGAGCCCGCGCGGCCTCAAGCCCGCTTTCTCATACACAGCGTCGATCACACGCATGTTGGCGATGGCGTCGGTTGCGTCCGTGGGCATGGGCTTCCCTTCGCGCACCGCCCTCAGAAAAGCGCGGAGCTGGTAGGTGTAGGTGGAGTCGCCGCGAATGCGCTCGACGCGGCTGCCCTCGGGGCCGATCACTTTCAGGCGGTGGAAGAAGTGGGGCGCGATGGGGTTGAACACGCGCAGCTCACCCCGTTCTCCCTGGACCCTGGCGCTCATCCGGAGCAGCGATGCGGAGAAGAGGGCGCAGGTCATGCGGGCCGTACGGCCGTCAGCGAAACGGAACTCCGCGGCCATATAGCGGTCCACCTGAGGCGACGAGAGCCGCGCTTCAGCCCGCGTGACCTCGGGCTCCGCAGCGGCCAGAAAGCGCAGGAGGTTGATCACGTAACAGCCCACGTCCATGTTCGCGCCACCGGCGAGCTCGAGGCGGTAGCGGATGTCGCCCGGGATCGCGAACGGAACACACATATGAGCTTCCAGATGCTGGACCCGTCCCAGGGCGCCGCTCTCGATCAACTCCCTTAGCCGGGCGGCAAGCGGATGATATCGGTAGTGAAAGGCCTCCACGAGAAGCCGGCCTGCATCCGCGGCCGCCTGCGCCATGCGCTCGGCCTCCGCAGCGTTGGCTGCCATCGGCTTCTCGCATAGCACGTGCTTCCCCGCTCGCAGGGCTCGGATGCTCCACTCGCAGTGCAGTGAGTTGGGCAGGGGATTGTAGACCGCGTCGATCTCGGGATCGCAGAGCAGCGCATCGTAGCTCGGATGGACGCGCGGGATCCCATGCTTCCGGGCGAAGGCGCGCGCTTTCTCCGGGTCACGCGCCGCCACGGCAAGTAAGGTCACGCCCGGGACCGCTCGCGCCGGACGCACCAACGCCATCGGCGCGATGCGTGCCGCGCCGAGAATGCCGATCCGCAGCGGGGCCGGGTCGCTCATGCTGGCCCTATCATGGGGCATCGGATGCCACGAGGTCCACCGCAGACCCGGGGCGCGAATGCGTACGGCGGCGCGCTGCCAGAAGGCAGCGCGCCCCACGCGCGTCCGCTCAGGCTCGTCTCACGAGCTGGGCGTTACATGCCCCCGCGGACCGGACCCAGATAGCGCTCGCGCACCTTCTTCTGCCAGCTCTCGATCCCATCGGTCGCGCCCTGGACACCCGCACCCCTGGTCAGCACGAGCAGGGGGAGCCCAACGGCATCGGTGATGGCAACGTAGATGCCACCAACGCCCGCCGAGAGGGCGTCCAACCTCTCGGTGGGATCCCTGGTGTCCATGTAGGCTGAGATCGGCTCAGGGTAGCGCTCGAAGTCCTGGGCTCGCATGCCCTCCATCGCTCCTGTGAAGGTCTGGGATACCCCCAGAGAGAGGCGGTAGATGCTCGTGCTGAAGAGGCCCCGCAGCACGACCCGCGAGTACTTATTGTCATCAACCAACGCGACCAGATCGCCCAGCGTGCCGGTCACAGAGGCCGTGATCAGACCCGCGGATCCCGCGACATCGCCGAGTGTGCTGATGGGCCACGAGATCAAGGCATCGACTGCGCCGTCGATATCCGGTCCTGCCTTCGCGTTGCCAGGCAAGACCCAGAGCCCGACCGCGAGCACCGCCGCACACGTAAGAGATAGAAGTTTAGCTATGTTCAGTGCTGTCATGCTCTCACCCCCCGTGATGGACAACGTCATTAGCTTAGCGGAGGTGGGCCATCCCACCAAAGAGGGAACGCACTGCGATGTCACGAAAGCTGTTGTAGGGAACCACACGCGCTTGGTCGCGCTCAGGTCTTCTGTAGCCGCATACGGCGCTGTAGAGTTACAGAATGCCCATTTTTGGGAGCCTCCCCTAACCAGCAGCCGTGTGCCGTGCCGGCAGGCGGGTTTGCCCGCCGCTAACCGGTCAGTTGAGGAGCCGAGTCCGGGCCGAGATAGCGTGCAATTGGCGGCCGCAGTAGGCCACCGGGTGAGATATCCGGGCTAGCCCAGCATGACCATGCCGCCGTCCACAGCGATGGCCTGGCCCGTGATGAAGCTCGACATCTCGCTCGCGAGAAAGATCATGGCCGGCCCGAGGTTCCGGTCGGCATCGCCTAGCCGTCCCCCGAGTGGAATTGCGAACTCCATTCCACGCAGTGCGCGAAGGTCTCGAGAACCTCGGCGCGCTTTGATACGTCGCAGTGGAAGTACGCGACCTCAGGCTCGGCCTCTTCGGCCACGGCCTGGCCGCTCGCGTCGTCGATGTCGATCGAAGCCACCCGGGCGCCTTCCCGCGCGTACGCTCGCACGGTGGCAGCGGCGATGCCGCTCGCTCCACCGGTGACGATCGCCCGTCTACCCTTCAGCAGCATGGCTCGACCCTAACCGGATCTCGAGGGCGTATGCCAAGCTAGCCGAAGGTACGGGTGATGAACCAGAAGAGTCCCAGGCCTGCGATCCCGGCGGATGACAGCTCGGCGATCGTCGCC